>JBKPHO010000434.1:0-10830 GCA_046729915.1 Actinomycetota bacterium | reverse complement strand
CGGGTACGTGCCGTCGGCGTCCGCCATGACGATGATCTCGCCCCGGGCCTCGGCGAGGCCGCGCAAGTAGGCGCTGCCGTAGCCGCGTCTCGGCTCGTGGACGACCCGGGCCCCGTGCTCCTCCGCGATCTCGGGCGACCGGTCAGTTGAGCCGTTGTCCACGACGATGACCTCGCCGTCGCCTCCCGCGGATTCGATGCCGTCCCAGGCGTCGTCCACGACCTGGCCTACCGCGCGCTCCTCGTTCAGGCACGGCAGCACGACTGAGATGCGAACGTTCGCGGAGGTCCCCATGGGCGGAAATCGACTGTAGCAGAGCGTTTGCGGCCCGACCCCAAGCGAGCTTTAGGGTTCCCGCGGTGCCAGCCTCCGTGGTGATCGTGGCCTACAACTCGGGCCCTGCCCTCGTGCGCTGCCTGCGCTCACTCCGCGAGGAGGGGGGCGATCACGAGCTGATCGTCGTCAATAACGGCGAGCGAACTGCCGAGGTCGAGGAGGCCGCGGCGTTGCCTGGCGTTCGCGTGCTCGAGCCCGGCACGAACCTCGGCTACGCGGGCGGCTCATCTCTCGGCGCACAGTACGCGAGCTACGAGACCCTTCTCTTCCTGAATCCCGACACGACCGTCGCTCCGGGGGCCGTGACCGCGCTCGTCCGTGCGCTCGAAGACGAGTCCGTAGCGATCGCAATGGGCCGGCTGCGGCAGATGAGCCGGCCGGAGCGCCTCAACTCTGCCGGCTGTGTGATCCACATCGCGGGTCTTGCATGGTCCGACCGCTACGACGACCCCGCCGATTCGATCCACGAGCGGCAGGAGATCACGTACGCGAACGGATCCGTGCTCGCGATCCGGACCGCTCTCTTCCATGCGCTGGGCGGATTCACTCCGGAGCTCTTTCTCTATCACGAGGATCTCGAGCTGGGCTGGCGAGCGCGTATGCGGGGCTACCGCGTCGTGCTCGAGCCGGCCGCCAACGTCTTCCACGAGTACGAGTACGCGCGCAACGTCCGGAAGAACTACTTCATGGAGCGGAACCGGCTGATCTTTCTCGGCACGGCCTATTCGATCCGGCTGCTCGCTTTGCTCGCACCGATTCTGTTTGCCGCCGAAACCGGGCTCGTAATGCTTGCGTGGCGTCAGGGTTGGCTACGCGACAAGCTCAAAGGCTGGACGTGGTGCGCGCGCAACGCTCGCTGGCTGCTGCGTCATCGGCGTCACCTGCAGCATGCGCGAACCGTGTCGGATCGCGAGCTCGCCACACATCTGACGCCGGTAATCGACCCCAAGATGATTCCCGTACCACGGGTCGTTGTGGCCGGCAATCCCTTTGTCGCAGCGTACTGGTCACTTGCGCGGAGGTTTCTCTGACTACGGGCGGCTCGTAGATTCGCGAGAGTCGCCCAACCGAAGCCGCGGCGGCTCGCTGCCTACAATCTGCGAAATGTCAGATGAGATTTTGATTGCGGAGGAAGGCGGCTTCGACGCGATTCTCGCGCGTCTAACGATGGAGGTCGAGCGGGGCGAGTCGGGTCAGGTCCCGAGGCCTGACGGCGACACCGTGGCGCTACGCCGGCGCGAAGCCGACGACCTCTGGGCCGTCACGGCCGAGCGGTCGTTTCTGTACCGCCCAACCCCGCTCGGTCGCCTGCGGGGGCTCGCGCTCGTGCCGCTCAAGCTCGTTCTGCGCAAGCTGATGCGCTGGTACGTCGAGCCGGTTGCGGCCGATCAGCGTCGCTTCAATGCCGCGGTCCTTCGGCTCACCGACGCGCTCGTCGAACGACTGCACGCGCTCGTCGAACGACAGGACGCGCTCGCCGAGCGACAGGACGCGAGTCGCGACGCGCTCGAACAGCGGCTCGACGCCGGGCTCGACGACCTGGAGCATCGAGTCGGTGAGATCGCCGCTCGCGCCGTGGAGCTCGAGGAGCGGCTTACCCGGTTCGAGCGGCGGAGCCGAGGGGCCGCTCCGGCTGTGGCCGCTTCCGGGGCGCCGTCCACGGTTGGGGCGCGCCCGCCGCTCCCGGACTACTTCGCCTTCGAGAGCCGGATGCGCGGCTCCGCGAAGGCCATCCGTGAGCGCCAGCGCCCGTACGTGGACGACTTCCGGGATGCGGCTCCGGTGCTCGACCTCGGCTGCGGTCGCGGCGAGTTCCTGGCGCTTCTGAAGGAGGCGGGCGTCGAGGCGCGCGGAGTCGACCTCGACCGGGACATGGTCGCCTACGCGCGCGGCGAAGGGCTCGACGTCGTGGAGGAGGGCGCGGTGGAGCACCTCGAGCGTCTCGAGAACGGTGTGCTCGGCGGGATCTTCGCGGCGCAGCTCGTCGAGCATCTACCCACGCCTGCGCTCGTCCGCCTGCTCGAGCTCGCCGCGGCCAAGCTGCGTCCCGGCGGCCTGTTCGTGGCGGAGACGATCAACCCGCTCTCGCCGCTCGCGCTGCGCAACTACTACGCCGACCTGACGCACGCACAGCCGGTCGTGCCCGAGACCCTCGAGCTGCTGGCCCGCCAGGCCGGCTTCGACAGGGTCGAGTTGCGCTATCTGAACGAGCCGGAGGAGCGACTGGCCGAGCCGGCCGACCCAGTGATCAGCGCGAATGTGCGCCGCCTGAACGAGCTGCTGTTCGGCCCGCTCGACTACGCGATCGTCGCCCGCACATGAGAATCGCCGTCTGCTTGCCCCAGGTACCGTTCATCCGCGGAGGCGCCGAGATTGTCACCGAGCGGCTGGTCGCCGAACTACGCGAGCGCGACCACCAGGCGGAGCTCGTGACCGTCCCGTTCAAGTGGTACCCGGGTGAGCGCGTGCTGACGCAGGCGTTCCTCTGGCGGCTACTCGACCTCGAGGAGGCCGACGGCGCGCCGATCGACCTCGTGATCGCGACGAAGTTCCCCTCCTACGCCGTGAGGCACCGGCGCAAGGTCGTCTGGCTTCTGCACCAGTTCCGGCAGGCCTACGAGCTGGACGGCACGGAGCTCGGCCAGTTCGACGAGTCGGCGGAAGGGCGCGCCTTGCGCCGGGCCGTTCACCGGCTCGACCGGCTTGCACTCGGCGAGGCTGCGGGCCTGTTCACGACCTCGGAGAACGTGGCCCGTCGGCTGGAACGGTCGACCGGTCTCGCCGCGGAAGTCCTCCCGTGCCCACCCCAGGAGCTTCCGTACCGCTGCGAGGAGTACGGCGACTTCGTCCTCTCCGTAGGCCGGCTCGACCGCGCCAAGCGGGTCGACCTGCTGCTCGAGGCGCTCGCCGTGAGCCCGTCGCTGCGCTGCGTGATCGCCGGAGAAGGCCCGGATCGTGAACGCCGCGAGAGCCTGGCCCGTCAGCGCGAGCTCGACGGGCGGGCGGTGTTCGCCGGTCGTGTCTCCGACGAGCAGCTGGCCGACCTCTACGCCCGCTGCCTCGCCGTCTACTACGCGCCGGTCGATGAGGATTTCGGAATGGTTCCCTACGAGGCCTTCCTAGCGGAGAAGCCCGTCGTGACGACGGTGGACGCCGGCGGGCCACTCGAAGTGGTGCAGGATCGTGAAAACGGCCTTGTCTGCGAGCCGGCCGCGGTGCCGCTTGCGGAAGCGTGCTCGTGGCTCGGCGCGCACGTCGACAGCGCGCAGGCCTGGGGGCAGGCCGGGCGCCGCGTTGCCGAGCTGCTCTCGTGGGACCGGGTGATCGAGCGGCTGCTCGCTTGAAGGTCGCTTACTACTCGCCGCTGCCGCCGGAGCGCTCCGGGATCGCCGACTACAGCGCGATGCTACTGCCGGAGCTGCAGGAGAGGCTCGAAGTCGAGGTCGTGCGGCGCAATTCTCGGCGCTGGGCGCGTCGCTCGGCTCGGCGCTGCGACATCGCCCTTTATCACGTCGGCAACGATCCCTCCCACCACGGGTGGATCGTCGAGGAGTTGCGCCGGCGGCCGGGGGTTGTCGTGCTGCACGATTTCGTGCTGCACCACCTGATCGCGGGACTCACGGTCGGCCGGCGCAACGCAAACGGCTACCTCGACGCGATGCAGCGCGACGCGGGAGCCGTCGGCCGGATGCTGGCGCACGGGGTGATCGATGGCTTGCTGCCGCCGCTCTGGGAGCGCCGAGCGCACGAGTTCCCGCTGACCGGAGAGGTGTTGTCTGTGTCGACCGGCCTGATCGTCCACTCGGCGTACGTCGAGCGGTGCGTTCGGGACCGCGGGTACAAGGGCCCGGTCTGGCGCATCCCGCTCGCTGCCTGGCCGATTCCGCCCGACGTGCCGGCCGCGGAGTTGCCAACCGACCGGCTGATCGTCGGGAGCTTCGGCCACCTGAACCCGGCCAAACGGGTCCCGCAGCTCCTCGACGCCTTTGCTCTGCTTCGCGAGCGTGTTCCGAACGCGCTGCTGCTGCTTGTCGGCTCGGTCGCGCCCGGTCTCGACCTCGAGCTCCCGGAAGGCGTGATGCACTTCGATTACGTGCCCGAGGACAGGCTCTGGTCGCTATTGGCGGCGACCGACATTTGCGTCAGCCTCCGCTTTCCGACGATGGGCGAGACTTCTGGGGTCGCTGTGCGCGCGTTGACTGCCGGACGGCCGCAGGTGGTCAGCGACGTCGGCTGGTTCTCGGAGCTGCCGGACGACGTCGCGCTGAAGGTTCCGGTCGGCGGCGGCGAGGTGGAAGTGCTTGCCGACGAGCTCGAGCGGCTCGCGCGGGACCCGGAGCTGCGGGCGGCGATGGGCGGTGCCGCGCGCGCCTATGCCGAACGCGAGCACGATCTTGCCCGAGTCGCGGACGGCTACGCGGCCGCCCTCGAGGAGGCGGCGGGCGGAGGGGCGGTGCGGGCCGCAGTGCTGAGGGAGGTCGCGGCGGCCGCGGCCGAACTGGGGCTGCCGCCTGCCGGCGCGGCTCTTACCGAGATCGGAGAGCGTCTGCGGGAGGCGGAGCATGGCCGCTGAGCGGTCCTTGACCAGCTCTGCGACATGGGTCGAGCGCGTTCGAGAGCGCGCTCGAAGCCCTGCTCACGTGGCGGTGTGGACGCTCGCGGCGGTCGTGCTCGTCTCGATCGGCGTACACCTCTGGCTCGGCCGCCAGATCGCAACGCCGTGGATCATGAGCGACGAGTTCCGCTACTCCGAGCTCGCGAAGAGCTTTGCCTCGACGGGTCACTTCCTCATCCGTGACTCGCGAACGAGCATCGGCAACATCGCATACCCGGCGCTGATTGCGCCGGCCTGGTGGCTGCACCCGATGTCGACGACGTACATCGCCGCGAAGATCGTGAACATCGTGCTCGCGACGGCCACGGTGGTGCCGCTCTTTGTATGGGCGCGCAGGCTTGTCTCGCCCTTCCATGCAGTTGTAGTGGTCGTGCTGACGCTGCTGATGCCGTCGCTCCTCTACACCGGCACGCTCATGACCGAGAACGCGTTCCTGCCCGCATTCGTGCTGGCGTCGTTCGCGTTTGCGCGGGCGCTCGAGCGACCGTCGGCGCTCCGGCAGACGCTCGCGTTCGCGACCATCCTGCTCGCGTCACTCGTGCGTCTCCAGGGACTCGTCCTGCTCGGCGTGCTGCCGACGGCGATATTGCTCAAGGTGCTCTTCGAGGTGCGGGCGGCGAGACGCGAGTCCTCATTGCGATTCGCCCTTTCCCAACTCCGCCGTTACTGGCTCTCGGCGGCGCTGTTGCTGGTGGGGGCGGCCTTCTACGTCGTCTGGGAGCTCGCTCACGGGCGCTCTCTCTCAAGTGGGCTTGGGTCATATGAGGTCGTCGCGAACGGCGGCTACTCGTTCGGCCTCGTTCGTCACTGGGTGCTCCTGCATGTCGCGGAGGTGCCGCTATTCGTGGGCGTGCTCCCCGCGTCGGCGTTGCTGCTCCTGCTCGCGCTTGCTCTCCGGCGGGGCGGCACGCGGAACGAAGCCGAGCGCGCGTTCCTAGCGGTGACGGCGGCCTCGGTTCCCTGGATCGTCGTCGAGGTAGCGGCCTTCGCCTCACGCTTCTCGATCCGCATCGAGGAGCGTTACATGTTCTTCCTTTCGCCGCTCTTGTTCCTCGCGCTCGTACTCTGGCTCGACCGTGGCCTGCCGCGGCCACGTGTGGCAACCGTGGTTGCGGGTGCCCTACCGGCGCTCCTCTTCCTGGCGCTTCCGCTGGGGACGCTGCTCAACATCTCGATCTACTCCGACACGTTTCAGCTGATCCCCTTTCTGCGCCTCTCGCAGCTAGTCGGCGGGATCGCCTGGACCGAACGGCTCCTGATCGCGGGCGGCATCGCGGCGGCGCTCGTGTTCATCTTCTGGCCACGAAGGTGGCTTCCGTCCCTCGTCCTGCCCGGCGCGGTGGCTGTCTTCCTCGTCCTCTCCACCTACGTTGTGATGGGGGCGGTACGCGACTATTCGCAGAGCGTTCGCGATCTGGCCGGGACGAGCGGGAGCCCGAGCTGGATTGACCGCGCGCTCGGTCGGGGGCGGCAAGCCGGGTTCCTGCTGGGGACGACGGCCGACCCCTGGCCCGAGGTGCAAAGCCTCTGGCAGCTCGAATTCTGGAACCGCAGACTCGGACCGATCTACAACCTCGGCATCCCCGATCCGGCCGGCGGTAGCGAGACGCCGGTGCAGGTCGCGTCCAACACCGGTGCCGTTGTGTCGAACCTGACGGGTCGGCCGGTGCAGACCCCGTACGTTGTCTCGAGCCTCTCCTTCGGTCTCGACGGGCGTGTGATCGCAGTCCGTCCTCCGTTCGTGCTCTACCGGACGAGGCGCCCGCTGCGCGTGGCCGAGAGGCAGGCGGGGATCTACGGCGACGGCTGGGCGGGCGCCGATGCGTCTTACACCCGCTTTGTCGCCAAGACGCGGGGTCGCCTCGCGGTGACCCTGTCCCGTGCGTTGTGGCGCGGGCCAGACGTGCCCGGGCACGTGCGTGTGCAACTCATCCCGCTCGAGGACTCTGGTGCCGGACGGGCGCTCGTGACCCGGAGCTGGACACTGCACCGCGGCGGAGTCCACACGTTTACCTTCGCGACCCCGAACAGGCCGTTCGTGGTCACGGTGCACACGTCCCCCACCTTCTCCCCTTCGCAGTTTGGCCAAGCGGACACCCGCGAGCTGGGCGCGCAGGTCCGGTTCAGCTACTACCGCTTGCCTCCCCCGTGAGGCTCCCGCCCCGGTAACGAGCATGAGGCGCGTCGGCGTCTGCCGGGGCTTCTCTGTATAAGAAAGCCAGCATGCCAATCTGTGTCGCCGGGATGCCGCATTCGGGCATGTCCATGGTCGGCCTGGCTTTGAGCGCTCTCGGCGTCGATCTCGGCCCTGAATCCGAGCTTCCGCCCGAGGCGACGTACGCGGACCGATCCAGGGTCGAAGCGCGGTTCGCGCGCATCAACGATGCGATCCTCGACGCCGCCGGAGCGGCGTGGAACTCCCCGCCGGAGAGCAACGGCGCCTGGGCGGGCCGGCCCGAGCTCGAGCCTCTCAAGCGCGAGGCAAGGACCGTCTGCGACTCTCTGGCTCTCGCGGAGCCCTGGGGCTGGGTAGATCCGTTCAACTCGCTCACGCTCCCGTTCTGGCGTGGGCTCTTCCCCGATTTGGAGATTCTCGTCTGCGTGCGTCATCCGCTCGAGCTTGCGAGAGCGCTCCACGCCGATGGCGCCGTCTCGATTCCGGAGGCGGTCGAGCTGTGGCGCGCCTACTACGGAGCGATCGACGACCTCGGCGAGAGCTACGTGGTGACCCACCTCGCGCGGTATCGCGAGGACGCGGAGCGCGAGCTGAAACGCGTCGCGCGAGAGCTGCACCTCGCCCCGTCCCCGTCGGAGTGGAGGCATGCGATCAGCACGATCGACGTGCTCTCCGGAAACGGCGGCGCTTCCGATGCAACGCTGCCGCCAGAGGTTCGCCGGCTGTACTCGGGTCTTCTCGCCGCCGATGTGCAGGAGAGGCCCAGTCGGGGCGCCTCGTCTACGGAGCAGAAGCTCGAGATCGCCCATCTCCGGCGAGAGCTCGAGCGGGCCAAAGGACGCATCGACGACCTTCAGGCTCAGGTCGACGCGCACGCGGGCTGGGAGCGTGAGCGGGACGAGCTCCTGGCGAATCTCGAGGCGCAGCTGCTCGAGCGCGACGAGGAACTGAAGCGCGCGTGGGAGGAGAACGAATGGCGCCGAGGAGTCGAGTCCACGCTGCGCCAGGAGACGAACGCTCTTCGCGAACAGACGGACGCTCTACGCGAAGAGACGAAGTGGCTGCAAGAGAACGAGGCAAGTTTGAACGCGCAGCTCGGATCCATGATGCAGACACGGCTCTGGCGTCTCGGCACCCGGTACTGGTCGCTCAGGGACGGCCTCCGCGGCCGCTTTCGTCGCTCCTGATGACGACGTGCTCAGTCGTCATCCCTGTCCACAATCGTGCAGCGTTGACCGCACGGTGCCTCGACGCGCTCTTCGCAGGGACCGAGGAGGCGCTGACGGAGATCGTCGTGGTCGACGACGGGTCCACGGATACGACCCCGGCCGTTCTCGCCGCACGTGCTCCGGACATTCGCGTCGTACGACATGAGCGCAGCGCGGGCTTCGCCGGCTCCTGCAACGACGGAGTGGCAGCAGCGGGAGGTGACTGGATCCTCTTGCTCAACAACGACACCATCCCCCAGCGGGGCTGGCTCGACAGTCTCATTCGCTGCGCATCCGGGCTGGAACAGGTCGGCGTGGTCGGGTCGAAGCTGCTCTTCCCGGACGGGACGATCCAGCACGCAGGAATTGTCTTCACCCGCGACCTGATACCTCAGCACATCTACCTTGGGTTCCCGGCCGATCATCCCGCGGTCGGCAAGTCCCGACCGTTTCAGGCCGTTACGGGGGCTTGCATGCTCATTCGCCGCGGGCTCTTCGAGGAGATCGGCCGTTTCGACACGGGCTTCCTCAACGTCTACGAGGACATCGATCTCTGCCTCCGGCTCCGCAAGGCCGGATACGAGGTGCACTACTGCCGCGACAGCGTCCTCTACCACCTCGAGTCCGCGACACGTGGGGTCGAGTGGGACCGCCGCAATCACGACCGTTTCCTCGAGCGGTGGGCGGGCTTCGTCTACCAAGACGACGTCCGGTACTACGCCGAGGACGGGCTCATCGACGTCGCGTACCCCGGCCAGTTCCCAGCCATCATCAGGGTCTCTCCGCGCCTCGCCGTTCTTCACCGAGAACGCAGGAATGCAGCCGAACGACTGCTCGCCGAACGCTCGCGCCAGGTCTACGAGACGCTGAAGGAAAACACGCGTCTGCGGGTCGAGTTGCTCGAGGCGGAAGAGCGCGCTTCAGGAGACCCTCCGCGCTGACTCCCGGCATCGACGTGGCCGAGAAGACGTATGATCCCTCGCTCAATCGAGCTGAGGGGTGGTGGCGGCTCAGCAATGACGGGGGGTCTTGCGTTCTCGATTGGCGCCCTCGCGAGCTTCGTGTGCAGTGCTCTGTCGTTGCGCCTGCGCTGGTGTCGAGCTCTCCCGGCAGGCGATCGTTGGCATAAGAGGGACACGCCGCTGACGGGCGGGATCGCGCTTCTCCTCGCGTTCCTGCTCGCAAGCGCGAGCGTCGTCGCGGTCGACGGCGGCGATCGTCGCCTCCGTTACATCGCCCTTGCCGCTACCGCAGCCTTCCTGCTCGGGCTCTGCGACGACGCGCGCCTGATCGGCCCGAGGGCCAAGTTCGCCGGACAGCTCCTGATCGCGTGCGCAACGGTCTCGGTCATCCGGCCGACCTGGCTTCCGACTGCCGCAGCGGTTCCGCTCGGGATCTTCGTGCTCGTGGCCGCGATGAACAGCTTTAACCTCCTCGACAACATCGACGGCCTGGCCGCTGGGACGGCCGCCATCGCGGGCGGGACGCTTGCGTTGACGGCCTTCCTTGACAACGACCCGGTGCTGGGATTTGCCGCGTGCGCAGTTGCGGGCGTTGCGGCCGGGTTCCTGCCACTCAACTACCGCAAGGGCCGCCCGGCGGCGCTCTTCATGGGGGACTCCGGAGCGCTTCTGCTCGGCCTGCTCGTCGGATCCTGCGCCTTGCTTGCCGGTCCGCGCGGGGCGGGAGGCGTCTCGGCAAGCGTTTTCGCACCGCTCCTGATCCTCGCGCTACCGATACTCGACACGTCCCTCGTGATCCTCGTTCGCCTGGCCGAGCGCCGACCGATCTGGCGCGGCGGTTGCGACCACCTTTCGCACCGACTTGTCTACGTCGGGCTCGGGGAGCGGCAGGCAGTGGCGGCGCTCCTTCTCCTTGCGGCGATGTGCAGCGCAGCGGGTCTGGCTGTCGTCGCAATCGACGATCCGCTCGTTACGGGCGCCGCTGCAGGCGCGGTGGTGGCGCTCCTCGTAGGCATTGGCTCGCGGCTGGTTCTGGTCCGCGAGCCGCGCGTCGTGCCGTTGCAAACCGATCAGCCTCGAGCCGCCGGCCTCGAGCAGGTGAGGAGCCATGCGCAGGCGAGCTAGCCTCGTGCTCGTCACGGTTGCCTGCGCGACCGCGTCCGCGGCGTATGCAGGCGGCCCCGGCGATGTCTACACCGACTTCGCCCAGGACGGAAAGCTCAGCTGCAACCACTCGCGCGGCGATCTCGAGTCAGCGCTGCGCAGCGGGACGCTGAACCAGTACGGAGATCCGCTGACGCTCGCGCGGATGAAGCTCGCGGTGCGTAAGCAACTCGCCGGCGGCGGCTGCGGGAAAGGCGGCTCGTCAACGCCGGCGACGAGAGGAGCCACGACAACGGGGTCCACGACCACGGCGGAGACCGGACGCACCGGTTCGCGCGAGCACTCGAAGTCCAAGCCCGGTCACGGCCAACGGACCGCTGCACCACAACCTTCCATTCAGCGTGGCCGTCCCGCGAGCGAGGACAACGG
>JBKPHO010000433.1:0-7550 GCA_046729915.1 Actinomycetota bacterium | reverse complement strand
TCGTGAACCGAAGAACGGTACCGCCGCCGTCGGACGCCGTCGGAAGCGCGGGCCCGATAAATCCGCCCGATCCGTCCGCTCAATCGGGGGCCGCTTCCCCTTTCCCACACCCCGGCTGGCCAGGTCGAGGCGGCGCCACCTTGAAGGGTTTCAAAATTCGGGTTCGGCTCACGCCGCGGCTCGGTGGTACTCGTGGATGAGTCCGCCCAGTCGGTCGCGGCGGTCGATCCCTTTGGCGGTGGGTAAACCGGCCGCGTCGCCCGTCTCGGGCGTCAGGAGAGCGAGTCCGCGGTGTGGACGCTCGCGATTGTAGTGCGCGGTGTAGATGCGCAGCACCGAGTCCAGGTGGCGGCGGCCGAGGATCAGCAGCCAGTCGAGACACTCGGACCGGACGGTGCGGACGAAGCGCTCGGCGTAGGCGTTCGCTTGGGGTGCACGGATCGGGGTGTGGATCACTCTGATGTGTTCGCTGCGGAAAACCTCGTCGAAGGCGCCGCTGAATTTGCTGTCGCGGTCGTGGATTAGGAAGCGCATCCGCTCGAACACGCCGGTGAAGCTGAGGTTACGCGCCTGCTGGGTCACCCATGCTCCGGTCGGGTTGGTCGTGCAGCCGGCTAACTGGACGCGGCGGCTACCAAGCTCGATGAAGAACAACACGTAGAAGCGACGTAGTGAGATCGTCTCAACCGTGAAGAAGTCGCAGGCGAGCGTGCTGGCGGCCTGCTGGCGGAGGAAATCCCGCCAGCTCGGGCCTGCCCGCCTCGGCGCTGGCCGTAGACCAGCTCCGAGGAGCAGCCGGCGCACGGTGCTCGGCGACACACGCAGGCCGAGCTTTCGCAGTTCGCCCGCGATCCGCGGATAGCCCCACCGCGGGTTCTCGCGTGCGAGCCGCAGCACGAGCTGGCGCACGTACTCGTTGACCGGTGGGCGGCCCCGGCTTCGTCGCGGCTGCGCCCACTTGCGCCGAACCAGCTCCCGGTGCCAACGCAGCAGCGTCTGCGGCGTCACGACGAACGCGTGTCGCCTCCGCCGCGGCAGCACCCGGGCGAGCGCAGCAAGAAAGGCACGATCGGCCGGCCGCAGCGACGGCCGAGCCGCTTGCCGCCCGAGCACGACGAGCTGATGACGCAACACCATCAGCTCGACGTCTTTGGAGAACTCAGTGCGTCGCCGTCCGACCAGCAGCTTCAGGACCGCCGAAAAAGCGAGATAAGCGAAGGAAAGGAACATCCGCCGATCCTCCCAGGGGCTCTCGACCAGTCGTGCCGAGACAGAACCGAGCTCAGACGGTCAGGACGGCGGTTGCGAAACCCGCCCGAGCTGGTATTCGCGCGCGCGCGTCAACCATCAAGAAGCCTCGTTGCGAACGAACCGACATTTTGAAACCCCTCACCCCAATTCGGCACCCAGGAAGTTCCCGTTTTGCAGGAGAAATGCCCTACGCGGGAGGGGCCGACGCCTTTGGGTGCGCAGATGAGCTCGTCTGCCTGTTCTCGGTCGGTACAAGTACTGCCGCAACGGGGGCATGGCCTTCGCCCACTGAGCGCCGCGGAGTGGTTACCGCGCTAGAGGCGTTTGTGCCCTCGGGCCCCGCCCAGGCGCGGGGAAAGGCGGCGGCTGCCCCAGCGCCTCGTTGTCCGCAGCGCTGAAGTCCGCACGAGGGAGGACCATGATGATGGCCCCCTTCGCCTAAAACGCCCGGGGTCCGCGCCCTTCGGGGGCAGCGATGGGCTCGAGTGCCTTTTTGTCTGCCATCGGAGCGAGAAGTACTGGCCCAACGGGGGGATGCCCCTCGCCCTCCACAACGCCGCCGGAAAGACGATCTTGCCTTAGAAGCCCCGCGGCGGGCGCAAGCTTCGGGTTTGGCTCGAGGCCGGCGGGCGCTTCCATGCGAGTCGATGACCTCCAAGCGCGGCGCCCGCTTCTGGATCGACCCTTCCTCCAGCAGGCGGAGAACCGCCTCGCACGCGCTGGCAGGCCGAGGCGCGCGCGCTTCGTTTCTTTAAGCAACAGTAACTGATCGCATCGGAGGCAAACACTTATATTTGACCGAAGGTACACAAGCGGCTAGACTTTGGCCGCGATGGAACAGACGCTCGCTGAGGTAACCAAAGAGGGGCGCGTGCGAGCGCGCCTCTCGATGCGGGGGCTGGCGCGGCGGAGTGGCCTCTCGCCTGCGCAGATCAGCCGGATCGAGGCGGGCGAGGTCGAGCGGCCAGCTGCTGAGACCCTCGTAAAGCTCGCCAAAGCTCTCGATCGGGACGCGCAGCTCCTTCTTGTCTTCGCCGGACACATCCGGGGAGCCAGGGCACGGCAGCTCCTCCGACAGGCGATCGAGGCCCTGCCCGAGCCAGGCAGAGCTGAATACGCCGATGCACTCGCGCGGCTCGAGGCCGAGGATGAGCGCGAGCATCGGCTCCGGGAAGAGCTGGCCGACGCCGAGAGGGCGCTGGCCAAGGCGCAGCAGGACCTGGACGAGGCCCGCCTTGAGGCAGCGGAGACCAAACGACCAAAGCGCAAGCCCGCAGCTCACGTGCGGTTGCGCCAACTCGGGATGCTTGCCCAAGACTCTGCTGTCGAAGTCGCTCAGAAGCGCCGGCAGTTTGAGCAGCTTGATGATGCTCAGAGCGAGGAGGTCTGCGCCTTCGCCGGCCGCCTCTTCCTTGTCGCGGCCGCTGGCGGCGACCACCTTGAGGCCTGGCGGCAGTTCTCGGGTCAGATCACGCCTGACGATCCGGAGCTGCGCCAGCTACTTCAGGCATGGCGTCAGCTTGAGCACAAGCGGCGCAAAAAGGTACTCGAGTTCTCCCAGGATCAGTTGGCTCTCTCCCTGCTCCGGGTTGAGGAGGCCTTCCTCGGATCTGCTCAGACCCCCGACGAGGCATTCGAGATCGTCCGCAACCTGTCCGCCGGGACGGCCGAGAACGGACGGTCGAGGAGACATTCGCCCTCGGCGAAGAGGCCGTCCGGGCAGTCGAAGAGCGGGAGGTGAGGCCTATGGAGGGAGCTAGGCACCGACTCGTTCGGAAGGAATGAAGACCCGCCGAATGGCGAGTCTTTCGACGGCGGTTCCGCAACTAGGCGGTAGGCGTCGCGCTCCGCGGGCACTCCAAGCCTAGCGCGGAGCCGCCAGCAACTCGATCGGGTGAACGCCCAAGGAAAGGGCGAGACAGTGGCGATTCCGCCGACATCTAAGTCGGCACCAACATTCGCTGCACTAATCGACGGCGATCAGACGTCGATCCTCGAGCTGCGCGAGGGCGATCGGGAGCCGGTCGCCCTGGTGCGCGAGGCCGAGGACTCCGGGCGTGGGGTGCAGAAACGCGGTCGGGTTGACGCAGACGAGTCGCCGACGCTACCGCCAGATCATCTGGCCTCGGGCGGCTGGCGCGCGAGAACCCAAGCTGGGGGTACCTGCGCATCGTCGGCGAGCTGCGCAAGCTCGGCCTCGCCGTCTCGGCGACCTCGGTCCGCAACATCCTCGCCGCTGCTGGCTTGCCGCCGGCGCCGCGGCGCGACTCGCAGTCGTGGCGCAGCTTTCTACGAGCGCAAGGCGAGTCGATCCTCGCCTGCGACTTCTTCACGGTCGACACGGTCTGGCTCCAACGTCTGTACGTGCTCGTCTTCCTCTCGATCGGCAGTCGCCGCATCGAGTACGTCGCCTGCACCAGCAACCCGAACACGGCGTGGATGCTGCAGCAGGCGCGCAACCTGCTGATGGAGCTCGACGACCGCCACCGGCGGGTGCGGTTCCTGATCCACGATCGCGACGCGAAGTTCCCGAGCGCCTTCGATGCGCTCCTGGCCAGCGAGGCGATCAAGGTCATCCGCACGCCGGTACAGGCGCCGAACGCGAACGCGCACATGGAGCGTTGGGTTGGCACAGTCCGCCGCGAGTGCCTCGACCGGCTGCTGATCGTCGGTCGCCGTCAGCTCGAGCACGTTCTACGCGTCTATGTCCGTCACTACAACCGCCAGCGGCCCCACCGCGCTCTCGACCTAAGTTCGCCTGAGGCGAGCAGTCAATCAGCGGTGAGAGCAGGGTCGGAGCCGCTCGATCTTCATGTGAACAGCCGCGACCTCCTCGGCGGGCTCATCCACGAATACGAAATCGCCGTCGCCGCGTGACGATCGAGTTTCTGCACCCCACGGGAGAGACTTGCGCCGAGCTTTATCGTGTATCGTCGATTAACGATGAATCTCACGAAAGCGCAGGCGGAGGTCTATGCGGGCTGGTTTCGCTGCTTGGCCGACCCGACCCGGATCGAGATCCTGAACCTGCTCGCCCGCAAGCGCCGCCCGCTCTCGGTCGGCGAGATCGTCGAGCGTGTCGACGTCGGTCAGTCGACGGTCTCGGAACACCTACGACGACTGGCGGAGACCTGCTTCGTGTTCGTCGAGCACCGCGGGACGAGCAGCTACTTCCGCATCAACGAATCCTGCATCGACTCCTTCCCGTCCGCAGCCGAGTTCGTGATGGGAAGCGTTGCGGAGGATCGTCTGCCGACACCGCGCCCGGGAGCGACCAGTCGTAGACGGCGCGGTGAAAGACGGTCCGGCCACGCGCCACCGTTAGGGAGACACGGCGATGACGGATCGAGGCAGGTCGACGCGTCTGCCAAGAGAGCGGCAACCCCTTGATTGGAGGTCCAGCCATGACGGACACACACCCAGCCGACATCCGCGAGGCAGTGCGGGAACGCTACGCCAGCGCGGCCCGCGAGGCGGCGCGCGGCGCCTACGACGAGGCCCGCAGGATCGACGCCGGCGCCGACTCGTGCGGCACCGGCGGCGATCCGGCCACTGACGACGACGTCTTCGGCGTCACGCTCTACGGTGAGGAGGCGCGGGGTGTCCCGCGAGCGGCGGTGGAGGCGTCGCTCGGCTCCGGCGTCCCCACCGCGGTGGCGGACCTGCTGGAAGGCGAGACCGTACTCGACCTGGGCTCGGGCGCCGGCCCCGACGCGCTGATCTCCGCCCGCCGAGTCGGTGCGGGCGGTAGGGCGATCGGCCTCGACATGACCGACGAGATGCTCGAGCTTGCGCGTGCCAATGCCCGTGACGCGGGGCTCAACAACGTCGAATTCGTCAAGGGCTACATCGAGGACATCCCACTCGCCGACGCGAGCGTCGACGTCGTCATTTCGAACTGCGTCATCAACCTCTCCGCCGACAAGGACAGGGTGCTCGGTGAGGCCGCCCGCGTGCTTCGCCCCGGCGGGCGCTTGGCAGTCTCGGACGTGATCGCCGATCTCGACATGGACGAGGCGACGCGCGCTGACACGGAGCAGTCGACCGGCTGCATCGCGGGAGCCCTCACTGGCGACGAGTACGAGCGGGCCCTCAGCGCCGCCGGTCTCGTCGACATCGAAATCGCCGAGACCCACCGCGTATACGAGCATGCCTCGTCGGCGATCGTTCGCGCCCGCAAGCCCAGCAGAACCACCCCAGAAAGATCACCGCAGTCGACGCACTCGTCGACCCCGAGCGTCTGGAACGACTTGACCTGACCGTCCTAGGGAGTGGGTCTTTCGCGGTTCGACCGGGCGCCGCCGTTTGCTTGAGTACACTGGCCGAGTGGTCAGTGGGCGGTTGGTCGTTGCCGCCCCCGCTGTTGTTCTTTACGACTCAAACTGACTGAATCGCTGAGCCGAGTGCCGGAACCCGTCGGTGCGCATTCGATCTTCCTGCAAATCGGGATGAATCTGAACCTGACCGAGTTTGTGCACCCTACGCCCTGGGACTCCTACGGCCGCGTGTGAAAAAGGAGGCAGAGCTCTGGATCTTGATGCCCAAAGAACGGCCCTAATGGTGCCCCAACGCAGTTTTTCCCTGCTAGTAAGTGGGTTTCGGGGCACCGTCGAGGGCTCCAGAGGTGGCGCCATCGCGCCGATCATGGTGCCGCCTGATGATGGTGCGTCAGCGGGCCCGCTTCGCGCACGACCTCGACGAGCTCACGCTCAAGCGGCGACAGGTCGGGATCGCTGCCAGCCAGAGCGCGCAGCGCCGGCAATGCACGGCGAAACGAGGGCGTACCGCCGGGCGATGTGTCTGCCGACGCAGGCGCGCCGCGCCCGAGCCAGTCCTTCGGCAAGCGCCCACACTTCGCGCAGTTCGGGTGAGAGAACGCGCTTGCCTCGCTCGTCTTTGACGAAGACGACTACTTCGCGCGTGTTGAGCACCTCCTCCCACAGCGACGGCAGCACGGGTGTATCGTCACCGTGATGGCCCACAACGCCGAGGCAGAGCGCTCATTCACGGTTGGTCTCGTGTGGCGGTCCTCTCTGCCGATGTTCGCCATCTGCGTCGGAGCCCTGCTCCCGTGGGGTAGTGAGCCCCGGAGCGGCATCCTCGACGAAGGCAAGTATGCGCTTGCGCTGGCGCTCGCAGGTCTCGTTGTCTACGCGCTCTCCGTTGCGGAGCATCTTGATCTGAGGTGGTGGCGGCTTGCGTCGGTGCCGCTGGCGCTCGGCTGCCTCTCGCTCGCCGTGATCGCCCTCAACGGGTACGGCGCGCTGGGCGCGATCGTTGCGGCGGTGGCAGCAGTTGCCTGGCTCGTCGGCGCCCGCCGCACGGCGTAGCGGCCCTCGGACCCAGTCGGTTGCGGAAGCGGCATACGGAGGCCGGCGTGCCCCTGCCTTCCAACGGCTGCGCTCGATGGATGCGACCGGCCTGTGACTTCTCGAGGCCGTGTAGTGGAGGGTTCGAACAGGCGCGATGAAGCTCACCCGGCGTGGCAAGCTCGGCTTGAACAACCCGAAATGGACGCGCCGGCTTTCGAGCTCAACGAAGAACAGCACGTACAAGCGGCGCAGCGACAGCGTCTCAACGGTGAAGAAATCGCAGGCGAGCATCGTCGCGGCTTGTTGGCGCAGGAACTGCCGCCAGCTCGGGCCTGACCGCCGCCGCCCCGGCCCCAGCTGGTTGGCAAGCAGGATGCGCCTGACCGTAGTCGACGAAACGCGCAGGCCGAGCTTCAGCAGCTCTCCGGCGATGCGCGGATAGCCCCAGCGCGGGTTCTCGCGGGCGAGCCGCAGCACGAGCTGGCGCACCCGATCCTCGACGGGCGGGCGGCCACGAGTTCGCCATTGCTGTGTCCACGTGCGCCGCACGAGCTCCCGGTGCCAGCGCAGAAGCGTCTGTGGTCTGACGACCAGCCGTGGCGCCGCCGCGGTGGGAGCAGGCGCGCGAGCGCCAGGAAGGCACGATCCGCCGGGCGAAGCGCCGGACGTCGCTCTTGCCGGCCGAGCACGACCAGCTCATGTCGCAAGACGAGCAGCTCGACGTCCTTGACGAACTCACTGCGCCGGCCCCTGACCAACAACCGGAGCACAGCCGAGAAGGCGAGATAGGCGAACGAAAGGAGCATCCTCCAATCCTCGCCACACCTGAGCAGCTATCGAGTAGCCGCGTCAGGCTGCAGTCGGTTGCGCAGCCGAGCCCGAATCTGGTATCGCGCGCGCGTGAAACCAGGAAGAGGAGGCGCCCACCCGAAATGAGGCGCTAGCACCGCGCCGCACTCACAGAACCGGGATTTTGAAACCCCTCAC
>JBKPHO010000432.1:0-1783 GCA_046729915.1 Actinomycetota bacterium | reverse complement strand
GCGTTGAGCTCGGCCGAGACCACGATCAGCCGGCCGACGAGCACCAGGGAGAAGAGCACCGCGGCGGCGATCCCGAGCGCACCGTAGGTGTTGGCCCGGCCCTCGACGAGGCGGGTCGTGACGTAGATGTTGAAGGCGTTGAGCACCAGCAGCCCGGTTCCGACCAGCAGCGCGCCGGGCACGAGCGCCCGCCAGCCCGCGTCGCCGTGAGGCAGCTGTAGGGAGACGATGAGCCACGCGCCGCCCATCAGCGCGATGTAGACGAGCAGCGCTGCGAGCCCGCCCAGTTCGTCTCCGCGGCGGATCCAGGCCACGATCGCGAAGGCAGCGATCTGCAGGATCAGCGCCCCGCCGAACAGGCCGACTCCTCTCGGGGTGATGCGCACGCCGCGCCCCGACCCGTACCAGGCGATCGAATGCACCTTCGCGATCGCTTGGTAGAGCGAGACCGTGGCGTAGAGCACTGCGGGAAGCATCACCAGGAAGACGACCGCCCGGTGACGCCCCGAGGCGGCACTTGCGACCTGCGAGGCGATCAGCCCGTGCAGGCCGGCTTCCCTCGTGACCGTGCGCGGGCTCTTGTCGACGCTGTCCGCGAACAGCCCGAGACCCGAGACGAGCAGGAGGGCCGTCGGCAGGAGCAAGACGAACAGCCGGTAGGCGAGCGCGCCGGCGAGCAGCCCGCCGCCGATGGATGAGTCTCGCTCAACGAGACTGAAGCCGAGGTCGACCGACCTGTGCTCGGCGCGGGAGCCCTCGACGCGGCGGTGGAGAATCCGCGCGCGTTCGATCCAGCGGGCGAGCCGGCCGGCGACGGTCGGCTCGACGTCGATTTCGAGCCGCGCGGGCTCGAGCGGATCGCGGGCATCCGCCACGCTTGAATCCTAGGCCGGTCTCAGGTGGAGAGCTCGATTTCGGCGGGTAGCTCGGAGAGCTCGGTCTCCGCTTCGAGCTCGACCCTGGTCCTGGCGTCGAAGTAGACGTAGGCGGTCGTGAGCGCGACGAACGGCATCGCCACCGCGTAGACGACGCCGGCGATGACGTTGACGAGCCAGAACGGCACGTCGGTCGCGAGGATCAGCGCGACGCCGAGCAACGGGCCGGCGACGAGCACCAGGGCTCCTCCGGCGACGATCAGCGAGGCGACCTTGAGCCATCTCCCTCGTACGAGCCGGCCGCTCCGGCGCAGGGCGTCGAGCGCCGAGACATCTTCGAGCTCGATGGTCGGGGCGACCAGTGCCCAGAGGCCGGCGAGCCACACCGCGATCGGAAGCAGGAAGATCGAGCTCGCCAACAGCGAGACGGCGAGGGACGCGACGAGGAGCGCCCGGAAGAGCGGCGCGACGCTGTCGGAGGCCAGGCGGTAGGCACCCAGGGGCCCCATCGGCCGCCCTCGGTCGATCTCGACGAGGGCCCGTGCACAGGCCGCCTGGACGAGCCCGAGGCCGAGCAGTGTCAGGGCCGTCCCGATCGCCAGGACGAGCAGGGCGAGAAGCCCGTTGCTCTCACCGCCCGTCTGGACGCCGAAGATGCTGGTCGCGTGCAGGACGAGCGCCTGAAGACCGGTCACGAGCAAGGAGATCGGCACGAGCAGGAGACCGATCTCGACGAAGAGCAGGATCCGCCCGGCGTACATGCGCCCTGAGGCGGCCAGGATCTGGCCCCAGGCACGCCGCCGCGCAAGCCGGAGCGGCGCAGCCGGCCGCCACGTCGCGCGTGAGATGAGGACCACGAGCAGCAGGGCAAGCCCCGCCAGCACGAGGCCGAACTCGAGCGGTCGGTC
>JBKPHO010000431.1:0-2007 GCA_046729915.1 Actinomycetota bacterium | reverse complement strand
GCAGTTCCCCTACGTCTCCACCTACAACACCGACTTCGCGTTCGACTTCGGCCTCGCAATGACCGAGGAGCAGGCGCAGCAGGTTCCCGAGGTCAAGGAGATGGTCGACAACCCGCCCGAGTGGCTCGAAGAATGGTCGCGGCAGGTCGGCGCCGAGCTCAAGGACGGGCTGCGAGAGGCACCGACCTGGATCGCCTTCGCGCGCCAGAACGGCACCGTCTTCCACACCTACACGGTGGCGGCACCCGACCCGTTCGTGGCGCCCTACTACAGCTTCCTGCTCGACCGGACCCCGAAGGGGCCGCCGGAGGAGCCGCGCGCCTGGCGGAAGGACGAGTACCCCGAAGGCGCCTAGCCGCCGGCGAAGATGATCGCGACGATCGTCCCTGCGCCGAGGACGAGGCCGGCGCCGGTCATCGCCAGCGCGACGTTCGCAGGGAAGACGCTCCACTCGCCTCGGGCCAGCGCCCGCTCCACCTCGGCCCGGCGCTGGTGGCCGTAGAGGATCAGGGAGAGGCCAAGGACCGCATAGCCGGCGCCCAGGACCTGGAACGGCCACGCCGCTCCGCCGGCGAGCTCCGGCACGATCCGGCCGGCGGCAAGTCCGACCGCGAGCGCGGTCAGACCGGTGCGCCACCAGGCGAGGTGGGTCCGCTCGTTCGCGAGGTGCGTCCGCCTGGTCGCGTCCTCGACTTCCATGCCGCCCATGTAACCGAATAGGTCGGCGGGCGGAAGGACGCGACAGCGCACCCACAAGAATCGGCTCGCGACGGCATCCGACAGAAGCGAGCCGGGTGGCCCTCTCCCGGGCAGACTAGGCGGCTTAGCCACCCAGGAGGAGGAAAGAAGCCACCCGGCTCTTGAATGGTGACAAGCCGGATCGGCTGACACCGGAGCCGGCCGCGCCGCGCTACGTCATATTCGACTGCGCGCCTACGGCTGCGGCTGTCTTCTCGGCCTGGCGCTCGTGCTTACCTTCGGCAAACTCCTCCACGATCTTCGCGTTGAACGCGGGCAGGTCGGCGGGCTTGCGGCTCGTGACGAGGCCGTCGTCGACCACGACCTGCTCGTCCACCCAGTTGCCGCCGGCGTTCCGGATGTCCGTCCGGAGGCTCGGCCACGACGTCACCGTGCGGCCACGCACCACGCCCGACTCCACGAGCATCCACGGCCCGTGGCAGATCACGCCGACGGGCTTGCCCTGCTCGAAGAACTGACGCACGAGCTCGACCGCGTTCTCGTCCATCCGCATCGTGTCCGGGTTGCCGACGCCGCCGGGGACCACCAGTGCGTCGTAGTCGTCGGCACGCGCCTCTTCGACGGTGCGGTCGACGGTGAACGTGTCCGCCTCGTCGTAGTGGTTGAAGCCCTGGATCTCGCCCTCCTCGAGCGAGACGAGCTCCGGCGTCGCGCCGGCCTCCTTGACGGCCTTCCACGGCTCGGTCAACTCGACCTGCTCGACCATGTCGGTGGCGAGGAACGCCACGCGCTTGCCCTGCAGCTTGTCCGCCACAGCGCACCCCCTTCCATTCTCGTGTCGCCTACGGAGCCGGGGGCCCCGCGGGCGGAGGCGGCTCTTCCTCCACATAGATCGTGCGCCGCCGGGCCGGTCGGTAAACGCGGCGCCTGACGACCCCTTCTGCGGCCGGATCGTCGTACGGCGCCCAGAAGCCAGCCCCCCACCACGTGCGCCAGAGCACGAGCGAGATGAGGAAAACCAGCAGGCCGACGACCATCAGGATCACGCCGACCACCTGCGGATCGACGCTGCCCCCGTCCGAGTTGACGGCCCAGGTGAGGATTGCCCCGAAGGCGACCAGGATCAGGCTGATGACGATTCCCATCGGCGGCGGTCTACCCGTGCGGCGGAATTCCCAACCAGCCGGAAACTCATCAGGTCCGCGGTGTTAGGCGAGCGCCTTCGCGAAGCGCCTTCCTGTCTCCTCGAAGCCGACCCGTCGGTAGAAGGCGTGGGCCTCGTCTCGGCGCTCGGCGGTCGTCAGGAAG
>JBKPHO010000430.1:0-4881 GCA_046729915.1 Actinomycetota bacterium | reverse complement strand
CTCGCCGTGGTCGAGGAGGCGTTCGACGTCCACGACGCGATGGCCGAGCTTCCGGAGACGTGCCAGCAGATCCTCGACCGGTTCTTCGCGCGCGACGAGAGCTACCGCACGATCGGCGACACCCTCGGCCTCCCCGCCGGGACGATCGCCAGCCGCATCTCGCGCTGCCTCGACAAGCTTCGGGACGCCTTCGAGGGAAGAAAGCCGCCCGCAGCACCGTCAAGTGGACAGATGACGCAATGAGCGCCTACGACGAAGAACACCTGGCACGCTTGATCGGGCTGCTGCCGCCCGCGCCCGAGGCCTGGGTGCGCGCGGCACAGGAGCTTCCGGCCGCCCGGCGCGGCCTCGACGAGCTCGTGGCCCGGGCGGAGAAGGACGCCGCCTTCCGCGCAATGCTCCTGGCCGATCTCGAGAGTGCGCTTCAGGCCGAGGGCGTCGAGCCCGAGCCGCGTATCGTGGAAGAGCTCCGCCGCCGTTTCGCCGGCGACTAAACGGGCGCCTACCATCGGTATGTGACTGCCTGCCCGGCTTGTGGTGCGGACAACTCCGGTGAGGCGCGCTTCTGCTCGTCGTGCGGCAGCCCGTTGCCCGCTCCCGAGCGGCTGCTGGAGGCACGGAAGGTCGTTACCGTCGTCTTCTGCGACGTCAGCGGCTCTACGAGCCTGGGCGAGCGCCTCGACCCAGAGGCGTTGCGCCGGGTGATGTCGCGCTACTTCGACGTGATGCAGGCGGCGGTCGAGCGGCACGGCGGCGTCGTCGAGAAGTTCATCGGCGACGCAGTGATGGCGGTCTTCGGCATTCCGAAGCTGCACGAGGACGACGCCTTGAGGGCGGTACGGGCCGCCGTCGACATGAGGGAGTCTCTCACGAGCGTGAACGACGAGTTCGGAGTGCGACTGCAGACCCGAATCGGCCTCAACACCGGTGAGGTCGTCGCGGGCGATCCCTCGACGGGGCAACGGCTGGTCACCGGCGATGCAGTCAACGTCGCGGCCCGGCTCGAGCAGGGAGCCACTCCCGGGCAGATCCTGCTCGGCGTGCCGACCTACCGGCTGGTCCGCCATGCGGTCGACGCCCAGCCGGTCGACCCACTCGAGGTGAAGGGCAAGACCGAGGCCGTCGGCGCGTATTTGCTCGCATCGGTCGAAGCGGGTTTCCCGAGGGTTATGCGCCGACTGGACACGCCGTTCGCGGGCCGTGGGAAGGACCTCGAGCTCCTACGGCTCGAGCTCGACCGCACCATCGAAGAGCACGCGTGTCGGCTCGTGACGATCCTGGGCCCCGCCGGGATCGGAAAGTCCCGGCTCGTAGAGGAGCTGCTTAGGGTCTCCGGCGAGGCGTCGCGTGCACTGGTCGGCCGCTGCCTCCCATATGGCGACGGGATCACGTACTGGCCGCTCGTCGAGATCATGCGGCAGCTCGGTGGCCCCGACGTGCGGTCGGCCACGCGGCACCTCGTACAAGGGGAGGAGTACGCCGACCTGATCGCCGAGCGGGTGGCGGCGGCGACCGGCCAGGCCGAATCCGCGGGCGCGACCGAGGAAACGTTCTGGGCCGTGAGGAAACTCTTCGAGGCGCTCGCGCGCCGGCAACCGGTGATCGTCGTTCTCGACGATCTCCACTGGGCCGAGCCGACCTTCCTCGACCTTGTCGAGTACCTCGTTGCCTTCAGCAGCGGCGCGTCGATGTTGTTCGTCTGCACTGCCCGCCCTGAGCTCCTCGACGTTCGCGCGACGTGGACGGCCCCACGGCCGAATGCGAGGTCGCTCTTGCTCGGGCCGTTGGCCGAGGACGATGCGGAAAGCCTGATCGACCACCTGGTCGAAAGCTCGAAGCTGTCCGGCACCACGCGCCGCGAGGTTCTGGCGAAGTCGGAGGGCAATCCATTGTTCGTCGAGCAGATGGTCGCCCTCCGGGCCGAGCGAGGCGACGGTGAGCTCGAGGCGCCGCCGACAATCCAAGCGCTCCTCGCCGCCCGGATCGATCTTCTCGAAGAAGACGAGCGCACGGTGATCGCCCTGGCGTCTGTGGAAGGCAGGCTCTTCCATCGTGGGGCGATCGTGGAGCTCGCCCCGGAGCGCGCTCGGCCGGCCGTCTCGAAGCACCTACTCGCGCTCGTCCGCAAGGAGCTCATTCACCCCGATCGTGCCGAGTTCCCGGGGGAAGACGCGTTCCGGTTCAGCCACATCCTGATCCGCGACGCCGCTTACGGGGCGCTCCCGAAGGAGCTGCGGGCCGAGCTTCACGAGCGCTTCTCGGGCTGGCTCGTGCGGATGACCGAGGGCTATGCGCATGAGTACGAGGAGATCGTCGGCTACCACCTCGAGCGGGCCCACCGCTACCGCGGCGAGATCGGGCAGCGCGCGGCCGCCGCCTCGGTCGGTGCCAGCGCGGGCAAGGTGCTCGCATCCTCTGGGCTTCGGGCACTCGCACGATCGGACATGCCCGCTGCGCGGGGCCTGCTCGAGCGGGCGGTCTCGCTCCTCCCCGAGGAGGACCCCCTCCGAGACGACTGCCGCCTTGCCCTCGGTGACACGCTCCATGAGGTCGGCGAGTTCGAGCGCGGCCTCGAAGTCCTTGAAGGGCTCACCGGGGACGCCGAGCGCTTGGGCGATGTGCGCATGCACTGGCGTGCGCGCCTGCGGGCGGCGTGGCCCAGACTGCTGACGCGGGAGCTGCCCACGGCAGAGGCTGCCAGGCTGGCTCACGAGGGTATCGCGGCACTGACTCCACTTGGTGACGACGAAGGTCTAGCTCTCGCCTGGGAAGTGGCCGCTCAGGAACGGAACCTGGCCGGCGACAACGCCGGGCTGGAGGCGGCGATGCGGAATGCGAATCTTCACGCTCGCCGAGCGGGCAACGTCAGGCTCGTCACTCACAGCGCTTTCTGGCTCGGCTTGTGCTCGTTCTACGGTAACGACCCAGTGAGCGAGGCGGGAGCGGCCTGCGAGCTGCTGCTCGCGCAGGCCGAGACACCCATCCAAAGGGCGAACGCCCGCCTCTGGCTCGGCGCCGTAGCGGCTCTCGGAGGAGATCTCGAAGGACTGATCGCAGTGCGTGATGCGCGGGCGACATACCTGGAATTCGGACTGCGCCAAGTGCACTCCGGGACCGCGATCGCGGAGTCCGACCTCGAACTCCTGGCCGGCGACCCGAGCACCGCAGAGCACACCGCCCGCGATGCAATCACCGCGCTGGCGGAGATGGGCGAAAAGACCTACCGGTCGACGCTCCTCCTCCACCTCGCCCACGCGCTGATCGAGCAGGAACGCCACGAAGAAGCCGAGCACGCCCTTCGGCAAACCGAGGCGCTGATCGCTCCCGGAGAAGACCTTCACGCGAGCCTGATCCTCGCCCTCCAGGGCGTGCTCGCCTTGGAACGCGGTTCGCCCACCGAAGCCGAGCGGCTGGCCCGCGAGACATTGGTGCACGCGGAGTCGAGCGGCACACCGCATTGGACCGCTCGGAGCCGGGTCATCGTCGCGACGGTGCTCGAGGGCGTAGGCCTCGCCGACGAAGCGCGGGAAGCCGCCCTGGGAGCGCTGCACCTCTACCGGCGGAAAGGAGCCGTCCTCGGAGTCAGACAAGTCGAGCAGGTGCTGGCGGGACTGGCGCGGGCATAGGATCACGCTGTGGCCGAGCAGGAGTCGGCACCCGAGCCCGCCGAGAGCCTCCCCGCGTGGAGCCTCCCGGCCGGCGCCGGCGAGCGCATCGCCATCGGGGTCGAGTGGCCGGACCGCGTCACCCGTGACTGGGCGCTCGGCGGCTCGACGGGTAAGGGCGTCCGCGTCTGCATCCTCGACAGCGGCGTCGAAGCCGGGCATCCGCTCGTCGGCGAGGTCGACGGCGCCGTGGCGTTTCGACGCGGCGAGGACGACGAGGTCGAGGTCGAGGACGACACGGATGGCGATCTCTGCGGCCACGGCACTGCCTGCGCCGGGATCGTCCGCTCGCTAGCGCCCGAATGCAGCCTCTACAGCGCGCGGGTATTGGGGGCGGGCTTCAAGGGCAGCGGCTCGATCCTGCTCGAGGGGCTGCGCTGGGCGGTCGAGCAGGGGTTCGACGTGATCAACATGAGCCTCTCGACGACAAAGCGCCAGTTCGCCGGCCTGCTGCACGAGCTCGCCGACAGCGCCTACTTCCGACGCACCGTCCTGGTCGCCTCGGCGCACAACATGCCGGTCGAGAGCTACCCCTGGCGCTTTTCCTCGGTGATCTCCGTCGGGAGCCACGAGGAGCCCGACCCGCTTGCCTTCTTCTACAACCCCTCGCCGCCCGTCGAGTTCTTCGCACGCGGGGTCGGGGTCGAGATCGCCTGGCTCGGCGGCGGCACGATCCTCTCGACCGGCAACAGCTTCGCCACGCCGCACATGAGCGCCATCTGCGCCCTCGTGCTCGCCAAGCATCCCGAGCTGACGCCCTTCCAGCTGAAGAGCGTGCTTTACCTCACGGCCAACAACGTGGGAGGCGGAAGGTGAGCGACCTACGGGCCGCCGTCGCTGCCGGTGCGCTCGGCTCCGAGCAGAGCTACCGCGAGCTGCTCCAGTCGATCGTCGGGGTGGCGCGTGCGATCTTCGGTGCCCGCGCGTCGTCGATCTTCCTCCACGACGAGGACTCCGACGAGCTGGTCTTCGAGGCGGTCGCGGGTGAAGGCGCCGACGAGCTGATCGGTCGCCGCTTCCCGTCGAGCACCGGGATCGCCGGCTGGGTGCTCGTCACGCGCCAGCCGCTCGTCGTCGACGAGCTCGAGCGAGATCCTCGCTTCGCGCGCGAGGCGGCAGAGTCGACCGGCTTCGTGCCGAAGGGCCTGATGGCGGTCCCTCTCCTGCACGAGGACCGCGCGCTCGGTGTGCTCGAGGTGCTCGACCGGCCGCAGAA
>JBKPHO010000429.1:0-1851 GCA_046729915.1 Actinomycetota bacterium | reverse complement strand
GCCTCGCGGTCGCGCGAGGGGAAGAGCGCCATGCGCGTCGCCTCGGGGTCGAGCTGGTGCTCGTAGAACGCGTCGACGTCCGAGTCGACGACGTCACGCAGGACCGAGCCTGCAGAGGACACTCAGCCGAAGCCGAGGATGAACTTCGCGTCGTCGGACATCTTGTCCGGCGTCCACGGCGGGTCCCACGTCAGCTCCGTCTCGACGTCCTCGACGCCCGGGAGCGAGCGCACGACCTCCTCGATGTTCTGCTGGATCAGCGGGCCGGCGGGGCAGCCCATCGAGGTCAGGCTGTAGCGGACGCGCACCCGAGGCTCGTACACCTCGACGTCGTAGAGGAGGCCGAGCTCGACGATGTCCATCCCGAGCTCGGGATCCTCGACGGAGCGCAGCGCCTCGATCACGTCGTCACGGGTCATCTCGCGGCCAGTGTAGTGGCTCGCCTCAGGCCGGCAGGCGCCTGATCATCTCGACCAGCTCGTCGCGCCCGTAGCCGTGCCGCTGTGCGAAGCCGATCAGCTCGCGCGCCCTGGCGATGACCGCCCCGCGGGGAGGCGCCCCGGACACGGTCACTCCACGCCCGCGCCGGAAGTCGAGGAGGCCCTCGTCCCGCAGCAGGCGCAGCGCGCGCAGCACCGTGTTCGTGTTCACCTCCAGGACGGCGGCGAGGTCCTTCGCCGGCGGCAGGCGCTCGCCGGGCTTGGCCTCGCCCTCGGCGATCGCACGGCGAATCGCAGCAGCGACCTGCTCGTGGAGCGGTAGGCCGCCGTGCCGATCGAGCTCTACTTCGACCATGGTGCTAGGGATACTAGCTTCATTCGGCGCTCACGTGGGAGCTTCCGCATAGCGCGGAAGGCCGTCGTCGGGGAGATCGTCCCACGGCGCGCGCGAGTCGACGAACGAGTGGTGCTGCGGCCGGATCCCGGGATCGCCGTCGAGCGAGCCGAGCCGCACCGAGACCTCGTCGCCTTCGGGCCAGTAGCCGCCGAAGAGGGACGAGCCGCAGACGGAGCAGAAGACCTTGACGGCCGTGCCGCTCTCGGGCTTGAACACGCGCAGGAACTCCTCGCCCTCCAGCAGCCGAAACCGCTCGCGCGGCACGCGTCCCTGGGTGAGCCCGAAGGTCCCCGAGTGCTTCCGGCAGAGCGAGCAGTGGCAGTGGTTCGCACGCAGGAACGGGAGCTCGATCTCGAACCGAACGCCGCCGCAGAGACAGCTGCCCGGAATGACCCTAGAGGCCATCACGTCATAAGGGACATCTTCGTGCTGCATCCGAGGCAGTGCGTTGGACGGCCGCGCCGGCAAAGCCGGCACAGCCTCCATGGTCGGCGTCGCAAGCGAGCGCCTTAGCCATCAGTAGCCGAGGAGGCGAACCTCTTCGCGGCGCTCACGGGCGAAGAAGTGGATGCCGTCGACGAAGCGCACCCAGTTGCAGCGCGTGCACATCACGAGCGAGTGCGTCCGGGCGCTGTCGGCCAGGAAGCGAACTCCTCGCAGCAGGTCGCCGTTCGACACGCCCGTCGCGACGACGATCACTTCGCCGGGCGCGAGGTCCTCGATCGTGAACAGCCGCTCGAGGTCGTCCACCCCGGCGTCCTTGGCTGCCTCGACCTCGCTGCGAGAGGTCGGCCAGAGCTGGGCCTGGAGCTCACCGCCGAGGCAGCGCAGCGCGGCGGCGGTCAGGACGGCCTGCCGCGTGCCGCCGATCCCGATCGCGAGGTGGTCGTTCGTGCCGCGGATCGCGGCCGAGATGGAAGCGGTCACGTCGCCGTCCTGGATCAGCTTGATACGAGCGCCGGCCGCGCGGATCTCCTCGATCAGGTCGTGGTGGCGTGGACGGTCGAGGACGAT
>JBKPHO010000428.1:0-3225 GCA_046729915.1 Actinomycetota bacterium | reverse complement strand
TGGTCGCCGCCTACTTCGGCTGATGCTGCAGACGGCGCTCAACGCGCTCGCGCTCGGGGCGGTGTACGCGCTGATGGCGGTCGGGATCGGCCTCGTCTTCGGAGTCCTGCGGCTCGTCAACTTCGCCTACGGGCAGCTGATCATGGCCGGCGCGTACTCGCTGGCGGTCACGAGTGAGCGCGGCTGGCCGGAGTGGGCGAGCCTGCTGATGTGCTTCGCGGTCGTGATCGCGCTCTCGCTGCTGATGGAAGCGGCGGTGTTCCGTCCGCTCCGGGACGCGCCGCCGGCGACGATGCTCGTGGCGACTTTCGCCGTGGCGTTCCTGCTTCAGGCGATCGCGCTGATGAAGTTCGGCTCGTTGGGGAAGGTCGCGACGATCTTCCCGGGACTCTTCGACCCGGTCGCGAGCAGCGGGCGATTCGCGACCGTGCGCTGGGTCACGGTCGCGGCGATCGCGTGCGGCGTCGTCGCGGTGGTCGGGCTCACCCTGCTGCTCGAGCGAACGACCATCGGGCTGCACATGCGCGCCGCGGCCGCCGACTTCCGCACGGCCCGACTGCTCGGCGTGAACGCGAACCGCGTGATCACGCTCGCGGTTGTCCTCTCCGGCGTGCTTGCGGCGGCGGTGAGCGTGATCCTCGTCGTCCAGACGCCGCTCGTCGTGCCGTCGTTCGCGCTGCGCGACACGATCATCGTGCTCGTCGGGGTCGTCGTCGGCGGGCTCGACCGGCTGTGGACGGCGACGCTTGGCGGCTTCTCGATCGGGGTTGCGACCTCCGTCTTCACCGACCGGTTGCCGACGGACGCGACGGTGTACGTCGACTCGTTGGTGTTCGGCCTGGTGATCGCGGTGCTGCTGCTGCGCCCGGGCGGTCTGTTCGCGCCCCGCAGCGCCCGTCCGGTGGAGCGGGCGTGAGGCTCGGCAACCCACTCGTCGGCTTCGTCGTCCCGGCGCTGCTCGTGGCTGCCGTCGCGCTGGTCGGAAGCTTCGTCTCCAGCGCGAACGAGATCTACTTCCTGACTGCGCTCATCGACGTCGCGATCGTCGTCGGCCTGTACGTCTTCGTGGGCAACTCGGGCGTGGTGTCGTTCGGCCACATCAGCTTCGTCGCGGTGGGGGCGTTCGGCGCGGGGCTGGCGACGATCCCCACTGACGTCAAGCCGAACATCCTCCCGGACCTGTTCCCGTTCATCGCTGAGCACTCGATCGGCAACGTCGAATCGCTGCTACTGGCGGCCGGCCTCGGCGGCGTGTTCGCGCTCCTCGTCGGGCTTCCCCTGATGCGGCTGTCGGGGCTCGCTGCCGGGATCGCGACCTTCGCCGTGCTCGGGATCACCCACAACGTGCTGCTCTACTACACGAAGATCGGACCCGGAGCCGGCACGATGACATCGATCCCCGAAACGACCGGCCTGACACAGGCGCTGGCCGGTGCGCTGATCGTGATCGCGGTCGCGTGGCTCTACCAGCTCAGCCCGCCCGGGCGGCTGCTGCGAGCCTCCCGCGAGGATGCGGCGGTTGCCCAGGCGGTGGGGGTGAGCGTCCACCGGCAGCGGCTCTGGGCGTTCACCCTGAGCGGTGCGATCTGCGGCTTCGCCGGCGGCTTGCTCGTGCACCAGCTCGGCACGATCACCGCCGAGGGGGTGTACCTCGACCTCACATTCCTGACGTTGGCGATGCTCGTCGTGGGCGGCGCAGGCAGCCTGCTCGGGGCCGTCGTCGGCGCCCTGCTCGTGAGCGGCCTCGACTCGTTCCTCGTCAACGCGGAGAACGGCGTGCACGTCGTGGGCTTCTCGTTCGACGTCCCCAGCGGATCGAGCCTCGTCGTCCTCGGCGCGCTGATGGCGCTGATCCTGGTCCTGCGGCCGGCCGGGCTCACGGGCGGCAAGGAGGCGCGGTTCCCGCGATTCGGCCGGGGCCGGCCCCGGGACACGCGCCCGGCGACCGGCGGGACGACATGAGGACCTGTGTCGTCGGCTGCGGCGCCGTCGGGTCGTTGTTCGCGGCGAACCTCGCGCAGCTGGACGACGTCGAGGTCTGGGCGTACGACCTCTCCCGCGAGCACGTCGACGCGATCAACGCCCATGGGCTGCGCCTGTCGGGCGCCGCCGAGGTGGTCGGGCGCGTGCGCGCGACCCCCGACGCCGCGGAGCTGCCTTTGTGCGACTTCGGGATCGTGGCGACGAAGGCGATGCACACCGAGTCGGCGATCGCCGCGACCGCTCAGGCGTTCGCGGGCGGCGCCGTCTGCTCGGTGCAAAACGGCATCGGCAACGAGGAGGCGCTGGCGATCCACGTCGAGCGCGTGATCCGTGGCACGACGTTCCCAGCGGGCCGCGTCGTCGAGCCCGGGCACGTGCAGTGGGACGTGAAAGGCGACACGACGATCGGCCCCTTCGAGCCGAGCCCGGCGCCGCTCAGCGAGGTGGAGCGGTTGGCGGAGGCGTGCACGCGCGCTGGGCTGCCGACCGCCGCCGTGGAGGACGCGCGGGGGCCCCAGTGGCGCAAGGTGATCTTCAATGCGGCCACGAACCCCGTTGGCGCGCTGACCGGGCTCACGCACGGACGCGTCTGCGAGGACGCCGAGCTGCGAAAGCTCGTCTCGGGCCTCGTCGACGAGGGGAAGGCGGTCGCCGCTGCGCAGGGAATCGAGCTTGACGCGGATCCGGAGGAGCTGATCGACCACGCGGCCCGGCCCGACGTCGCCTACGACCACAAGGCGAGCATGCTGCAGGACGTCGAGGCGCGTCGCGAGACCGAGATCGACTACCTGAACGGCGGGATCGTGCGCTTCGGCGGCGAGCTCGGCGTGCCGACACCGTTGAACAAAGGGATACTCGCGCTGGTGAAGGGGCTGGAGCGGTCGTGGGCCTGAGACGACGCTCGCGTCGTCTCCGTCAGGCCAGGCGGGCTTTGCCCGCGTGGCCGTCTGCACTGACCGGTCGACCGGTCCGTGGGAGAGAAGCTTGGCTGTGAGCGCCGGGGAGATCGAGCGGCGCTACGCGAACGTCCGCGCCGCCCTCGAGCGCGACCAGCTGGACGCGGCACTGGTCTGCGGCAGCGAGTACACCGGCTTCGAAGGTGCGGTGACGTACCTCTCGGGCTTCCAGATCGTGCACCGCTACGCCTACGTGCTGCTGCCGCGCGAGGGAGAGCCGGCGATCGTCTTCCCGAGCGAGGCTCGCTACGTCGGCGAGCACGGAACGAGCTGGATCGACGAGCAG
>JBKPHO010000427.1:0-1873 GCA_046729915.1 Actinomycetota bacterium | reverse complement strand
ACCCACTCCGGCGAGCCGGTCGCTCGCACGAGCTCCGTTCCGAACCGCGCCGGCTCCGCGACGACGAGCCCAACCGGAACGCCTTCCGCCGTCACGCCGAGTGCCCGCCGCTCTCCGCGCTCGACCACCGCGACGATCTGCGGCAGCGCTTCGAACTGGCGCAGGACCGGTGCCGCCCGGGCCGCCGCGACGACGACCGCCAGCCGCTCCGAGGCGTCCCGCCAGCGCCGCGGATCGCCTGCCGCTTCACCGCCGAGCGCTTCTGCGATCGAGTCGACCAGCGGACGGCTGCGGTTCAGCAGCAGCGGTCGCGGAGCCACACCACGCGTTCCGGGATCACGTGCCAGCGCCGCGAGCAGCTTGCGCTCCGTCTCGGGCCCGATGCCAGGCACCTCGCGGAGGCGCCCTTCCTGCGCGGCCTCCCGCAGCTCGGCGAGCGTCCGCACCCCGAGCACGCGGCCGATGTCGAGCATCCGCCGTACCGAGACGCCGAGGTAGCGCCCGAGACCGGCGAGCTCAGGCGAGACCTCGCGCTCTAGCTCCCGCAGCTCGGCGATGTCGCCCGTCCCGACGAGCTCACGCAGGCGCCGGTCGATGCCGGGCCCGATTCCCCGCAGCTCGCGGGCGCGCCCTTGGCGGACGAGCTCCGCGACGGGCGCCGCGGTCGAGCGGATCAGGTCGCCGGCCCTCCGGTACGCCCGCGCCGTGTACGGCTCTGCGCCCGCGAGCTCGAGCAGCGAGGCGAACTGGTCGAGCCGGTCGGCGATCTCGGCGTTGCTCGGCGGTGGCCCCTGCACTGCTGGATAGTCTCTCGACCGCATGCCGACCGTTGTCGTTCCCGACCGCCGCGAAGCCGCTAAGCAGCGGCTCGCGCCCGCTCCGGACGAGGTTCGCGCGGCGCTTGCGCAGGCGATGTTCGAGGACGTGATCGCCGCGGCCCGGGCGGTCGGCGAGGTGGTCGTCGCGGACGAGGGCGGCGGTCAGGGCCCAGCTGTCGAGGCGGCGCTGCGCCGGGTCGAGAAGAGCCCGATTCTCGTCATCAACGCCGACCTGCCGTGCGCTCGGCCGCGCGACCTGCTGACACTGCTCGGCGCGCTGCCCGCGGGAGGCCTGGCCCTGGTCGCGGCGGCCGACGGCACGACGAACGCGCTCGCGCTTTCGGCTTCGCACCTCTTCGCGCCGCTCTACGGCCCCGGCAGCGCCGAGCGCTTCCTCGCCCGCGCAGGGCGGCTGGAGGTGCCGGCCGCGGTCGCCCGGATTCCGAACCTCGCCGACGACGTCGACACGCTCGCCGATCTCGAGCGGCTCGACGGCCGCCTCGGCAGCCGCACCGCCGCTGCGCTCGAAGCGCTGCGTGCGGGGCTCGCACCGTGAAGGTCACCGCCCTGGCGGGCGGGCTCGGCGGCTCCCGACTCGCGCGTGCACTCGCCGAGACGCTCGATCCGACCGACCTGACGGTGGTGGGCAACGTCGGCGACGACGTCGAGGTGCTTGGCCTCCACGTCTCGCCCGACCTCGACACGATCCTCTACGCGCTAACCGGCCGGCTCGACGAGGCGAAGGGCTGGGGCCGCGCCGACGAAACCTGGCACACGCTCGAGACCGCAGGCGAACTGGGCGCCGAGACGTGGTTCCGGCTCGGCGACCGCGACCTCGGCGTACACCTCGTCCGCACCGAGGCGCTGCGCCGCGGAGAGCCGCTCTCCGCCGTCACCGCCCGCCTCGCGCGGGCGTTCGGCCTCGAGCCCACCCTGCTTCCCGCCACCGACGACCGCCTTCGCACCTGGGTCGAGACGCCGGCCGGGGACTTCCCGTTCCAGGACTGGTTCGTCGCGCGGCAGCACCGCGACGACGTCGACGGCGTCCGCTTCGA
>JBKPHO010000426.1:0-5007 GCA_046729915.1 Actinomycetota bacterium | reverse complement strand
TGCGAGATCTGCTCCAGCCGTTGCAACGAGGCGGAACACAGTGGCACCCGCGCGGAACCCCGGTGCTTGCAGAACGCTTGCAGCCGAGGCGGTTCGACAATGCGGTGCGCGCGGCGGGCGGCTCGTCGCCGAACCGCCCGCCAGCGCACGGACTCGCGTGGACGACCTACTTAATCAGCGGGTGCGCTCCCCCACGCGTACGAGTACGGGCAGCAAAGGCTGACTGGGTTCGTCAGCTCCGACAGTTCCGAGCCGTCGGTGTTCACGGTCCACAGGGAGGTCTGGTTGTTGCGGTCTCGGCTGTTGAGAAGGAGCTTGGTGCTGTCGGGTGACCAAACAGGGGTCAAGAAACCGCTGGGCGTGACCCGTCTGAGCCCCGTTCCGTTCGGATGGACGACCCACGCATGGGAGATACCGCAGCAGCTGCCGAAGGCAATCAGGGCGCCGTTTGGCGACCACTGGGCGGAGACTGCGCCGACCCCCGGGGGGGTGACCAGACGCAGGCCGCTCCCATCGGCGTTCACGCCGAACAGTCCGGTCGTCCTGCGGCTCGACTCGTCGAACGCGGCGAACGCCACGCGCGAACCATCGGGTGCCCAATCCGCCCCGATCCGATCGAAGAAGTCGAGGTCGATCACCGAGAGCCCTGGAGGGCTCAGCTGGACCGGGTCGCTGCCGTCGGGCTTGACCGAGATCAGGGTGCCGTGGTCGTTGGAGTCGAACCGTGCGAACAGAATGCGCGAGCCGTCCGGCGAGTAGCCGTAGCCGTTATCGCCGCCGGCGGGAGGGGCGGCGGTGACCCGCACGAGGTCGCCCCCGTCGGATGACCGCACGGTGTAGAGGCCCTTTTCGGCCGGGTTCGCCTCCTCGCCGGTCGTGCACAAGAGTCGGGTGCCGTCGGGCGACCAGTTCAGGCAACCGAGCGGCAGGCTAGGGTTGAGAAGGGTGAAGCCGGACCCGTCCGGGTTGGCGGTCGCCGATTGGACCCCCTCCTCGCTGAAGAGTTGGCAGAGGACCTTGCTGCTGTCCGGCGACCAGGTGGTGCAGAAGGTGCTCCCGACGGGTCCGATCTGATTGAGGTCCGATCCATCGGGGTCGATCGTGAAGCTCGTCTCCTCGCCGGCGACGGCGATCTTCCCGTTCGGGCCGGATACCGTGGCAGCAGCCGGCAGCGTGGAAAGCGCAGCCAGCGCGGCCAAACTCACGACGAATCCGAAGGCGATTCGCTTGCGCATCGGTGCCCCTTTCGTTGATGGGTGCTTTCGCTGGTCAACGACCCACTCCTCACCCGGGTGGGCAACCGAACCCCTCCACGCGGGCTCACGGCTGCTCTCCCTTCGTTCCTTCGCGAGGAGGACCTATCGCTGACGCCGGCTCGGAGCGCCGCTCGTGGACGAAGATCAGCCCGAGGTGGTTGTCGGTGACCTCGCCCGTGTCGCTGACGAGGAAGTTGGACGTGATGAGGCCTTCGGCCCTTTCAAACTGGCCGTCCCCTCCTTCGACCTGGCGTACGACGGTGCCGTGCCTGAGGTTGCGATCCGGACACTCGACGAGCCGGCCGAGCCCGACGCTGCGAAAGCGCACGCTGTTCCCGTGGCCGAACTCGATCGTGCCCGCGTCGTCGAACGCCGAATGGTCGCGAAGCGACAGGTCTGCCTCGAGGGTCGCATCCCCGCCCGCAACGTCTTCGAACGCGCCCTGCACTCCGTCCGGACCCAGGCTGGTGACGAGCGCCGAGCTCGGAGCGGTCAGCCTGAGCCGCATACGGTCGGCAGCAGCTGACGACGCGCGCCCGCGGAACTGCAACGAGTAGGTGATCGGTTTCATCACCGTGGGGCCAATCCTGCGCGCGGGAACGGTGCGCTCGCGCCCGGGAAATCCCTAGGTCTCTGGACTGACTCGGGGATACGCTCTGAGCGACGATGCTCTTCGGCCGGGAGCGTGAGTCCGCGCGGATCGACGAGGTGCTCGCCGCGGCGAGAGCCCAGCGCAGCGGCGCGCTCGTCGTTCGCGGCGAGGCCGGGATCGGCAAGAGCGCGCTGCTGAACGCCGCGATGGAGCGCGCAGACGGCATGCAGGTGCTCCGCGCGCGCGGCGTCGAATCGGAGGTCGACATCGCGTTCTCCGGCCTGCACGAGCTCCTCCGCCCGGCGCTCTCGTCGATCGACGCAATTCCGGACGCGCAGGCGGTCGCCCTCCGTTCGGCCCTGGCGCTCGCTGCGGACACCATCGCTGACCGTCTCGCCGTCTTCGGCGGCGCCTTGAGTCTGCTAGCGGCCGTCGCGGAGGAGCAGCCGCTTCTGTGTGTGATCGACGACGCCCACTGGCTCGATGAGGCGTCGGCCGCCGCGATGACTTTCGTCGCGCGCCGCCTCGATGCGGACGGCATCGCGATGCTCTTCGGCGTACGGGAGCCCGAGATCCGGACCTTCACCGCTCCGGGAATCCCTGAGCTTCGCCTCGGAGGGCTCGAACGCGGCGCGGCGAGACAGCTCCTGGCGACGCGACTGCCGCCAGGTGCCGGATCGCTCGTGGCGGAGCAACTTATCGAGATGTCGCGCGGAAACCCGCTCGCGCTGATCGAGCTCCCGTCGGGCCTAACGGCGACGCAGCTCGCCGGAGAGGGACCCCTCGATGAACCCGTCCACGCGGGGACAGCAGTGGAGCGTGGCTTCCTCCGCCGCCTCGCTGAACTACCGGGCTCGACACGGCGCGCCCTCCTAGTCGTCGCGGCAAGTGAGGTCGGCGAGCTGCGAGCCCTCTCTCGCGCGCTCGACGTCCTCGAGCTCGACTCCCAAAGCCTCGACGCCGCCGAGCAGGCCGGGCTCGTGACGTTGACGTCCAGCGTGGATTTCTGCCATCCGCTCGCGCGCTCTGCGATCTACGGGGCTGCCGAGGAGAACGACCGGCGCGAGGCGCACCGCGCGCTGGCGTTCGCAGCCGAGGCCGCTGGCGAATCCGACCGGCACGCATGGCACCTCGCCGGGGCGGCCGACGGCCCGGATGAGGAGCTCGCGTCCGCCCTCGCTGACACCGCCGAATCTGCACGGCGCCGGGGAGGCGTCTGGGCCGAAGCGAAGTCGCTCGAGCGCGCGGCACAGCTGACGCCGGACCCGCGGCTTCGCGCGCGCCGCCTCGCGCGCGCGGGCGATGCCGCATATCGCGCCGGTCGCCCCGAGCTGGCGGATGCGCTTCTCGCGGAAGCAGTCGAGGGCGATCTCAAGCTCCACGAGCTCGCACACGCGCAGGCTCGGCAAGCGTACATCCGGCTCGAGCGCGGGGAGCTGGACGACGCCCTGGACATCATGATCGGCGGGGCGAACGAGCTCGAGGCGTCGGATCCGCGCGCGGCAGCGACCCTTCTAACGAACGCAGCAAGCGCCGCCGACTCCCGCAGGCTCGACATTCCCTGGTCGCTCGCTCTCGCTGAGCGCGCGTGGCGGCTGGCGGGCGAAGGGGCGATCGACGATCCGGAGCTCTGCCACATCGTTTCCTACCAACGACTGTCTGCCGGCCGCGTCGGCGACGCCATGGAACTGGCCTGGCGGTGCGCCGAACTCGTCGAGAACGAGCCCGAGGGACGCGTCGTCGTCGCCGACGCAGCCGCGACGCTGTTGTACGCGGGCGAGCACGCTCCGGCGCGCCGCCTGCACGAGTGCGCGGTCGCCGCCAATCGCGGCGCAGGTGCGTTCGGCGACCTCGGGTACACGCTGCAGAGCTACGCCCAAGTCGACTGGTACGACGGCCGCATGCAGAGTGCATACGGCTATGCGCTCGAGGCGGTGCAGATCGTCGCGGAGCTCGGCACTCCCCAAACCCTCGGCGGTTGCCTCTCGCGGCTCGCGCTGATCGAGGCCGTGCTCGGACGGGAGAGCGACAGCCGGGCTCACGGGCAGCGTGCGCTCGAGTCCGCTCTCCAGCTCGGAGATCGAAAGAACGAAGTGCGCGCGCGAAGCGCCCTCGGGATGCTCGCGCTCGTGTCTGGTGACGCGGAAGCGGCGGTCGCACAGCTGGCACCGGCGGTCGGGGCGCTCGAGGCGGGCGGCGTCGGGAACCCGAACCAATTCCGAATCCATCCAGATCTTGTCGAGGCGTACGCGCGGTTGGGCCTGACGGAGGAGGCCAAGCGGGTCGCTGGGTCCCTCGAGCGCCAGGCGCGTGCGACCCGCATCCCGTGGACGCTTGGAGCGGCGATGCGCTGCCGCGCGCTCGTCGTTGACGCTGAGGCGGCGGCGGAAGCCGGGTTCAAAGAAGCACTTCGGGTCCATGAGAGCGCGGGTGCGTTCGAGCGCGCCCGAACCGAGCTCTGCTTGGGCGAGCACCTCCGCCGCCGCGGGCAGAGACGCGACTCGCGCATGCATCTCGGCGCTGCGCTCGAAGCTTTCGAGAGCTGCGGCGCCACGCCATGGGCGGAGCGCGCGCGGACCGAGCTCAGAGCATCGGGCCTGACGTTGCGCCGTCGTCAACCCGCGGCTCAGGAGCAGCTCACGCCGCAGGAACTGCAGATCGCCCGCCTCGTGGCCGAAGGCAAGACGAACCGTGACGTGGCCGCAACGCTCTTCGTCACCCCGAAGACGGTCGAGTTCCACCTGACTCGCGTCTACCGGAAACTAGGAATACATTCGCGCTCGGAGCTCGTGCGGCGGATGGCGGACCACGAGACGGTCGTCGATCTCTACGGTCCGCAAAATGGCGAGCCCCTCGGACGCGAAGGCCACCTGAACTGACCGGTCGGCCCTGCCGCGCAGTCGATCCTGCACCGCGCCACTTCGGCGGCAGGTGGCACGGGGTACTGCCGCTGGCGCAAGCGAAAGGCGCCGTCTCCGGCGCCTTTCGCAGTAGCGGGGGCCCGATATGGCGTGGGGTTCAGAAACTCCGTTCGTGCTGGGAGCGCGGGGTCGGCACGTAGGTCGATAGCTTCGCGCCTCCCAACTTCGGAGGTTGTGCGTGGGTTGGTCGTTTGTCTATCTGGGACTCTGCCGGCTGTTTCAGTTGGTAGTGCTGTTG
>JBKPHO010000425.1:0-1934 GCA_046729915.1 Actinomycetota bacterium | reverse complement strand
CCTCCGCGTCGCGCAGCACCGACTCGAGAAGCCGCTCGACGTCGCGCTCGGCCAGGAGTGCGCGCACGCGCCGGCTCGTCAGTTTGTCGCGAGGGCGCGGGTGAGCCTGCAGGCGCTCCCACTCTTCGAGCGACTGGGCCGCTTCGGCGCGCCGGCCGACGCGGGCAAGCGCGTCCGCGGCCACGAGCCGAAGCTCCGTCGCACATCTCGGACAACTCGCCACCTCGGCGCAGGCGCGGGCGGCATCGACCTGCGCGACGACTTCCCGCATCAGCTCCTGCCCCCCGACAAGCGCCAGCCACAGCGCCGCAAGCTGATGGAGCTCGATCCGTCCGTGCTCGCTCGCCCCGCGAGCGTACGTGAGCAGGCGCTCAACGCCGGCGCGCCAGTCGGCACGGTGAAAGTCGACCTCGCTCGCAACGCGCTCGACCAGGTGCCGCCCGCGGGCCTCGTCGCCGACGCGCGAGGCGAGATCGACCGTCTCGGTGACAATCTCTTCGGCTTCGGCCAGCCGACCTCGCTGGAGCAAGAAGGCGCCCAGCCAGTAGCCGGCATCGAGCGTCAGGCGCGGTAGGACGCGGCGCCCGGACTCGTCCCAGACGTAGCGGATGCGCTCCAACGCCTCGTCAAGGCGGCCCGCCCGCTGCAATGCTCTCGCGCTGGCGACCAACCCGGTGAGGTGGGCCTGCTCGTCGAAGCCGCGCGCCACCGCCGCACGCTCCTCAGCCGCGCGTGCCATCGCCGCGAGATCATCCTCTTGGAATGCGGCCTCGTATTCGACCCGCAATGCCTCGAGATACGCCCGCCGCCCTCGCTCGTCCGACTCGTAGAGCCGCCGACCGCGTGCCGCAGCCTCGTGCGTGAGAGCGCGCCCGCGCTCCTTCTGCCCATCGCCCCATAGATCCAGCGCCGCCTCTTGAACGTCGAACTCGAGGTCCAGCAACTCATCGCCCGCATGGGTCGCGCGTCCCCGAGCAAGGTAGCCGCTGGCGCGGTGAGGATCGTCGAGTGCAAATGCCGACCTCGCCGCGTTGAGGAGCGCACGTGCGCGCCGCGGGGAATCGTGCCAGCGCTCAGCAAGCAGCAGGTTCCGAGCCAATGCGACGTCGTGTCTCGCGAGCTCCGAAGCGAGCTCCGCAATCTGCTCGTTCAACAGCAGCACACCTTGGTCGGAAGGCGCGGATTCATCGGCGATCGTGACAAGCAAGGCGAGCCCCTCCTCTCCGAGCAACGTTCGCTGAGGCGAGCGCACGAGACGATCCGCGACGTCGACCGACGGCACGCCCGCTGCATGCCGGTGAGCGAGCGCCTCGCGGAGGCGGCGGACGTCATTTCCGGCGCTCCGCATCAACCAGTCGCCCAGGCACCGATGCACATCCAGTCGCTGCTCTTCAGGAACCTCGCCGGCCGCCGCGAATCGGATCAGATCGTGCGCGAGCCGGACCGTTCCACCGGAATCGACGGCGACGCCTCGCGAGACAAGCTCATGCAGCGCCCGCTCGACTCGGCTGACGTCCCATCCTTTGAGCTCGGCCGCATCCCGAAAGGCCAGCGGACGGCCGGCAACTGCGAGCAGCGCGAGCAGTCCGCCGGCGTCGCCGCTCGCACCGCGTAGTCGCGTGGTCACGAGCCGGCCCGCATCGACCTCCGCTCCTGCAGTTCGGGCAAGCGCCTCGAGCCAAAACGGGGAACCACCCGATCGCGCCACGAGCTCACGCGCCGCTTCGCGGGAAAGGCCCGGCGCCAGCATGCTGATCAGCTCGAGCGCCTCGTCGCTCGCCAGCGGGCCAAGCTCGAGACGCCGGTGATGCATCGGCGGTAACACCTGAGCGAGCGATTCGGCCAGCGAAACCGAGGTCGGCGACGGGCGCCCGCACGCGATCAGCGCGAGCGGCTCGCCCCGGTCGTGGGCGGCGCGTACGAGGTAATGGCAA
>JBKPHO010000424.1:0-4834 GCA_046729915.1 Actinomycetota bacterium | reverse complement strand
GGCTACGAGCGGATTCTGTCGCTGCACATCGCGGGGAAGCTCTCCGGGACGATCGAGAGCGCCCGCTCGGCCGCACAACTGCTGGGCAGCGACCGCGTCCGCACAATCGACTCCCAGAGCGCCTCCGCGGCGATCGCAATGCTCGGCCTGGCGATCCAGCGCCGCCTCGAGCGCGGCACGAGCGACGAGGAGGTGGACGCGCTCGCGGAGCGCTACCACCGCGACGCGGGCCTCCTCTTCACCGTCGAGACGCTCGAGTACCTTGCGCGCGGCGGGCGCATCGGGCGCGCCCGCGCGTGGGCGGGCGAGCTGCTGAACATCAAGCCGATCCTCTCGATCAAGGACGGCGAGGTGCTGCCCGTGAAGCGGGTGCGCGGGAATCGGAAGGCCTTCAACGAGTTCGCCTCGGCCTTCGACGAGGGGTCGCGCGATGGGCCGAGCCTGCGGGTGGCCATCGCGCACGCGGACGCGCCGGAACGGGCCGAGGCGCTGCGGAAGATGGTGCGGCACACACGGCCGGCGGCGGAACTCGAGCTCGTGACGACACTGGGGCCCGTGGTCGGCGCCCATGCGGGCCCGGGCACCGTCGGCTTGTTCTGGTTCGACGACGCCGTGTGAGCCGCAGCGGTTCCTAGACTGGCCGCGTGGCCAGTGGCTTCGCCGGAACCGAGCCGCCTGCGGCGTGGCCGCGGCTTGCCGGGACGCCACGTCCTGCCGCCGCCGAGTCGCCCGTCTCGACGCTCGCCGGGGTGGGGCCCGCGCTCGAGAAGAAGCTCGCCAAGCTCGGCCTGCGAACCGTCCGCGACCTGCTCGAGCACCGGCCGCACCGCTACGAGGCCGCGGTTCCGGAGCGGCGGATCGCCGATCTGCTCGCGGAAGAGGAGAGCGCGATCGCGGGCGAGGTTCGGTCGATCTCCGTGCGCCGCCCGCGGCGGAACCTCGCAATCGTGCAGGCCCGGGTCGCCGACGGCAGCGACGAGATCACTGCGGTCTGGTTCAACCAGGCCTGGCTCGCGGAGAAGCTGCAGCCGGGCACGCGCGTCCGCCTCCGCGGGCAGCTGAAGCGGAACGGCTTCCAGGTTCGCTCGTACGACCTGAGCGGCGTCGCGGCCACAGCAGACTTCGCCCCGGTCTACCCAGCGAGCGAGGAGGTGACGCCGCAGCGCCTCCGCGGCCTCGTCGAGCGCGCGCTGCCGCACGCACGCGACCTGCCTGATCCCCTGCCCGCCGAGTTGAAGGTCTCGGAGCGGCTGCCGCTGCGGGCCGATGCGCTCTGGGCGCTGCACCGGCCGCGCTCGCTGGACGAAGGGGAAGCCGGCCGCCGGCGCCTCGCCTTCGACGAGCTGCTCGTGTTGCAGGTCGGTCTCGCGCGGGCGCGCGCGGGTCGCGAGGCTGCGGTCGCAACCGCCCTCGCGGAGCCCGGGCCGCTCGTGGCGCGCTACCGCGACTTGTTGCCGTTCGAGCTGACACCGGACCAGGAGCGCGCGATCGCGGAGATCGACCGCGACCTGGCGCGCGAGGCGCCGATGCAGCGGCTCCTGCAGGGCGACGTCGGTTCCGGGAAGACGGTCGTCGCCCTCTACGCGCTCCTGCGGGCGGTCGAGGCGGGGCGGCTCGGGGCGCTGATGGCGCCCACGGAGACGCTGGCCGAGCAGCACTTCCTGACGATCGAGCCGCTGTGCTCGGAGCTCGGCGTGCGGGTCGCGCTGCTCACCGGCTCGGTCAAGTCCGAGCTGGAGGGGGCGCAGATCGTCGTCGGGACGCACGCGCTGATCCAGGAAGGCGTCGAGCTGCGCGAGCTCGCGGTCGCGGTCGTGGACGAGCAGCACCGCTTCGGCGTGGAGCAGCGGCAGGCGCTGGTCGAAGGACGGGCGCCGCACGTGCTGCACATGACGGCGACGCCGATCCCGCGGACGCTCGCGCTGACGCTCTACGGCGACCTTTCCGTGACGGAGATCGCGAAGCCGCCGGCCTCGCGCAGGCCGATCGTCACCTCGTGGGTCACGGCGGAGCGCAGTTCGGAGGCCTACAAGCGCCTGCGGAGGCACCTCGACGCCGGGCGGCAGGCGTACGTCGTCTGCCCGCTGATCGAGGAGTCCGAGACGTCGCAGTCGCGGGCGGCCGAGGCCGAGGCCGAGCGGCTGCGGCGTGCCGAGCTGAAGGACTACCGCGTCGGCCTGCTCCACGGGCGGCTGCGCCCGGCGGAGCGGCGAGAGCTGATGGCCCAGTTCAAGGCCCGCGAGCTGGACGTGCTGGTCGCGACGACCGTGATCGAGGTCGGGGTCGACGTCCCGAACGCGACGATCATGATCGTCCAGGAGGCCGACCGGTTCGGGCTGGCTCAGCTGCACCAGCTGCGCGGGCGCGTCGGGCGTGGGGCGGAGCAGTCGTACTGCCTGCTGATCTCGCGGCTGCGCCAGGAGCTGACCGACAACGCGCAGGAGCGGCTGCAGGCCCTCGTCGACTCGTCGGACGGGTTCGAGCTGGCCGAGAAGGACCTCGAGCTGCGCGGGGAAGGCCAGTTGCTCGGGACGCGGCAGGCCGGCGTCTCCGACCTGCGCTTCGTCCACTGGCGGGCCGACCGGCCGTTGCTGGAGCGGGCGCGGGCTGCGGCCTCCGGTCTCGTGGCCTACGAGGGCCCGCTGGCGGACCAGGTTCGGCGCGTGTTCGGCGACCGCGAGGCGGCCGCGTGACGGTTTTCGGTCGGCGGCGGCTCGTCCGAACCCTTTCGCGGGACGACGTCAAGCGCTGGGAGGCGGCAAGAGAGCTGTCGCAGGTCAAGGATCCGGGGACGTTGCGCCGCGTCGAGCGGCTCCTTGAGGGACGCGGGCCTGATCAGGGCCGTGCAGCGGCCGCATACGTCCTCGGTTTCAGCGGCGGGAGCGAGGTTGCCGGGGTCCTCGCACGGCGGCTCGCCGACACGGACGAGAGTCCGATCGTGCGTGCGTACGCCGCCGAAGCGCTCGGGCACCTGCTCCAGTACGAGCCGGTGCTCGCGGAGATCCGGACGACGATCGTTGCGGCCCTTCGCGACCCCGACCCGGAGGTGCGGTTCTGGAGTGCCTTCGCCGCCGGGGTGCTCGACCTGCAGGAGTCGCGGGCGCAGCTTGAGCGCATGCGGGAGGACACGGCGGAGATCGAGGGCTGGTGGACAATCGGCGAAGAAGCGGAGTGGGCCCTGCGCCGCCTCGACGGCGAAGAGGACCCGCCCCTTCCGGCGATGTCCGGGGTCTGACCCCGGGCGTGTCCCTTTCGGCCTAGGCTGCGGCCCCGTGCGGATCATCGCCGGCTTGCGGAAAGGGGCGCGGATCTTCGCGCCGAAGGGCGTCGAGACGCGGCCGACGGCGGACCGCGTGCGAGAGGCTGCCTTCAACCTGATCGGACCCAGCTTCGCCGAGGATGCCACGGTGCTCGACCTCTTCGCCGGCTCCGGCGCGATGGGGCTCGAGGCGCTCAGCCGCGGCGCCGCGCACGCGACCTTCGTCGAGAGCGACCGCGACGCGTGCCGCACGATCAACCGCAACCTCGACAAGGTCGGCCTGGCGCACGCGACGGTCCTCTGCCAGGACGCGCTAACCGCTCTCCGCGCCGATGCCCGCACGGGCACCCGTTACGATCTCGTGCTGGTCGACCCGCCGTACCGGAGGTTTTCTTCCCTGCAAAACACGCTGATTCGGCACCTGCCCGAGGTCCTCGCTGCCGATGGCCTGCTCGTCGTCGAGACTGCGGCAAGCGAGGAACCGGACGTCCCCCCGCTCACGAAACGGACGAGCCGCCGCTACGGCTCCGCGCGTCTGACGCTGTTCGAGCACGAGCCACAGTGATCACCGCGATCTACCCCGGCACGTACGACCCGGTCACCAACGGCCACATCGACGTGATCACGCGCGCAGCCGGGATCTTCGACCGAGTCGTGGTCGGCGTCGTCGGCACGCCTCAGCACAAGCAGCCGCTATTCACCCTCGACGAGCGCGTCGGCTTCCTCCGCGACTCGCTCGGGGCGCTCGACAACGTCGAGGTGGACGTCTTCTCGGAGCTCGTCGTCGACTTCGCCCACAAGTGGGATGCGAAGGTGATCGTCAAGGGCCTGCGCGTCATCTCCGACTTCGAGTGGGAGTTCCAGATGAACCAGCTCAACCGGACGCTCGCTCCGGACGTCGAGACGGTCTACGTGATGGCGAGCCCGCAGGTGAGCTTCGTCTCCTCGAGCGGCGTGAAGGAGATCGCGAGCTTCGGCGGAAAGGTGGACGAGCTCGTGCCAGAGGCCGTCGCACGCAGGTTCAAGGAGCTCTTTCCGGACGGACGGCCGGGGACGCCGGAGAACCCCCAGGAATGAGCGAGTTGGAGGCACTGCTCGCGAGCGGCGGCGAGGTCCGGCTGGAGCGCCGCCAGGCCCACGACGTCCTCCAGAAGCTCCGCGCCCGCGGCTCCCGCAGCGAAGCCGCCGAGCGGCTCGAGTCACGCCTTGCACGCAACGAGGAGGTCGTGCTCGCGCCCGACGAGGCCCGGGCCCTCCTCGATGAGCTGCGCGCGAGCGGCCGCCGCTGGGTCTTCGGCAGCGACGCCCCGCGGGAGGAGCCCGCCGTCCCGGAGCCCGAGCCTGAGCCCGAACCGGCGGGATGGCTGAGCAGGCTCTGGCGTCGGTAGCCGGAGGGATTGTGGTGGAGCACTGCACGCCCCGAGAGCCTCAGCCGTGCTTCGCCAGGCCCTCCTACGCGGACTGTAAACTCCGCGAAACCGATGGACGTACTCGTTCTGATCGACAAGCTCGACGACCTCGTGCACAACGCCAAGGCCGTCCCGCTGACCGACCAGGTGCGGATCGACCGCGAGG
>JBKPHO010000423.1:0-4008 GCA_046729915.1 Actinomycetota bacterium | reverse complement strand
CGTACCCCCCGCTGTTGTTGACCCCAGTCCCGGCGCCCACACCGTCGATCGTGTAGCCGTCGAGATCCAGTGTCACCCCGGCTGCGCCGATGATGACGCCGTCTGCCGGACAGTTGTTGAGGTCGCGGGTGAGCCTCGCATTGGTCGTGATCACGTCGCCGCACTTCACCTGAGCGGCGGGTGAGTGATGGGCGACTGCCCGAGGGGCGGACGACCCGCTCGAACCTGCCTGGCCGGTTCCCACGAGGACGGCTGCCACGCCGGCGGCGCCCGCCAGCGCGGCCGTCGCAATGGCAACGACCCTTGAAGCACGACTATGCGAGGGGTTCGTGAGCCACCTCATGCTGGTCCCTCCTCCCTTCAGGCTGGTGCTCAGCAAAAGCTCTCGAGCTAGAGCTCGAAGCGTCACAGGAAACTGAGCCGGACCGGTGGGCCGCAACGGGCAAAGCGCGCACCTTCGACATGACCTGCCACTTGGGCTTCATCGAGGCGCCGCAGCAACGATCGCGTCCAACTACCACGCTGCTCCCCCAGCGTTGCTACTCCACAACTGTCCCACTGAGCCAGAGGCCTGTCAACGGCACCGCGGGCCGCACGGGATCGTCGGCATCGACATCGCCGGCCCGCGCCGCGCAATGTTGCCCCGCCTCTAGGCGAGTCCCAGGCCTCACCCAGGCCACACGGGCACAGCATTTAGCGACCTCTACGGGAGGGACGCAATGGAGGAATGCGGGTTTGCGCATGATTGCGGGGGTCTTTGCTTTCCGCGCCGAGAACCTCCACGGCGCAGGCTCCACACGAGGCGCGTACTCCGACACCACGAGCCCCGGTCGCAGATCCGTGCGGCGACCTGCGCCAGCTGCGGCTGGGTGACGTACCCAAGAGCCGAGCCGGTATCAGGGACACCCTTGAAGGTGAACTGGATCGTGCCGCCGGTCTGTTCGCGCTGCGGCTCTCAGACTTTGCCGCCGACGGCAAACTTGACGGCGTCGTGAAAGTCTCCGGGGAAGGTTTACCTACTGCGGGACGGGAGAGCCCGAGCGGAGGCGCACTCCCCCCTTGCGAGGGAGAGCACGCCTTCTGCGGTCCGGTGTCACCGTCGCATCGACGCAGCCTTTTCGGCAACGGAAGCTCTGACGCACTCCAGGCAGGTCAGCGGTCTCCTTGCGTGAACGCTCTCGCGTTCTCGCTTCCGTTCTCCCTCCGGCTCTCGCCGGACTGACGGGTTTCTCTAGGTCACTTTGGAGAAGATTTGGAAGGGGGCGCATCAGCTGATTACGGCCGCGCTCGCCGGGGAGACTTGGTGCGGGGGGAGGTCGGAGCCTTCCTTCGCCTCCTGGCCGCTTGGGAATGGCTTTTTGGGTCGCCAACCCTCGCGGCGCCTCGCTAGGCGTCCTCCCGAACGGGCCTCGTCCTGAACTGCGCCAGCTTGCGCCGCAGCGGCTCGTAGAGCGTTTCCGCAGGCGGCACGGGTTCGAATCCCGTATGCGCCTTCCGGGAGCCTCGCGATCAGCGGGGCTTTTCTCGTTTTTGGCTTAGTTATGCGACTTCTGCGGGGTCGCTCGTGCTCGTCTCCCCACGGCCGAGCTCATGTGGTGGTGTCACGGGTGGTGTCACGGGGTTCGAAGCCCTAGCGGATTCGAACGTCCGCACGGCGCGGTTAGACTCGGCCGGTTTTGGCGAGCTCGTACATCGTTCGGCGCTCCGGCGGACGCTGGCAAGTGCGTTACCGACTCGGAGGCCGCGAGTCGCGCATCCGTTACGGCGGCACGTTCCGCACGCTGCGCGAGGCTCGAGCTCGGCGCGACTGGATCGCGGGCGAGCTGGCCGCAATGCGAGTGCCGGTGCTCGAGGCACTCACCGCGACCGACGGCGCTCCGGCCACGGTGACGGTGCGCGTGGCCGCGGCGGCGTGGCGAGCATCCAGGCTCGACGTCGCGGCGCGGGATCGCGGCAGCCGCAGTCCTAAGGCCGCCGCGGGCGCCTATATATCTCGCCTGGCGCCCTTAGCCGGCTGCGACTGTCACAAAGTCGGAGGCGAGGATGCCTAGCGACCGGGAAATCCTGGAGCGGCTCCTCGTCGACGTCTGCGCTCTCCGCGCCGAGCTTGAGCGCGCGAACAGAGGTCGAGCTCCTGGCTGTCTGCTCTCCCGCTCTGACCTTCGCGAGCTCGGGCTCGAGCGCCGCGCCATCGACGCCGTCTTCCGAGCCCTGCCCGTCGTGCGGCTCCCCGGCTACGCGCGACCGCTGATCCGCGAGGCCGACTATCTCGAGCTCCTCGAGGCGAGTTCCTACGCCGACGATCGGGTCCGGCCGTGACCGCGACGTGGCGATTAAAAACTCCGCCGCTTAGCGGCGCCTTCGCATGCGCTGAGGCCCGCCAGCGGTTCCTAGCGGGTTGACCCTACTCTCAACGCGTGGAAAAATCGAGCCTCGCCCCGCGGCAGGCGAGTCCTCTACTTGGGGGGAGAAGGAGGTACCGGCAATGAGGAGGCTTATCACCCTTGCCGGGTTCTGCGGCATCCTGATCGCCCTCGCGCTGCCCGCGGGCGGCGGAGCGACGGTTCCAGGCCCGAACGGGCTCATAGTCTTTCGAGCGGTCACCAACGACGGTTCCTCTCAGCTCTTCACAATCGGACCAGACGGGACGGATCAGCGGCAGCTCACGAACCTTCCGGGCGACGCCCTCCTGCCGCACTGGTCGCCACAGAGCAGCCGGATCGTGTTCGAGTTCGATCCGGCCAACGTGGTCGGGAGCGACTTCTGCAACATCGTGACGATGAATCGCAACGGCGGCGGCCTGCGGATCCTGCCCCTCGCCAACGGGGACCAGTGCGAGAACTCGCCGACTTTCAGCGCCGACGGCCACCGGATCTTCTACGACGGCTTCGACGGCGTCAGCCGCGAGGCCATCTTCAGCATGAAGCTCAACGGGAACGACCGGCGCTTCGTCAGCGACTGCCAGGGAACCGGCGTCACCGACCCGGAGGTCTCGCCGGACGGGACGATGATCTCGTTCACCTGCTTCTCCGACGAGGGTCAGGCCCTGTTCGATGCCAACATCGACGGCAGCGGCCTGCACCAGCTGACACCCTTCTCGGCCCAGGTCGGCGTCAAGGCCGACTGGTCACCCGACAGCCAGCGCATCATGTTCATCACGGCGGTCGACGAGGGAGAGCCCGACGCCCAGGTCAACACCTGGACGATCGCTCGCGATGGCAGCGACCTGGAGGCGGTGACCAGCTACCCGCCTGGAGGCACCCGCGCCTTCGGGAACTCCTACTCGCCCGACGGACAGTGGATCCTCTTGCGGATCGAGCAGGATGACCTCAACGCGCTCTTCAAGATCCGCCCAGACGGCAGCGATCTGACGCAGATCACGCCGTTCTCGAGCTTCCGGCCCAGGAACATGGCCTGGGGCTCGGCACTGGCTGGCACCTTCCCGCAAGGCGACTGAAGAGGACTGGCGAGAGAGCCCCGCTTAGGGCGGGGCTCTCGGCCGCCCGCGCCCGGAGAGGCTCGATTGGTGGTGTCTCCCGTGGTGTCACGCCGGTAATTACCAGCCGATTTACAGGGGTGTTCAAACCCCGTATGCGCCTCTCAAGCACGGGGGTCGGTGGTCACGGCAGTCGCCGCACTCACTCGGCACGGTCATTCGGTACCCAGGCCGAGGTCTCCTGAGCCGGCTCGCGGCGATGCCTGACCTTCGCCCGCAGCTCGTCCAGGAAGCGGGCGCAGTCAGCCCGCAAATCCTCGGATACGAACTCGCCTGGAAGCTCGGGCTCAGGCGACGTCGACGATCGAGCCTCTGGGTCCGGTCCAGAATTCACTCCCCACCCCGTTGTGGAAACTGTGGAAACTCGCTTGTAGAACCGCAGTCGCGCCCACTCGGATCGGCGAATGGCGCGTTCCGCGACTTTACGACGGCCCGCGGCATTGTGGGATCACTCGAACGAGGGACATTCGAAGAAACCTCGGAAAGAGCGCAAAGTTCACGGCCATCGGCCG
>JBKPHO010000422.1:0-6209 GCA_046729915.1 Actinomycetota bacterium | reverse complement strand
ATCATGGACGACGCCGACGCGCAGCGCCGCTATCTCGGCGTCGAGCCGTTCGCCGAGCAGTAGCCGAACCGGTGAATCCGCTCGGCGCAAACACGTGGATTTGGGTCTCGCCGCTCTCCGACGAGCGACTCGCTCGCCTTGCACCGAGGGTCCGCGACTTCGGCTTCGACGTGATCGAGCTCCAGGTCGAGAATCCCGGCGACTGGGACCCGGGCCGGGCAGCCGAGCTTCTCGCCGAGCATGGGCTCGGCGCGAGCCTCTGCGCGGTCATGCCGCCGGGCCGGGACCTGCTCGGAGACACCGAAGAGGTCGCCTCGACCCAGGACTACCTGCGCCACTGCGTCGACGTCGCGCAGCGAATCGGCAGCCGAGCGGTCGGTGGTCCCTTGTACTCCGCTGTCGGTCGGACCTGGCTGCTCGAGCCCGGCGAGCGGCGCGCGACGATCGAGCGCTTGGCCGAAGCGCTGCGGCCGCTCGTCGACTACGCGGGCCAGCGGGATGTGAGGCTCGCGCTGGAGCCGCTGAACCGCTACGAGACGAGCCTGGTCAACACCGCAGAGCAGGGGCTGGAGGTCGTCGCCGCCGTCGGCTCACCCGCCCTGGGGCTGCTCCTCGACACCTACCACATGAACATCGAGGAGAAGAACCCGGCCGAGGCGATCCGCACTACGGGCCCGCACCTCTTGCACGTCCACGCCTGCGGCAGCGACCGCGGCACGCCCGGCGCCGACCATCTCGACTGGCCCGGGCTTGCCCGCGCGCTGCGCGAGGTCCGCTACGACGGCCCGGTCTGCATCGAGTCCTTCACCTCCGAGAACAAGACGATTGCCGTCGCCGCTTCCATCTGGCGCCCGCTTGCCCCGACGCAGGACGCGCTCGCGCGCGACGGGCTCGACTTCCTCAGGGCGCTGCTGGCGGCTTAGGATCAGCAAATGGACGACACTCGCGACTTTCTCGCTTCGATTGGGCTTCCGCCCGGCGACTTAAACGAGCTGCCGGACTCCGAGAAGCGGTTCCCGGACGGGACGCAATACCGGCTGGAAATACCGAGCGTCGAGGGGCCGCGCTGTCTCGACGCGGTGCTCGAGGAGGCCGAGCGTCTGGACGTGCTCGTGCACCGCGTCTCGCAGGGCAGCGGGGTCTTCCTCCAGACGGATGAGGAGCTCGACGCGCTCGCGCGGGTCGGCGCGGAGGCGGGTGTCGAGGTCAGCCTTTTCGCCCGCCCGAACGCTGCCTGGGGCACCTCAGCGATGGCGAGGGCGGCCGCCGGCGCGATCGTCGGCGCGAGCTCGCACGGGCAGGAGCAGGTCGTCCAGGGAATCGAGGACGTGAAGCGTGCGGCGGCCTACGGTATTCGGAGCGTGTTGATCGCCGATCTCGGGCTGCTTTCCGTCTTCGGAGCGATGCGCCGTGCGGGCGCGCTGCCCGAGGACATGCAGGCGAAGATCTCGGTGATGCTGCCGGCCGCGAATCCGCCAACTGCACGGGTGCTCGCCGAGCTCGGGGCGAACACGCTCAACCTACCGACGGACCTCAGCCTGGCGCAGATCGCCGCCGTCCGGGCCGCGGTCGACGTTCCGCTCGACATCTACGTCGAGGCTCCGGACAACGTCGGCGGCTTCGTTCGCCTCCACGAGATTCCGGAGCTCATTCGGATCGCGGCGCCCGTGTACGTGAAGTTCGGGCTCCGCAACGCGCCCGACGTTTATCCGGCCGGGACGCACCTCGAGGCGACGACCGTCGCGCTCTCGCGCGAGCGGGTCCGGCGGGCACGGCTGGGGCTCGAGTTGCTCGCCCGCTCGGGCTACGAGCCGTCGACGTCGGTGCGAGGTGCGCCTGGTCTCGCGGTGCCGGTTCTGGCGGCCGTCTAGCGAGCGGGGGACAGCGACGGCGCGGCCAGTCACCTTGTTCACCGGCCAGTGGGCCGACCTGCCGCTCGAGGAGCTCGCCGCGAAGGCGGGCGGCTGGGGCTTCGACGGGCTCGAGCTCGCGTGCTGGGGCGACCACTTCGAGGTCGACAAGGCGCTCTCGGACCCCGGATATGCCGGCTCGCGCCGGAAGCTCCTCTCCGGCCAGGGGCTAGAGGTGTTCGCGGTCGGCGCGCACCTTGTCGGCCAGTGCGTCTGCGACCCGATCGACGAGCGGCACCGCGCGATCCTGCCGCCGGAGGTCTGGGGGGACGGCGAACCGGAGCGCGTGCGCCGGCGCGCCGCCGAGCGCATGGAGGACACCGCCCGCGCGGCCGCTCTGCTTGGCGTCGAGCAGGTGAACGGCTTCACCGGCTCTAGCGTCTGGCACCTGCTGTACTCGTTCCCGCCGAACGACTTCGATGCGATCGAGCGGGGCTACCAGGACTTCGCCGAGCGCTGGGGGCCGATCATGGACGTGTTCCAGCGGGAGGGCGTCCGGTTCGGTCTCGAGGTGCATCCGACAGAGATCGCGTACGACCTCGTCACCACGCGCAAGGCGCTCGAGGCGATCGATCGCCGGCCCGAGTTCGGCATCAACTTCGACCCGAGCCACTTCGCGCACCAGTTTCTCGACCCCGTCTCATTCGTCGAGGAGTTCGCCGACCGGATCTACCACGTGCACGTGAAAGACTCGCGCAAGACGCTCGACGGGCGCAAGAGCATCCTAGGCGGCCACCTGAACTTCGGCGAGGTGGAGCGCGGCTGGGACTTCGTCTCCCCCGGCCACGGCGACGTGGATTTCGAGGCGCTCTTTCGGGCGTTGAACAGGATCGGGTACGCGGGCCCGCTCTCGATCGAGTGGGAGGACTCTGGAATGGATCGCGACTGGGGCGCTCCGGACGCGCTCGCCTTCGTGCGCCGGACGGACTTCGCCCCCTCGGCGATGGCGTTCGACGCGGCGATGCAGCGCAGCGAGCGATGAGCGGCGCCGACCTCCGCGAGATCGGCGTCGGCATGCTCGGGTACGCCTTCATGGGCAGGGCGCATTCGAACGCCTATCGCAAGCTCGCATACATGACGTGGCCCCCGCCGCTCGTGCCGCGCCTAGTCGCGATCTTCGGCCGTAACGAAGAGGCGGTCTCCGAGGCGTCCCGGCGCTACGGATACCAGCGCTGGACGACCGACTGGCGCGAGCTCGTGGCCGACGAGGCGATCGGGCTGTTCGATAACGGCGGCCCGAACTCGCTCCATGCCGAGCCGACGATCGCCGCGGCGGAGGCCGGCAAGCACGTTCTGTGCGAGAAGCCGCTCGGCCGGAACGCTGACGAGAGCTACGAGATGTGGCGCCGCGTGTCGACGACCGACGTCAAGCACATGTGCGCCTTCAACTACCGCTTCGTCCCGGCCGTCCGCCTCGCGCGCGCGCTCGTCGAGGCGGGCGACATCGGGGATGTCCTCCACTTTCGGGGCCGCTACCTGCAGGACTGGGCAACGGATCCGGATCTGGACGCGTGGCGCTTCCAACCGCAGGAGGCTGGTGGAACGCTCGGCGACACCGGCGCGCACGTGATCGATCTCGCGCGCTTTCTGGTCGGCGAGCCAACCGCGGTCTGCGGGGTCGTGCGCACCTTCGTCGAGGGCCGTCCCGTCGACGACGCGGTCGCGGCGACGGTCGAGTTCGATGGCGGCGCAGTTGGGACAATCGAGGCGTCGCGCGTGGCGCTCGGGCACAAGAACCACCTGCAATGGGAGCTGAACGGGACGAACGGCTCGATCATGTTCGACGTCGAGCGGCTGAACGAGCTCCAGGTGTTCCGTGCCGGTGGACGGTCGCGCGGATTCGAGACGATTTTGGTCACCGAGCCCCACGATCCGTTCCTCCAGTGGTGGTGGCCGCCCGGGCACATGATCGGGTGGGAGCACACGTTCGTGCACGAGATCCACCACCTGCTGCGCGCCATCGCCGAGGACGGAGAGGTCGCGCCGTTCGGCGCGACGTTCGAGGATGGGTACCGCGCGGCCGTAGTCTGCGACGCAATCGGCCGCACCGCATCGAGCGGCCGGCGGGAGGAGATTGCTTATCGCTGAGGTGCGCCGCGTCCAGCTCTTTGCCACCTGCCTTGGCGATCTGCTCTTCCCCGAGGAGGTCGCGGACGCCGAATCGCTGCTGCGGGAGGCCGGCTTCGAGGTTGAGTTTCCCGCGGCGCAGATCTGTTGCGGACAGCCCGCGTTCAACGCCGGCCACCGTGCGGCCGCACGCCGCGTCGCCCGGTCCTTCGCACGCGCGTTCTCGCGGCACGCGCCGATCGTCTGCCCGTCGGGCTCGTGCGCGACGATGGCATCGCACTACCTGCCCGAGCTCGTGGGCTGCGAGCCGTTCGACGTCCGGGAGCTGTCGGCGTTTCTGGACGAGGAGGGCGCCGAGCCGGCACGCCGCAACGAGGGCCGCCGGCTTGCCTACCACGACTCGTGTCACATGCTCCGCGAGCTTCGGATCGTCGACGCCCCCCGACGCCTGCTCGAGCGCTCCGGCGCGGAGCTCCTCCCGCTGGGTCGACCTGATCTGTGCTGCGGGTTCGGCGGAACGTTCTCTGTCCGCCAGCCGGAGGTCTCTGTGGCGATGGCCGACGACAAGCTCGCCTCGGCCGCCGCCGCCGAGGCGCTCGTGACCGCCGACCCCGGCTGCCTGATGCACCTCCGGGGTCGCCGCGCCAGGGTGAAGGGCCCGCCGGTTGTCCACCTCGCGACCGCCCTCGCACGCGGCGTATGAGCGGGCTCTCGCAACCGCAGCGGCGCTTTCGCGAGATCGCCCGCGAGGCGCTGGAGAACGCGCACACGCAGAAGGCACTCGACCAGGCGGCGGCGCGGTTGTACCGCAATCGCCTTGCCGCCTGGGACGAGCTCGACGACATCGAGGCGCTGCGCGAGCGCGCCCACGAGATCCGCATGCGCACGGTCGACGACCTCGACCGCTACGTCGGAGAGTTCACCTCGGCGCTCGAGCAACGGGGCGGTCACGTCCGCATCTGCGCGAGCGCCGAGGAAGCGAGCTCGTACGTTGTGGAGGTCTGTCGTCGCGCTGGAGCGAAGGTCGTCGCCAAGTCGAAGTCGATGGCAAGCGAGGAGATTCGCCTGAACGAGGCGCTTCGGGCCGCCGCCGTCGAGGCCGTCGAGACCGATCTCGGCGAGTACATCCTCCAGCTCGCTGGGGAGCACCCTGCGCACATCGTCGCGCCGGCGATCGACAAGACGGCGCAGGACGTCGCCGAGCTTTTCTCGCGCGTCGAGGGCAGGCCGATCGAACCCGAGCTCGAGCTGCTCGCGCAGGCGGCACGCCGACAGCTCCGCGAGGTCTTCCGATCGGCTGACGTCGGCGTCACGGGCGCGAACTTCGGCATCTGTGAAACCGGCTCGATCTGTCTCGTCACCAACGAAGGCAACGGCCGGCTGGTCAGCTCCCTGCCGCGGATCCATGTCGTTATCCTCGGCATGGAGCGGCTCGTTCCGACGCTTTCGGAGCTGGCGGTGCTGCTCGAGCTGCTCGCGCGCAGCGGCACAGGTCAGCGGCTAACCACCTACACGACGCTGATCACGGGCCCTCGGCGCGCGGGGGAGCAGGACGGACCGGACGAGCTGCACGTCGTGATCCTCGACAACGGACGTTCGAACCTCCGCCGCGGACGCTATCGGGAGATGCTCGCGTGCATCCGGTGCGGCGCGTGCCTCAACGTCTGCCCCGTGTACCGCAAGTCGGGCGGCGGCGCGTACGGCCCCGTCTACTCAGGGCCGATGGGAGCGGTGCTCGTTCCGTTGCTCGTGGGCCTGGAGAAGGCGTCGGCCTTGCCGCATGCGTCGTCCTTGTGCGGCGCCTGCACGGCCGCCTGCCCCGTCAAGATCCCGCTTCACGAGCTTCTGCTCGACCTCCGGCGCGACCTCGTCGACGAGGGGATCGCCCCCAGGAGCGAGCGAGCGGCGTTCGCGGTCTGGTCCTTCTTCTGGTCGCGATCCTGGGGGTACCGGCTGTCGACGCTGGTCGCCCGCGTCGGCCGTCCTCTCGCAAGCCGCATGGGCCCGGGCCGCGCCTGGACATGCGGACGATCGCTGCCGCCGCTCGCCCGCCACCGTTACCGCGACCGCCGTTGAGGGATCTGGCCGAGGTCTTCGCCGCAAATGCCGAGAGCGCCGGCTTCCACGTCCACCGCGGCCGCGCCCCCGACGTACCCGACGCCGGCGTCTCGAAGGCACTCTACGGCCTCGCCGACACGGGCAGCGTCGTGCTCGCCGCCTCGCCCGAAGAGC
>JBKPHO010000421.1:0-5427 GCA_046729915.1 Actinomycetota bacterium | reverse complement strand
CTCGAGCGGGCTGAAGGACGCAAGCGCTTCACCGCCGCCGCCCGGGGTCTGCACGGACTCTCCGCGGTGGCCGCGCCGCGCTATCCGCACGAGCAGACGGCGAGCCACGTGGACCTCCTCGAGCGCGCCCTCGGCGATCCGACCGACGCGGCGCGGCTCCTCTCGCGCGTGGAGCTGAACTGGCTCTGCGCCGACCTCTCGCACGAGGCGTTCAAGCGAGAGCTCGCACGCCGCGGCCGCCCGGCCCGTGGCTCGAGCGAAGCCTGCGGCGCAACCTCGAGCGCTCCCGCCGCGAGCTGGGGCGCCGGCTCGACCGCATGGCCGAGGCCGCCGCCGGGCGCGTCTTTCCACTCCCGCGGTCACGCGCGGCCGACCTTCCGGGAGAATCGCGCGCATGAAGCCATTGCCGCCGGGTGGAACGATCGGGGTCGCGGCGCCGGCGAGCCCCTACGACTCGCGCTCGGAGGTGCTGCGAGGAGTCGAGTGGTGGGAGTCGCAGGGCTACCGGGTCAAGCTCGGCGAGCACATCTACGCGCGGGACGACTACGTGGCCGGGGATGCCAAGGACCGCGCCGCCGACCTGGACGCGCTCTTCGCCGACCCCGAGGTCGACGTCGTCCAGGCGCTGCAGGGCGGCTATGGCTCCGCACAGATAATCCCGTACCTCGACTTCGTCACGATCGGCGCGAACCCGAAGCCGCTGGTCGGCTTCTCCGACATCACCGCCCTGCACGTCGCGATCCGGCAGCGCACGGCGATGCCGACGGTGTACGGCAACGGGCTCGTCGGCGTCGGCGCCGCCGAGACGACCGAGTTCACCCGCAAGCGCCTGCTCGACGTGCTCACCGGCGACGCGACGGGCCCGGTCCCGGCGAACCCGGACGACCCCTACGTCCGCGCCATCCGCGGCGGAACCGCCACGGCGCCGCTCGTCGGCGGCTGCCTGTGGCTCCTGCTGCAGACGATGGGCACACCGTGGGAGGTCGAGCTCGACGGCGCGATCTTCTTCTTCGAGGACTACAAGGCCCCGCCGTACTACGTAGACGGGATGCTGACCCAGCTGAAGCACGCGGGGAAGCTCGACGGGGTCGCGGGCGTGGTCGTGGGCGAGATGGAAGGCTGCGACTGGGGCGACCTGCGGCCGGTCTCGGACTGGGCGCGCTCCCGCTCGCTCGAGGACGTGCTCGAGGAGCACCTGGAACCGCTCGGGGTGCCGGTCATCTACCGCCTGCCGCTCGGCCACGGCAAGCATCTGGCCTCGATTCCGCTCGGAGTTCGGTATACGCTCGACGCCGATCGGCGAACGCTCACGCTCGAGGAGCCCCTCTGGGCGTGAAGAGGAGGAGGGTGAGATGAAGATGCGGTGGCTGTCGGCGCTCTCACCTTCCGCCTGCGCCCGCTCGTCGGCCGGAGCTCCGACGCCGTGTGAGCGCGCTGCTCGAGCTCGAGGATCTGCACGTCTGGTTCGACCTCGGCGACGGCCGCGAGCTGCACGCCGTCCAGGGGGTGAGCCTTTCGCTGGACGAGGGGCAGCGGCTCGGCCTCGTCGGGGAGTCCGGCTGCGGCAAGACCACGACGGTGCTCGGTCTGCTCGGCCTGCTGGCGTCGAGCGCAACGGTCTCCGGCCGCATGCTCCTGAACGGCACCGACATCCTGGCCGGAGGCGAGGAGACGATCCGCCCCCACCGCTGGACCGACCTCGCGATCGTCTTCCAGGGCGCGATGAACGCGCTCAACCCCGTGCAGACGGTCGGTGCGCAGATCGTCGAGGCGCTCGAGGTCCACGACCGCGCGTCCGGCCGCATGGCGCGGGCCCGCGTGGCGGAGCTGCTCGAGTCGGTCGGCACCCCGCGCGACCGTGGCGAGCGCTTCCCGCACGAGTTCTCCGGCGGGATGCGGCAGCGGGCGGCGATCGCGATCGCGCTCGCATGCGATCCGAGCGTGCTGGTCGCGGACGAGCCGACGACGGCGCTCGACGCGATGGTGCAGGCGCAGATCCTCGAGCTGCTCGTCCCTCTGCCGCGACTTCGGCCTCGCGCTGCTGCTCGTCACCCACGACCTGCCGGTGGTCGCTCAGCTCTGCGACCGGGCGGCGGTCATGTACGCGGGCGAGATCGTGGAACGCGGGCCGGTCGACGCGCTCTTCCACGAGCCGCGCCACCCGTACACGCGGCTGCTCTTCGCGGCGACGCCGGACCTGCACGGGAACGGCGCGCCGGTCTCGATCCCGGGGGCGCCGCCGCGCCTCGACCGGCCCTTGCAGGGCTGCCCGTTCCAACCGCGCTGCGACCGCGCCTTCTCGCGGTGTATCACGGGGCCGCCGGCCCTGCGTGCGCTCGGCGGTGAGCGGGCCGCCGCCTGCCACCTGAACGACGTCCCGGCGGAGACCGTCCGATGACCGCCGACGGGCGGCTGCTGGAGGTCGAGAACCTCGTTGTCCATTACCCGGTGCCGCGCGGCCTCGTGGGCACGGTCGCGCGCCGGCCGCGCCGGCTCGTGCACGCCGTCGACGGCGTCTCATTCACCCTCGCGCGCGGGGAGCTGCTCGCGCTCGTCGGCGAGTCCGGCTGCGGCAAGACGACGACGGCGCAGACGGTGTTGCGGCTGGTCGACCCCGCGGGCGGCACGATCGCCTTCGACGGCCGCGACATCACGTCGCTGGCGAACCGGGAGCTTCGTCCGCTGCGGCGGCGGATGCAGATCAGCTACCAGGATCCCTACGAGTCGCTCGACCCGCGGCTCACCGTCCGCGGGACCATCGAGGAGCCGCTGCTGATCCACCGCCTCGGCGGCTCGAAGCGCGAGCGGGCGGAGCTCGTTCGCGACGCACTCGAACGCGTGGAGCTGACGCCGCCGGAGCTGTTCCTCGACCGCTACCCGCACGAGCTCTCCGGCGGCCAGCGCCAGCGCGTCGCGATCGCGGCGAGCATCGTGCTCGCGCCGGACCTGCTGGTCGCGGACGAGCCCGTCTCGATGCTCGATGTCTCCGTGCGAGCAGGCGTGCTCGCGCTGCTCGACCGGCTGCGCGAGGAGGGTCTCGGCGTCCTGATGATCACGCACGACCTCTCCACCGCCGCGCGTTTCGCCGACCGGATCGCGGTCATGTACCTCGGGCGAATCGTGGAGGAGGGGCCGGCCGCGGCCGTCGTCGGCGACCCTCAGCATCCGTACACGAAGGCGCTCCTCTCGGTCGTCCCTCGGCGGGATCCGCGCGAACGGACCCGGCCGCAGATCCTCAAGGGCGAGGCGCCCGACGCCGTGCGCATCCCGCGCGGCTGCCGCTTTCACCCGCGCTGCCCGGCGGCGATCGCCACCTGCCGCGACATCGATCCCGCCCTCGAGCCTGCGGGCTCGGGAGACGGGCACGAAGCCGCGTGCATCCTCGCTGGCTGAACCGCGGCGTCGCGGGGATCGGCGTCGCGAGCTTCTTCTCCGACGTCGGCCAGGAAGTCGCCACAGCGCTTCTGCCGTCGTTCCTCACCTCGACGCTGGGTGCCCCGGCGGCGGCGCTGGGCGCGATCGAGGGAGTCTCCGACGGGCTGGCCGGAGCGGCGCGGCTCGCGGGCGGTGCGCTCGCGGACGACCCGGCGCGGAGACGCGCGACCGCGATGGGCGGGTACTCGGCGACGGCCGTGCTGAACGCGCTCATCGGCGTCGCGAGCGCGGTTTGGCAGGTGGGCGTGCTGCGCGCGGGCGCCTGGATCACCCGGGGCCTTCGGACTCCGTCGCGGAACGCACTGCTGACCGACGTCGTGGCGCCCGAGGCCTATGGGCGCGCCTACGGCTTCGAGCGCGCCCTGGACAACCTCGGCGCGATCGCGGGGCCGCTGCTGGCGCTCGGGCTCGTCGCGCTGGTCGGCGTTCGAGACGCGATTCTCCTCTCGGTCGTTCCGGCGCTGCTCGCGGCTGCCGCGATCTTCGTCGCGATCACGGCGGCGCCTCGGCTGGAGCGGCATGAGCGGCCGCCGCTTCGAATCCGCATGCGGCCGGTGCTCCGCGGACGGCTGGGACGGCTGCTCGCAGCGGTCGCCGCGTTCGAGCTCGGCAACGCCGCGGCGACGCTCCTGATCCTGCGTGCGACCGAGCTGCTCACCCCTGGCCGCGGCCACGACGCGGCGGTGAAGGTCGCGCTCGTTCTATACGCCGTCTACAACGCGGCGGCGACGCTCTCGAGCCTGCCTGCGGGGCACGTCACCGATCGCCGCGGCGCCAACACGGTGCTCGTTGCGGGCGCGGCGGCCTTCCTTGCGGCCTATCTCGGCTTTTCCCTGACCGGGTCGAGCCTCGCCCCGCTCGCCCTTCTCTTCGCCGCCGCCGGGGTCGGGATCGGCCTGGTCGAGACAGCCGAGAGCGCGGCGGTCGCGACGCTTGCCCAGCCCGAGCTGCTCGGCTCCGCGTTCGGCGCGCTGGCGGCGATCCAGAGCTTCGGCAACCTCGCGGCCTCGGTCGTCGCCGGCGCGCTCTGGACGCTCGCCTCGCCTCGCGTCGCCTTCCTCTACCTGGCAGGCTGGATGGCGGTGAGCGCGACGGCCCTGGTCGCGGCGCGCCGGTGAACGCCGACGCGCTTCTCGAGCGCGAGCTCGAGCGGTTCAAGCGCGAGCACCCGCGTTCGCGCGAGCTCGCCGGCCGCGCCCGCGAGTCACTGCTCTCCGGGGTGCCGATGCCCTGGATGGTGCGCTGGCCCGGCGGCTTCCCGGTCTTCGCGGCCGAGGCGCAGGGCGCCCGCTTCCGCGACGTCGACGGGCACGAGTACGTCGACTTCTGCCTCGGCGACACGGCCGCCATGACGGGGCATTCGCCGAAGCCGACCGTCCGGGCGGTCGCCGAGCAGGCGGCGCGCGGGATCACGCTGATGCTGCCGAGCGAGGATGCGCTCTGGCTCGGCGCCGAGCTGACCCGCCGCTTCGGCCTCGCGCGCTGGCAGTTCGCGCTCACGGCCACGGATGCGAACCGCTTCGCGATCCGCCTGGCCCGGGCGCTCACCGGCCGGCCGAAGATCCTCGTCTTCAACTGGTGCTACCACGGCTCGGTCGACGAGACCTTCGCGACGCTCGACCGGGGTGCGGTGATCGAGCGCAAGGGCAACGTCGGGCCGCCGGTCACCCTCGCGGAGACGACGCGCGTGGTCGAGTGGAACGACGCCGAGGCGCTCGAGCGAGAGCTAGCCCACGGCGACGTCGCGTGCGTCCTCACCGAGCCGGCGCTCACCAACATCGGCATCGTTCTCCCGGAGCCGGCCTTCCACGGCGCGTTGCGCGAAGCCACGCGCGCGGCCGGAACGCTGCTGATCGTCGACGAGACGCACACGATCTGCGCCGGGCCGGGTGGCTACACGGCCGCGCACGGCCTCGAGCCGGACCTGCTCACGATCGGCAAGCCCATCGCGGGCGGGATCCCGGCCGCCGCGTACGGCTTCTCGGCCAAGGT
>JBKPHO010000420.1:0-7546 GCA_046729915.1 Actinomycetota bacterium | reverse complement strand
CTTCATCGACGCCGAGCACGCGATGGACCCGACGTACGCGAAGAAGATCGGCGTGAACATCGACGACCTGCTCGTCTCGCAGCCCGACACCGGCGAGCAGGCGCTCGAGATCGCGGAGCTGCTGATCCGCTCGGGCGCGCTCGACGTGGTCGCCGTCGACTCGGTGGCGGCGCTGACGCCGAAGGCGGAGATCGAAGGAGAGATGGGCGACTCTCACGTCGGGCTCCAGGCGCGGCTGATGAGCCAGGCCCTCCGCAAGCTGGCGGGCACGCTCAACCGCACCGACACGATCTGCCTCTTCACGAACCAGCTCCGCGAGAAGATCGGTGTCATGTTCGGCAACCCGGAGACGACCCCCGGTGGCCGGGCGCTCAAGTTCTACTCGTCGGTCCGCCTCGATATCCGGCGGATCGAGACGCTCAAGGACGGCGTCGAAGCCTACGGAAACCGTGTGCGCGTGAAGGTGGTGAAGAACAAGGTCGCGCCGCCGTTCAAGCAGGCCGAGTTCGACATCCTCTACGGCTCCGGGATCTCGTGGGAGGGCACGGTTCTGGACGCGGCGCTCGAGCGCAAGGTCGTCCAGAAGTCCGGCTCGCACTTCAGCTTCGAAGAGGAGCGGCTGGGCCAGGGCCGGCAGAACGCGACGGCGTTCCTGCGCGAGCACCCGGACGTGACGCAGCAGGTGCTGCAGCGGGTCCAGGCGCTTGCCGGCCCCGACCAGGTCGTCTCGGCGCGGTTGCTGCCGGAGGCCGGTGCGGAGCAGAACGGCAGGCCGCCCGCGGAAGCATCCGAGAGCGACAAGGCGGACGCCGAGGTCGCCTCGAAGGCCTAGGTGGAGCCGCCGCTCGAGCCTGCTAGCGAGCTCGAGTCCGAGCGGCGCGAGGAGGCGCTTGCGGTCGCAACGCGGGCGCTGGCTCGCCGTGAGCACACGCAGCGAAGCCTGCGGGAGCGGCTCCTGCGAGCCGGGGTGAGCGCAGGCCAGGCCGACGCAGTCGTCGAAGAGCTCCTGCAGTGCAGCCTGCTCGACGAGGGCCGCTTCGCGCGCGAGCGCGCCAGCGTCCTGGCCGAGCGCGGCAAAGGCGACGCTGCGATCCGCTTCGAGCTCGCCCGCGCAGGCATCGAGGCTCCCGAGATCGAGGACGCGCTGGCCGCGCTCAAGCCCGAGCCGGAGCGCGCTGCGCGGCTCGTGGAGCGCCGCGGAGCGACACCGGCGACCGCCCGTCTGCTGGCGAGCAGGGGGTTCGCCGAGGACGTCGTAGCCGCTCTCGTTGCGCGAGACCCCTGAGCGGAGTTAGGATACGAGGGCTTCATTCGACATTTTGCCTGCATCTAACGTGTTTCCGAATCGGACGTGACCACCCAAGAGACCATGACCCGCGCGAGGGAGGCGAGCTAGCAGCGGCGGTGTCTTGATCCGCCGGCGGGGCACGCGCGCCTCGCCGCCCGATTCGAGCATGTCCCGGTGCAAGCGGTGCCGCAATGAGCACCGCGTTCAGGCGCGGACAACGGTTCCCGGCCGAGCCGCAGGCCCGGCCCGAAGTAGGGAGCGCGAATGGTCGTCGTCATCGGGATCCTCATCGGCCTCGCGGTTGGAGCGGGGTTTGCCTTCCTCTCGCTCTACGCGTTCGCGGGCTCGCGTCTGGCCGCGGCGCGCCGGACGCGCCAGCTGCTGCTGACCGAAGCGAAGCGTGACGCAGACGCGCTCCGGCGTGAGTCGCAGATCGAGGCTCGCGAGGAGTCGGTCCGCCTCCGGGCCGAGGTCGAGCGCGAGATCGCGGAGCGCCGGGCCGAGATCCTGACGATCGAGGAGCGCGTCCTCGCGAAGGAAGAGGACATCGACCGGAAGCTGACGGAGATCGGCCGCCGGGAGCAGGGGGTCTCCGACCGCGAGGTGCACACGAAGCAGCTGCAGGAGGAGCTCAAGCAGGCGCGCGACTCCCAGCTCGCCGAGCTCGAGCACGTCTCCGGGATGACGGTCAACGAGGCGAAGGCGCACCTGCTCGAGCGCTCAGAGGAGCTGATCCGGCACGAGCTCGCACGCCGCGTGCGCCAGGCGGAGGAAGAGGCGCGGGCGGAGGCAAAGCGCCGTGCCCGGAACCTCGTCGCGGACGCGCTCCAGCGCGTGGCGGCGAACCACGCCTCGGAGACGACGGTCTCGCTGATCGAGCTCCCCTCGGACGACATGAAGGGCCGCATCATCGGCCGGGAGGGCCGCAACATCCGCGCGCTCGAGCACCTGACCGGAGTCGACGTGATCATCGACGACACGCCCCAGGCGGTCGTGCTCTCGTCGTTCGACGGCATCAGGCGCGAGGTCGCGAAGCTGACCCTGACGAAACTGATCGAGGACGGGCGCATCCACCCGGCCCGAATCGAGGAGATGTACTACCAGTCGAAGGCGGAGATCGAGGACACCATCCGCCAGGCCGGCGAGCAGGCCGTGTTCGAGGCGAACTGCGGCGAGGTCCACGAGGAGCTCGTGAAGATCCTCGGCCGGCTGCGGTTCCGTACGAGTTACGGGCAGAACGTGCTCAAGCACACGCTCGAGGTCGTGCACCTCGCCGGGATCATGGCCGCCGAGCTCGAAGCCAGCGTCAAGACCGCACGGCGAGCGGCGCTGCTGCACGACCTCGGCAAGGCGCTCACGCACGAGGTCGAGGGTTCGCACGCGCTGCTCTCGGCCCAGTACGCCCGCCGCTACGGCGAGTCGCCGGCGGTCGTGCACGCGATCGAGGCCCACCACTACGAGGTCGAGCCGCAGACGGTCGAGGCGGTGCTACTCATCGCCGCGGACGCGATCTCCGCCTCGCGGCCCGGCGCGCGCGGGGAGAGCCTGGAGCACTACATCAAGCGGCTCGAGGCCCTGGAGGAGGTCGCGTCCAGGCGCAACGGCGTCGAGAAGGTCTACGCGCTGCAGGCCGGCCGCGAGATCCGCGTGATCGTCAAGCCGAAGGAGGTCGACGACGACGCGGCGGTCCTGCTCTCGCATGAGATCGCGCGGGAGATCGAGGACCAGCTCGAGTACCCGGGCCAGATCAAGGTGACCGTGATCCGGGAGTCGCGCGCCGTCGAGTACGCGAAGTGACGGCCGGCGAGCCGCAGCTCTACGGCGAGCTCGCGCCCTGGTTCCACCTCCTGACAGCGCCGCCTGACTACGCCCAGGAGGCCAGGCTCTACCGCCGGCTGCTCCTCGAGGCCTGCGACGGCCCGCTCAGCAGGGTGCTCGAGCTCGGCAGCGGCGGCGGGAACAACGCCTCGCACCTGAAGTCGCACTTCGAGCTCACCCTCGTCGACCGCTCGCCGGCCATGCTGGAGCTGAGCCGCTCGTTGAACCCGGAGTGCCGCCACCTCGAAGGGGACATGCGCACCGTCCGGCTGGGAGAGATCTTCGACGCGGTCTTCGCGCACGACGCCGTGGGGTACATCACCACGGAGGACGACCTCGCAGCGACGGTCGCCACCGCTGCCGAGCACGTGCGGCCGGGCGGGGCGGTGCTGTTCGTCCCCGACTACGTCAAGGAGCGTTTCCAGCCGCACACGGAGCACGGGGGCCACGACGGCGAAGACCGTGCGTTGCGGTACCTCGGCTGGGTCTGGGATCCCGATCCAACCGACACGACCTACATCTGCGACTTCGCCTACCTCTTGCGCGACGAGCACGGCTCCGTTCGCTGCGTCCCCGACCGCCACGTCTTCGGCCTCTTCCCTCGCGGAACGTGGCTGGAGCTGCTCGAGGACGCCGGTCTCGAGGCCAGGGCCCACGTAACGGAAGACGATGAAGAGCCGGCCGGAGCCGAGCTCTTCGTCGCTAAGAAGCCTGTGGGCTAGAGCCGCGTAGAAAGGAGCTTCAGCAACGCTCCCTGCTCGGCAGTGAACGACTTGCCGAGCTGCGGGCCGGTCATGCTGTCCACGGTGTTCCGGAAGGACCTGAGGATGTTGGCCCTGGTCTTCGGGTTGCCGGCCGCCTTCGCGGCGTCGAGGAGCGCGCAAAGCTCGTCAGCGTCCTCGGGATGCCTCGCATAGCTCCGCGTGAGCGCACAGAGGCTGTCGAAGGTGACGATCACGTGCACGGTGCCCCGGTACTCGGTGACCGCGCCGAGCTGGTCCCGGATCTTGCCTCCCACCGAGCGGTCGCCGACGTCCGTCGTCGGGCACGACGCGGTCGAGCTCGCGCCGAAGGCCCCGTACCCGTTCCCGCAGTCGAAGGCGTACGTGAACGTCTCGCCCGGCTCGGGCCCGCTGGGGCTCGTGAGCGACAGCTCGAAGGGGAAGCCAGCGAAGACGGAGGCGGGTGCGCCGAACGTCGCGGTAGGCGGATCGTTGATCAGGACGCGGACGACGGACGGGTCGTGGTCGGAGGCCTGGTCGAAGAACTCCGAGTTGACGTGCACCGGGTCGAACACGAGCGGCCGCGCGAACAACGGCCCGCTGAAGAGGATGTGGTCGAGCACCTGCGAGTTGCCCTCGAAGTCGTAGCTGTAGCGCTGGTTCAGGGGCAGCGTGTCCATCAGGTCGTGCAACCCCGCGGCCTCGAGGATCCCGACCGTCTCCGAGAACTCGAAGTCGTTCAGGTCGCCGAGCACGACCACGCTCGCGGACGGGTCTGAGGATGAGATCTGAGAGGCGAAGTCCGCGACCAGGTGTGCCTGCTGGTGCCGCTGCACCTCCGAGATCCGAGTCGGCGGCTGGAAACGACCGCGCAGCGGGTCGTCACCGCCCTTCGAGTTGAAGTGGTTCGCGATCACGAACAGCTTGTGCCCCCGGTACGAGAGCTCCGCCGCCAGCGGCTTGCGCGACGAGCTCCAGGCGCCGTTGCCGGGAGCGACCCGGCCGGGGCTGTAGAGGAGCTGCGTCGAGGCGCCGGAGCCGGTGACCGCGTTCGGCGTCGTCGAGTCGCCACCCGGCCGGTCGACGAACGACAGTCCGCGGTCGGTGCGGAACAGGAAGACCTGGCGGATGTTGCCGCCCGGCTCGCCGCCGTCCTGGTCGTCGACCGGGTCGATCTCACGCCACGCGTAGACGGGGCCGCCCGCCGCCTGGATCGCGTTCACGAGCCGCGTCAACGTCTGCGAGGCGTCGACGATGCCATCGTTCGTGGCGCCGTTGTTGTCCTGCACCTCCTCGCCCGCGATCAGGTCGGGCGAACGGAGGTTGTTCACGATCAGGCTCGCGAGCGAGTCGAACTTCGACTGCGGGTTGGTCGCCGCCAGGTTCTCGAAGTTGAAGGTCGAGACGGCAAGCTCGCCGGGAGCCACCAGGTCGGTCGTTTCGCGACTAACCCCGTCGTGGACCGCCACCAGGCCCGGCGTCGTCACTTCGATGAACGGGTTGCCGAAGTTGTAGTCCAGGACCCCGACGATCGACGCGCTGTAGTGGTCGCCGACGTTCACGCTCGGGAGCGCCGTGAGCAGGTCGTCGAGGGTGACGCGCTCAGGGTTGCCGTCGTCGGCCCGTAGCAGCACTCCGCCGCGAGCCGTGCGCACGGAGGCGTTGGCGCCGTTGTCGCCGACGACTGGAGTCTCGCCAAAGCCCGTCTCCGTCGGGCCGACCGCGACCGCGTCGTTGAGCTGGACGCGCATGCCCTCGAGGCTCTCGTAGAAGTCGAGGCCGTCCTGGTCGGGGTCGAAGACGCCGCTCGTCTCGACGTTCCCGGTCGCGTCGTCCTCGATCACGCTGTCCGGCGGTACGCGGCCGCCGTTGCCGATCACGACCGGCGCCGGAAGCGCGTTGCCGGAGGACAGGACCGTGACGCTCGGCGAGCCCGAGAGCTCGGTCGTCGTCAGGTTCCCGGTGCCCGCGCCGCCGGGCCGGAACTCCTGGACACGGCCGGTGACGCGCACCGCATCGCCGACGCTCGCCGGGGGCGCCGCAGAGGTGAAGACGAAGATCCCTTCCGAGGTCGCCGGGTCGGCATCGGGGCTCGGGTCTTCGATCCAGAAGCCGTTCGTGCTCCTAGCGGTGACCGTGCCGAGCACCTTCACGACCTGGCCGCCGAGCGGCGAGATGTGGGTGGCGCCCTGGACGGCGTGGATCGGGACGGGCGGCGTCTCGGTGGTGAAGCTGAAGACGTAGTCCGCCGCCATCGAGTCCGGCGGGTCGTTGGTGTCCTGGTCGCTGACGCCGGCCGCGGAGACGGTCACCGTGCAGGTCTCGTTCTGCGCGAAGTCGGAGTCGGGATCGAGGGTGAACGTCGTCGGCCCGCCGGAGACCGCCGCCGTGTGGGTGCCGCTCGTGCCGCAGGAGATCGAGTACCACGACCCGCTCACGTCGACGGGCTCGCTGAAGGTGATCGAGAGGTTCGAGCCGACCGGGACGTCGCCCGCGCCGTTCGCCGGCGTGGTCGAGGCGACGCTCGGCGCATCGTCGCCGCCACACGGGGCCGTGGGTGAAAGCGAGTTGCGCGGGTTCGGCGCGCCGGCGGCGAAGTCGGCTGCGTTGTTGTCGGTCTCGGTGCAGCCACCCGCAAGCCGGAGCCCTGCGGTCGTGTTGCTCAGCGCCGGAGCGGGCGCGGGGCCCTCGAAGAAGTTCGCGCCGCCGTAGCCGACGAGATCGACGATCTGAGCGAGCTGGGCCGGCGAGCACGGCGTCGAGCCACCGTTGCACGCAAGGCCGGTCGTCGTGTTCGCGACGATCACCTTGCCGGCGGTCGCGCTCATGTTCACGGTGCTGCTCGCGTCCGGAAGCGGCAGCGGGACGCCGTTCGCGCCGCCGGAGGCCTGCTGGACGAGGTAGTGCTGCCCCGGCGCCAGGACTCCCGACAGGAGCGCGATCGGGTTGCTCGCGAAGTTGCCGGTTCCCGTCGCGCTCGCGTACTGGACCGACCAGCCGCTCAGCGAGGCAGGGGTCGCACCCCGGTTGAACAGCTCCACGTAGTCGTTCGTGTACGGCGCGCCCGTGTTGCCTCCGCCGCCGTAGACCTGGCTGATCACGATAGTCGCGCTCGTCGCCCCGGCCGGGCCGGCCACCGCCAGCGCTCCCAGGACCGCAGCGAACGCGGCGACGACACGGCGGAACGACAGAACAGGACCAGGCTGCATGCAGCTACCCCTTTCGACTCTCCCCAACGGCGCGCCCTAGCGTGCCATGTCTTCGTGAGAGTGTCCAGCCGCCGGGGCCCGGCTAGAGTTTCGATCTGGTGAAGCGCTACCACGTCACCACGTTCGGGTGCCAGATGAACGCTCACGACTCCGAGCGGATCAAGGGCATGCTCGAGGAGCTCGGGCTCGGCGAGACACACGAGCAGGCCGAAGCCGACGTGCTCGTTTTCAACACCTGCACGATCCGCGAGAAGCCGGACCAGCGCTTCGCGGCGCACCTGGCGCAGGCACGCGCGCTGAAGGAGCGCGACCCGGAGAAGGTGATCGCAGTCGGCGGCTGCTACGCAGAGGCTCAGCGCGAGCGCCTCTTCTCGCTCTACCCGTACGTCGACGTCGCCTTCGGGCCGGGGTCGATCCCGCACCTCGGTGACTGGCTCGGCGCGGGCGGCGAGGGCGTGGCGCGAGGGGCGTTCGGAATCGCAGAGGAGCGGGTCTTCGCGGGCCGCCTG
>JBKPHO010000419.1:0-1246 GCA_046729915.1 Actinomycetota bacterium | reverse complement strand
CACCTCGTCGGCCACGGGTGCATCATCCTCGACGGCGATGCGCCTGGGAGGATTCGAACCAATGCGCATTAGCAGGGCTTGTCGGAGCGGTCAGCCGCCGAGGACAGCACGGAGGACAGCACGAAGCGGGCACGTTCCCTTCGCGAGGAAGCGAGACGGAGTGGGTGCGTCTTCGACACCCACTCCGTCTCGCCGTTGACTAGCTACGGATCGAGCAAGTACGGCTCGACGACGTTGCAGAACGCCTCGAAGTCGCTGAGCAGGTCCGGATGCGGACCGTGAAGGCCGGACGGGCTTTGTGAGATCAAGTCTCCGAACGGTTCTTCGGGATCGCCCGTGTATTCGAAGACTTGTGTGAGGGTCACGATCCCTGCATCGCGCAGCAGCGTCGGGCCGTGGGTAATCGAGACCTTCTCGGGCAGCCCGGCGAACGTGACTATGAGAGTGACTGTGCCAGCCGCCTCGTCAATCACGGGTCCCGCGACGCTTGTCGACGGGCCGCCAGCGAAGCTCTTGATCGACTTGCCGTTGTCGGCCGTGAAGACGGCCCAGAAGGTGCCGCTCGCGAACAAGCCGCCGCTCGCCAGGTCCCGGACGACGGACGTCCCATGGATGGTTGTCGTTCCAGTCACACCACAGATCTCGTCCGGAAATGGACCGTCGGTGAAATGCTCGACCTCAGTCGCTCCGGCCGCTACGCCAGTCCCGGCGAGAACGCAGCCAGCGACGACGGTGGCGGCGAGTAGTACGAACTTCTTCCGCATGTTGTTCCTCCTACCCCCCGCTGGTTTCGAGGATGCCCTCTAGAGCAGTCGCCGCCTCCTTTCGGCCGCAGTGTTGGCTCCGAGCCTCCTACTTCGCCACCCCTGCGTCAAGGCGTCCATTCTCCAGCGCCGCTGTGATGAGGCCGCGCGGGCAAGGGGTTGTTTGAGCGCGGCTCGGCGCGAAGACGCCGGGAAAAACGAGGCTCATGGCGTGGACGCTCAGACCGCGAGCAGCGCGTCGTAATCGACTTCGGCCTCGTCGAGGATGACGTGACTGTAGGTCTTGGCGGTGACGGAGAGGTCACGCTGTCCGACGTACTCCCCGATCCGCGCCAGGGCAACCCGCGAAGGTGGAGGAAACTGATCCGTCGATGACGGATAGTGGCCAGATCGAGCCGGGGCAAGGGACCCTCCCGAGAAGCGGGGTGCAGGCTGGCCGCAGAGCCCAGACGCCCCGAGCCCCCACCCCGGCTCGCTAATCG
>JBKPHO010000418.1:0-16696 GCA_046729915.1 Actinomycetota bacterium | reverse complement strand
CGAAATCGCGCTCTACGCGTACACGCACGCCGCCGACGAGGGCGGCTTCGACCTCGCCCCGTACCCGCGCATACGCGAGTGGCTCGAGCGCGTCCGCTCGCAGCCGGGCCACGTGCCGATCGACGCCTGAGGCATCAGCGCAGGAGCTCGACCAGTGGATCGGGCCTCTCGGCGGAGGCCCGATCCTCCATGACCGTCTATCTCGAGCGGCTCTTCGAACGCGAGCTCGCCTTCTTCGTCGAGCGCTTGGTCGCCGCCTTCAGGTCGGCAACCAGGCCGGTCGGCTCCTTCGGCAAGCCTGCCCGCCGGCGCAGCTTCGTCGCGATCTCCGAGATCTCCTCGGGCGCATAGTCCGGCGCGAAAACCGCGGGCTGCGGCGGCAGGTCGCGCGGAGGCACGCCTTCCGGTGCCTCCTCGAACACCACGAGCTCCTCCCCGGTCTCGGGGCTCGGGCCGTTGAAGACGGCCGCGAGCTCCTGGTAGTCCTGCGGCGAGAACCGGTAGAGCCGCAGGTGGTCGCCGCGCTCGAGGTGCGGCTTGCACTCCGGGATCTTCTCCGTCGGGATTCGAGGCGTCGGGAACATCTTGCCGAGGTTCGCCCCCGTCAGGTTCTCGAGCGCCCGCGCGTAGGCGATCTGGTGCACGCCGCCGCGCACGAGCAGGTATCCCGTCAGCGCCCGGGCGGCGGAGTGGTCGACCATCTCGTAGACCTTCAGCTTGTTGCTGCGGGCGCCGGTCTCGAGGAAGAAGTTGTGCGTCAGGTCCTCGACGAGGTCGCCCGACGAGAACACGTAGTCGCCGTTCCAGGGCCGCCCGTTCGAGTCCTGCGGCAGCGCGCCCTGACCGCCGGCGAGGAAGTGCTGCGGGTTGCCGGCCGCCCTTGACGCCCTCGAGCGGGCCTTTCGTGGCGTCGACCTTCGTGCGCCCGTTCGGGCTCGGCGAGGCCCCCGTCAGCATCGTGTTGATCGCGGTCGCGACGAGCTCGATATGGCCGAACTCCTCGGCCGCGATGTTCGCCACGAGGTCGTAGAACGGCCGCGCGCCCTGCCGCCCGCGGAAGTTGAACGACTGGAAGGTGTAGTTGAGGAATGTGGACATCTCACCGAACCTCCCGCCCTCAGCTCTTGCACCGTCGCGGCGCCGGCGGGATCCGGATCCGACGGCGGCGGCAGCTCCGTGGCAATCCGGTCGTAGCGAAGAATCATGCGACCCCCTTTCGCTGGACAGAAGGCGCCCCATACCCGTCACGACGACGCGAAACGGCGAGGCCCGGCCCCGTCTAGAATCGCCGCCATGAGCATTCGTTCGTGGTTCGAGAAGCGTCGCCGGCAAGCGAACGCCGACGCAGTGAAGCGCGCAGAGGGAGAAGCCGTCGAGTCGGCGGAAGAGCGCGCCCACAGCGAGGGCGACCGCTGGGGCGAGGCCGCCGACGAGCGTTTTTCGAGGCGCATCGGCGAGTCGCCCTCAGATGTCGGCCGGATGGGCGACTTCAACCCGTAGGTCGTGAAGGCCTCAGGGTCGACCGGCGGCTCGTAGGGCCGGCGCGTACCATCGCGGAGTGGCCGCGCCGATCCGCATCGGTACCTGCTCCTGGGCCGACGAGTCGCTGACGCGCTACTTCTACCCGCCCGGAGTGAAGAGTGCGGAGGAGCGGCTCCGCTACTACGCCGACCTGTTCGACACCGTGGAGGCGAACTCGACCTACTACCGGCTACCGGACGAGCACATGGTCGAGCACTGGGCAGAGCGGACGCCCGAGGGGTTCGTGATGCACGTGAAGGCCTTCGGCGTGATGACGCGGCACGCGGTCAAGGCCGAGCAGCTACCGACCGACCTGCGCGAGAACGCACCGCTCGACGACCGCGGCCGCCTGGAGCGGCCGTCGCGCGAGTTCCGCGGAGAGCTTTTCCGCCGCTTCCACTATGCCCTCGAGCCGCTGCGCCGCACCGGCAAGCTGGGCGGGATCCTGATGCAGCTGGCGCCGTACATCGTCTTCAGGCCGTCGGCGTTCGAGTACCTCGAGTGGGCGCAGGAGCAACTGCGCGGCGACGAGATGATGGTCGAGTTCCGGCACGCGAGCTGGCTCGACGACGAAAATCGCAAGGAGACACTCGCCTTCCTCGAGAGCCACGGCATGACGCACGTGATCGTCGACGCGCCGCGGACCGGCGCCCGGAACGTCTCGCCGACGGTGATCGCAGCGACGACGCCCACGGCCTACGTCCGCTTCCACGGCCGCAACGCTGCGACCTGGAACAAGCGCACCCGCAGCGCGGCGGAGCGCTTCGACTACCTCTACTCCGAGGAGGAGCTCGGCGAGTGGGTCGCGCCGCTGGCCGAGCTCTCCGAGCGGGCGGAGACCGTCTACGCGATGTTCAACAACAACGGCCGCTCGACGATGCCCGGGCTGCCGACGCTCGAGAGTCCCGCCGAGGAAGGAGCGACGGTCGCCCAGGCACCCGTAAACGCGCAGATGCTTCGCAGCCTGCTGGAGCGCGAGGGCCTGCCCGTCACGCCCGCTCCGGCGCACGCGTAGCATCCCGAGAGCGATGAGGGTCACTCCAGTCCCATCGACCGGTCAATTCAGACGGCCGAACGGGCAGAGCCCGCTCGGCCTGACGGCGGCACCGCAAGCGGCGCCTTAGGCCATGGAGCCGTGGTCGTACGAGCTCGCCGGGCGGCTCGAGGAGCACGCCTTCGAGAGCGAGGTGCTGAAAGACAACCCGCTGGGCGACTCGCACGTGCGCCCGCTCTGGGTCTACCTGCCGCCGGGCTACGACGACGACCCCGAGCGGCGCTTCCCGTCGATCTACGTGATCCAGGGCCTAACCGGCCAGCTCGACATGTGGCGCAACCGCACGGCCTTCCGCAAGAACTTTCCCGAACTGGCGGACGAGGCGATCGCGAGCGGCGAGTCCCCGCCGTGCGTGCTCGTCTACGTGGACGCATGGACGTCGCTCGGCGGCAGCCAGTTCATCGACTCGCCGGGGACGGGCCGCTATCACACCTACATCGTCGAGGAGCTCGTCCCGTTCGTCGACGCGAACTACCGCACGCTGCCCGAGGCGGCACACCGCGGGATCGCCGGCAAGTCGAGCGGCGGCTACGGCGCAATGGTCAACCCGATGCTGCGCCCCGACGTCTTCGGCGGGCTGGCCACGCACGCGGGCGACGCGCTGTTCGAGATGTGCTACCTGCCGGACATCCGCCGCTCGGTTCGGGCGCTGCGCGACAACTACGAGGGCTCGTTCGAGCGCTTCTGGGAGGACTTTCGCAGCCGGCCGGCCTTCTCGAAGGACCACGATCACCACCTCCTGAACGACTGGTGCATGGCCGCCTGCTACTCGGCGGACGAGGACGGCACGGTCCAGCTCCCCTACGACACGTCGACCGGTGAGCTGCGGCCCGAGGTCTGGGAGCGGTGGCTCGCCTGGGACCCGGTGCGCATGGCGGACGAGCGCGGCGACGCGCTGCGCTCGCTGCGCGCGATCTACATCGACTGCGGCAAGCGCGACCAGTTCTTCCTCGACCTCGGCGCCGAGGCGTTCAGGCGCAAGCTCGAGGCCGCGGGGATCACCGACTACTTCTTCGAGCTCTTCGACGCGACGCACTCCGCGATCGAGTACCGCTATCCGCTGGGGGTGGCGTACCTCGCGGAGCGGCTGTCGTGATCGCCGGCGCCGCCGGCGTCGCCGCAGCCGCCCTGATCTGCCTCGACCCGGGCCACGGCACCCCGCTGAAGGTCGGGCGGCAGCTCGAGCCGATCGGCCCAGGCTCGAAGGTGATGAAGATCAAGGACGGCGGGGGCGCGCCGGGGGAGGCGGCCGTCGCGCTGGCGATCGCGAAGCGGGCCCGGGCCTTGCTGCTGGCGCGCGGCTACCGCGTGGCGATGACGCGGACCGGCCCGACGATCACGCTCGGGAACGGGAACGGCAACATCGCGCGGGCGAGGTTCTGCAACCGCCGGCACGCAGCGCTGATGGTCCGCATCCACGCCGACGGCTCCACCGACCGGTCGCTGCACGGAGTCTCGACCCTCGTCCCCGCCTGGCACCGCGGCTGGACGGACGACATCTACCGGCCGAGCCTGCGGGCCGGGCGCGCGCTGCAGAAGGCGGTCGTGACGTCGACCGGCGCGGTCGACCGCGGCATCGTCCGGCGTTCGGACCTGACCGGCTTCAACTGGGCAGACGTTCCGGCGGTTCTCTTGGAGGCCGGGTTCCTCACCAATCCAACCGAGCGGCACAAGCTGCAGATGGGCTCATACCAGCAGCGCGTGGCCCGGGGCATCCTGGCGGGCGTGGCCGCCTTCGTTGCGCTGCCCACCTAGGCTCGCTCACGGATGAGCGAGGATGAGCGTCTCGCTCTTGGCCGGCGAGGCCAGGCGCTTGCCGGATTCGTCCTCGAGCACGACCTCGGCGTAGAGGCTGTCGACGTCGGCCGGAGCCGGAACGTCGAAGGTCAAGTTGGGGATGCAGACGTGGTGATCGAGGTCGATCGCCTGCTCCCCGCGCTGGCCCGGGCCCTGGAGCAGCTGGTCGTTTCCGCCGTCGTACGTCTGCCAGCGGAGGATGCAGCGCTTTCCGTCCACGCCCTGCGCTTCCCCGCTGACGGCGAACCTCGCAGCGCTCGCTGGCTTCGTGACGATGTGCTCCTTCCCGACGTCGAGTGTCCCCTGCTGCGGCGGCGTCGGCGACTCGTCCTTTCCGCGAATCCAGTCCACGATGTCGCCGCCCCAGTGCACAAGCGCGAGCACGGCCACGACGATCGCGACCACCGCGGCGAGGGTCTCTTTCGTCTCCTGAATCCACCTCAGGAGCCGGGCGCGCCGGCCTTCCGCAACGGGTTCGCCTCCGGACACGACTACGGTGGGCGCCGTACCTCGACGTCGCGCTTCACCGTGTCGATCCCACGATCGACCCAGGCCAGGTCAGCGACCCCCGCGCCGCCGAAAACGACGTCTGTCTCGCGCCCGAAGCCGACGCGCGCGAAGACCGAGTCCCCACCGCGCCCCCCGAACATCCGATCTCCGCCGGTGCCGCCCGCGATCACGTCGCCGCCGCGGAGGCCGCGGATGGTGTCACGGCCGCCGAGACCACAGATGACATCGGTGCCGCCCGTGCCATTCAACGTCTCGCCTCGGCGCGTTCCCACCATGGTGCAGAAGAAGCCGGCGCCGGACGCCCGGCCGCGGGTCCGTGACAGGCTCGGAGGCGCCGCCGCCGCGGTGGCGAGACCGACGTTCGCGGCCCACCGCGGAGCGACGTCTGCGCCGGCGATGCTGTTCGTCAAATTGCGTTGGTTGCTGCCGTCCGCATTCATCGCGAAGACCTCGTAGGCGCCGTCTCCGCCGCGGACGAACGCGATCTGTCGGCCGTCGGGTGACCAGGTCGGGCTGCTGTCCTCCAGCCGATTCGTCGTAAGCCGCCGCTCCGTCGCGCTTCCGACTTGCATCGTCCAGATGTCGTAATTGCCGGCAGCGTCGCGTCGGCTGAACGCGATCTCGTCCGCGGTCGGCGACCAGGCCGGCTCGGAGTCCGCGTTGTGGCCGGTCCGCGCCGAGAGATCGGCCAGGACGGTTCCGTCAAGGGAGGCGATCTCGATGTGGAAGCGACGGCGCTCGCCGTGCACGAACGCGACTCGGTCGCCGGCGGGCGAGAAGCTCGGGGCGAAGTTCTGCCCGGGGAGATTCGTGAGCTGCCGCTCCGCCCCGCTCGAACGGTCGACGACGTAGAGCTCCGTCAGTCCGGGATCCGCCGACGAGCGCGTGAACGCGATTGTGTGCCCATCCGGCGACCACGCAGGGCCGAACTCGACCGCGGGCGCGGTCGTTACGGGCCCGGGCTTCCCCCGGCCCCCTCCCATCGAGTAGACGTCCCAATTGCCGCCACGGCTGCTTGCGAACACGATCTCTCCGTCGGGCGAAACCGCGGGCGCCGCGTCCACCGCCTGACTGTTCGTAAGCCTCACCTGGACTGCCCCGTCGACCGTCATCAGGTAGATCTCGCTGTTGCCGTCCCGCGTGCTCTCGAACACGATCCCTTCGGTGGCGAGGGACCGCCCGGGCGCCGGCGCGGCACCTTCGACGGCGGCGAGCGCACACGCCAGGAGAGCGACAACGGCGCAGCTCCGGCATCCCCGCTCCAAACGGGCGCTCGAGGCCGCAGCACGGTTCCAGGCCATCGCCGTGCCTTTCTCCGGTGCCTTCCTCGATCGACGATGACTCCGAGCACAGACAGTGTCAAGCCGGGCCTGCGTTGCGAGACTGCGCGCGGCGAGGTGGTTCAGGCGCTGTCGATCACGACGCCGGCTACGGCGTCCAGGTACTCGAGCGCGATCCGCTCGAGCCGCTCGTCGACCGTCGCGCACGCTGTGCCGGCACCGACACCTTGAAGCCCAGCTCGCGCGCGTGGATCGCCGTCTGCGCGACGCACCCCTCGGTGGACATCCCGCTCAGAAGCAGGCGCTCGGCCTCGAGCTCGCGCAGGATCAGGTCGAGCGGCGTGTGGTCGAACGCGGGGTAGCGCGGCTTGACCACGAAGGTCTCCCCCTCGCGGGGCGCGACCGCCTCCACGAGCTCACCACCGCGGCCGCCGAGCGCCTGCCGCACGAGCTCCGGCGCATCTCCGTCCCAGACTCCGAAGTTGTCGTTGGCATAGACGACCGGCACGCCGTCGCCGCGTGCACGCTCCAATGCCCGCACGAAGCCGGCGTGCCGCTCTCCGAAGGACGCCAGCAGCTCTTCCCCGTCCTCGTGCTCGAACTTCTGGACGACGTCGACGAGGAGAAGGGCGTCCTCACTCGCCCGAGCCGGAGCCCGACCCGGATCCGCGCATCTCGTCGGCGGCCGCCCGGGCCCGCTCGTGCACCGCCCGCCGGCGCTCGTCGACATCGGCCTCGTCGACCGGCGTCTCGGGAGCGGCGGCCTCCTCGTGCTGCTCCTCGACGACCGCACGCGACTCCTCGAGCTTCTGGCGTAGCTCCTCGGCCCGCGGATCCTCCGCAGCGGCGGTCTCTTGGCGCCGGAGGCGCCGGTAGACGGCGACGGCGGCACCTGCCGCGCCCGCCAGCCATGCCGTCCGGGCCTTCACCCGGCCGATGCTACACTGGCCGCCTTCCTGCCTCGCCTCGCGCCGTTCGCTCCCGAGCTGCGCCTGCCGGCGAGGCCGCCTGAGACCGAAGGAAGGGAGGTATCGGGAGCGTGACCGACTACGAAATCCTGCTCATGCTCGATCCCGAGTTGCCCGACGAGCGGCAGAACGAGATCGTGACGCGGGCGCGCGAGGTGATCGAGCGCGACGGGGGCACGTGGGACAACCACGAGCCGTGGGGCCGGCGCCGCCTCGCCTACGAAATCGACCACAAGGGCGAGGGCTCGTACCACCTCCTGACCTTCGCCGCCGAGCCTGCGACGCTGGAGGAGATCTCGCGCGTGCTCAAGATCACGGACGGCGTGATGCGGCACCTGGCCGTGCGTCGGGTGCAGGGCGCCTCGACACGCCCGCCCGAGCCGGCGCCCGAAGAGCCCGTAGCGACGGCAGCCGCCACGCGGCAGGATTCCGAGAACGAGAGCATCGCCTGAGAGGAGAGGGAGAATGGCCAACATCAACCGTGTCGTCCTCGTCGGAAACCTGACCAAGGACCCCGAGCTGCGGCACACGCCGAGTGGGACGGCCGTCTGCAAGCTGCGCCTCGCCGTGAACACGCGGCAGAAGGACGCGCAGACCGGCGAGTGGGGCGACAAGCCGAACTACTTCGACGTCACGGTCTGGGGCAACCAGGGCGAGAGCTGCGCGCAGTACCTCTCGAAGGGCCGCCCCGTGGGCGTCGACGGCAGGCTCGACTGGCGAGAGTGGGACGCCCAGGACGGCACCAAGCGCCAGGCGGTCGAGATCATCGCCGACAGCGTGCAGTTCCTCGGCGGGCGGCCGGATTCCGAAGGCGGCCAGCCGCAGTTCGTGCCGAGTGGCGCGCAGGCCGAGAACGCCGACTTCGCCGGCTCCGCGGCAGACGACGACATCCCGTTCTGATGGCGCAGCGAGACCAGCGGCAGCAGCGCAAACGCGGCGCCCCGCAAGGCCCGATCCGCAAGCGGAACTGCTACTTCTGCCGCGAGAAGATCGAGGAAGTCGACTACAAGAACGTGAACCAGCTCCGGCGCTACGTCTCGGAGAAGGGCAAGATCCGCTCGCGCCGGATCACGGGCGCGTGCAGGCGCCACCAGCGGCAGGTCGCGCTGGCGGTCAAGCGCGCTCGCGAGATGGCCTTGCTCCCCTACTCCACCGGCTGAGGCATGGAAGTCATCCTCCGGCAGGACATCGAGAAGGTCGGCCTGCGCGGCGAGGTCGTCGACGTCGCCCCCGGGTTCGCGCGCAACTACCTGCTGCCGCGGAAGCTCGCCGAGACAGCGACTCCCGCGAAGGTCGCCGAGCTGCGCAAGCACGAGGCGAAGCGCGCGCGGCACGAGGCGCAGAGCTTCGAGCAGGCGCAGGAGATGGCGCAGCGCCTCGAGGCCGACGAGCTGCGCTTCGACGTCCCGGCCGGCGAGACCGGGACGCTGTTCGGCTCGGTCACGGCAACCGACATCGCCGGGCGCCTCTGGGAGTCGAAGCGGGTGCGGATCGACCGGCGCAAGCTCGACCTCCCGGAGTCGATCAAGCGCATCGGGCGCTACCAGGTTCCGATCGAGCTGTTCGCGGACGTGACCGCGACGCTGCGGCTCGCGGTCGTCCCCGAGGGCGGCGAGCTGCCGCCTCAGGAGGAGCTCGACGCGATCGCCGCAGCCGAGGCCGAAGCCGAGGCCGCCGCCCAGGCCGAGGCCGAGGCGCAGCAGGCGCAGGTGGAGGCTGAGATCGAGGCGGTTGTGGCGGAGGACGAGGAAGAGGCCGAGGAGCAGGTGCCGGCCGACGCGCTCGATCGGGCCGCCGGCGCCGCCGGCGAACCTCAGGCCGAGCCGGACCGGTAACAAAAGCGCACAGGTTTCTCCACAGGCCCTGGGGAACCTGTGGAATTCAGGACGAACTTCTCGCTCCGAGCGGCGTTTTCGCCCACAGGGTTGTCCGGAGGTCGTGGGAACCTGTGTTCCCTAATGCCTGCAAACCGAGCACACCCCTCTTCGCGGGCCCTGTCGAAAGTCGCGTCGTCCAGGCCTTTAACGGCCGTGTCGAGAGTGCTTGTCTAACGCGATGGCCCAGCTCGCCCAGGCCTCGCCGACCGCCCCGGTCCCGCCGCAAAATCTCGAAGCCGAGGAGTCAGTCCTCGGCGCGATGATGCTCTCCCCCGGTGCGATCGGGGCGGTCAGCGAGGTTCTGGACGCGAGCGACTTCTATCGCGAGAGCCACGCCGTCGTCTACCGGGCGGCGCTGGCCCTGTACGCGAAGGGCGAGCCTGTCGACGCCATCACCCTCGTCGACGAGCTCGAGGAGCGCGGCGAGCTCGAGGCCGCGGGCGGACGCGTCCGTATCCACGAGCTCGCTGCCCTCGTTCCCGCGAGCGCGAACGCCGGGCACTACGCGCGCATCGTGCGCGAGATGGCGACGCTCCGCGGGCTGATTCGGGCGGGCGGCGAGATCGCCCAGCTGGGGTGGGAGCGGCCCGGCGAGACCGCGGACCTCGTCGACCGCGCCGAGCAGGTCGTCTTCGACCTCTCGCAGGCGCGGGTGACGAGCGAGTTCAGTCACATCGAAGAGCTGCTGAAGGACAGCTTCGAGCGGATCACCGCCCTCTACGAGGCCGGTGCAGACGTAACCGGTACCCCGTCCGGCTTCCGCGACCTCGACCGGCTCACCTCCGGGTTCCAGCCGGGGAACCTGATCATCGTCGCCGCCCGCCCGAGTATGGGAAAGTCCGGCCTCGGCCTCTGCATGGCCGCGAACCTAGCCGTCCGCGCGGAGGTTCCGGTCGCGATGTTCACGCTCGAGATGTCGAAGGCGGAGGTCACGCAGAGGCTGATGTGTAGCGAGGCCAAGGTCGAGTCGCAGCGGCTGCGCACGGGCAAGCTCGGCGCGGACGACTGGCCGCGCCTGACGGCGGCCTGCGACCGGCTCGCGAAGGCCCCGGTCTACGTCGACGACCAGGGCTCGATCACGATGATGGAGATCCGCTCGAAGGCCCGCCGGCTGAAGACGCGCGAGCCCAGCCTCGGCCTGATCATCGTCGACTACCTCCAGCTGATGACGTCGGGCTCGACCGCGGAGAACCGCGTGCAGGAGGTCTCGCAGATCTCGCGCTCGCTGAAGATCCTCGCGCGTGATCTGGACGTGCCGATTCTCGCCATGTCGCAGCTCTCGCGCGCGGTCGAGCAGCGCCACGACAAGCGCCCGATCCTCTCCGACCTGCGCGAGTCAGGCTCGATCGAGCAGGACGCGGACCTCGTGATGTTCATCTACCGCGACGAGTACTACAACGAGGAGTCCGACCAGCAGGGGATCGCGGAGGTGCACCTGGCGAAGCACCGCAACGGCCCGACCGATACGGTCAAGCTCTCGTTCCTGAAGCGCTACGCGAAGTTCGCCGACCTCGCACCCTCGAGTTGAGCCACGTGTACGAGCAGACCGTCGTCCTTCTCGCCCGCACCACGGCGTTCACCGTCGTCTGCCAGGCGTGCGCCGAGCTCGATTCCCGCGGTGAGTACGTGGGCCAGACGGCGCAGGGGACGCTACGGCTGGAGCAGGCCCTCGGCTGGACGACGTGCCCTCGCGGCCACCGGATCCGCGTGATCCGCGCCGGCGGCGCCGTGGCAGCCGAGGCGACTTCCCCTCTCTGGTAGCAGCGCGTCACGCGCGTGGGAGCCAGACGACTGGTCCCGCCGAGCCATGCCCGGGGTCAAACCCCGGACGTGGCCCCTACGGACAGGGCGGCGCCGGTTCTGTGCCAGCCGACCGCATCAGGCAAACTCCGGCCGTGCCTGCGACCGTGATCGCCGGGGCGCCAAGGCGCCCGCTTGCCGGGCGCCGTCTGGAGGACGTGCGGGCTTTGCCCGTGCGTCCGTTTCAAGTCCACTGCGCGCCTGGCGACGGCTGATGCCCGCGACCGTCGTGGTAGGCGCACAGTGGGGCGACGAGGGCAAGGGCAAGATCGTCGACCTGCTCGCCCAGCACTCCGACCTCGTCTGCCGCTACCAGGGCGGGCCCAACGCGGGGCATACGATCGTTGCCGAAGGCGAGAAGTTCAAGTTCCACCACATGCCCTCGGGGATCCTGCACGGCAAGGAGTGCGTCCTCGGCGCCGGCTGCGTAATCGACCCGGAGGTGTTCGTGCGCGAGCTGGACGAGCTCGAGGCCCGGGGGATCTCCACCGGCTGCGTCCGGGTCTCCGGCGAGGCGCACCTGATCATGCCGTGGCACGTCGCGATCGACCAGGGGAGCGAGCGGCGGCTCGGCAAGCTGCAGATCGGCACGACGAAGCGCGGAATCGGACCCGCCTACGCGGACAAGGCGGCGCGGCTCGGGATCCGCGTGCAGGACCTGCTCGACCCGAAGATCCTGCGCCAGAAGATCGAGGTAGCGCTGGCCGAGAAGAACGTCTGGCACGAGCGCGTCTACGGCTCGGAGCCGCTCGAGCTGGAGGAGCTCGCGGCGCGCTACGAAGGGTTCGCCCAGCGGTTGCGGCCGTACATTGCGGACACGTCGCTGCTGGTCGACCGGGCGCTTCGGGAGTCCCGGTTCGTGCTGCTCGAGGGCGCGCAGGGGACGCTGCTCGATCTCGACCACGGCACCTACCCGTTCGTCACCTCGTCCGGAACCGTGGCCGGGGCGGCGGCGGTGGGCGTCGGGATCGGGCCGAACCGGATCGACGCGATCATCGGCGTGGCCAAGGCGTACGTGACGCGCGTCGGCGAGGGGCCGTTCCCAACCGAGATCGAAGGGCCGGCCCAGGCGCGCGTGCGCGACCTCGGCGCCGAGTTCGGCACGACGACCGGCAGGCAGCGGCGCTGCGGCTGGCTCGACCACGTGGCGCTGCGCTACGCCGTGCGACTGAACGGCATCACCTCGCTGGCGCTGACGAAGCTCGACGTGCTCTCCCCGTTCGTGGAGCTGCCGGTGTGCGTCCGCTACCGCCTGCGCGACGGAACCGAGACGCCCGACTTCCCCGCTCACCAGAGCGACTTCCATCACTGCAGGCCGGTCTACGAGACGCTCCCGGGCTGGGAGGAGCCACTCGACGAGGTGACCGAGGTCGAGGCGCTCCCGGAGAGCGCGCGCCGGTACGTCGAGTTCGTCGAGCGGGAGCTCGAGGTGCCCGTCTCGCTGATCGGCACCGGCGCGGAGCGCGAGCGAGTCCTCGCGCCGGGCTCGCTCGAAGCACTCGCCCGGCCCTAGCGCCTCCGGCGGCCGAAGGCAAAGAAGCCAAACGGCAGCACGAGCAGCAACGGGAGGAAGAGGACGTGGCCGCCGGTCGCGGCGTAGACGATCAGCGCGACGGCGAGACAGGCGAGCAGGAGGAGGACCGTGAACCCCACTCCGCGTCCGTACCCCCGTGCGACCGGTGTTACTCGGCGACGCGGCCGCGGACGGCCCAGGAGCGCGCCTGCAACGTGAAGCTGCCTGGCGGCTCGCCGAGCCGCCGGCGGAACTCGTCTCGTACCGCGGCCTGCTTGTCGATGGGAAGCGCTGCCGCGTACTCGCCGGCCGGCCCGACACCGAGCAGGAACGAGCTCCAGAGCTCGTCGAAGTCCTCGTACCCGGTCGAGACCTCGAGGGGTCCCGCTTCAACGTTCTCGAGCCCTTGGTCGAGCCAGAGGCGCTCGAGCTGATCGCGCGTGCCGAACGAGCGGCTCTCGCCGGAGACGCCGGGCTCGAGCGCTCGGACCGTTTCCCAGTAGACCCGCAGCATCTCCATCCCGCCGGCGAAGTCCCACGAGCAAGCCGCCACGACGCCGCCGGGACGGACGACGCGTGCCATCTCGGCGACGCCGGCCCCGGGGTCGTCCATGAAGTGGATGACGAGTTGCGCAAGCGCGGCGTCGAAGGGGTCGTCCGGCCAGGGCAGTGCCTCCGCCTTGCCCTTCCGAAGGTCGGCCCCGGGGACGCGCTCGGCGCACGCCTCGAGCAGCGGCGACGGGTCGACGCCTGCGACGTTCTTGGGCCCGACCCGCCGGGCGAGCTCCTCCGTCAGGACCCCTGAGCCGCAGCCGACGTCGAGCACGGCGAGACCCGGCTCCACGCCGGCGAAATCGGCGAACACCGGCGCAAGCTTGCTGGAGTAGCGCCCCATGAAGCGGTCGTAGGCCTCACCCGAGACGGCGAAGGTCATCCGGCGTATTCACGTTTGCGAGCAGCGTCTCGTCAACCTCCACGCGGCGCGTGTCGAGCTCCGCGAGGGCTTCGTGCAGGGCGAGCTGGCCCTCCTCGAGGCGTCGCTCGAGCACGGGCAGGGCGCGCTTGCGGAAGGCGGCCGGAAGGGGTCCCGACCGCGTCGAGGCCGCGTCGGCGCACGCTTTGGCGAGTTTCTTGAGGATGTCGGGCGTGACCAGCGGCACGTCCACCGGGAGCACGACGGCCGTGTCGGTTGGTGCTGCTCGCAGGCCCGCGACGACCCCTGCGAGCGCGGCGCGGGTGGTGCTTCTGTCGTCCGTCAGCGGGAACGGCAGTTCGAGCCCGTCCTCTGCCTTGCCCATGGCGAGCCGATGGTCGCAAGCCTCGCCGAGGATGCGCCAAGCGCGCTCGGCGAGCGTCTCGTCGTCGAGCCGGGCAAGAGGCTTCGGCGAGCCGAAGCGAGTGCTGGCGCCGCCGACGAGCAGGATGCCCGTCAGGGGAGGACGCGCCAAGGCTCGGTATAGACGTTGAGTCGCCCGCCCCGAGCGAAGCCGCAGATCGTGAGCCCGCGGTCGCCGGCGAGCTCGACGGCGAGGCTGGAGGGGGCACCGACGGCGACGAGGAGCGGGCAGCCGGCGACGGCGGCCTTCTGGACGAGCTCGAACGAGAGCCGACCGCTGACGCAGAGGATCTGGTTGCCGAGCGGCAAGCGCCGTTCGCGGAAGGCCCAGCCGATGACCTTGTCCATCGCGTTGTGCCGGCCGACGTCCTCGCGCAGGCAGAGCAGCTCGCCGGCCTGGTCGAAGAGGCCCGTCGCGTGCAGGCCTCCGGTGACGTCGAATGCCGGCTGCGCCGCGCGCAGTAGCTCAGGCAGCCCGGCGAGCAGCTCCGCGGGGATTCCAAGCCCGCTCTCCACCCGTGGGGCGTCCACCGCAACGGCCTCGAGCGCGCCCTTGCCGCAGACCCCGCACGAGGAGCTCGTGTAGAAGCTGCGCTCCAGCCGCTCCGGGTCGAAGGCCGGAGCAGCGACCTCGATGGTGTTGGCCGCCAGGCTCGGCGGCGGGGAGGCCTCGGTTGGCTCGAGCCCTTCCGAGAGGCAGAACCCGAGCGCGAGCTCCTCGTCGTGGCCGGGAGTGCGCATCGTCACCGCGACCGGGCGGCCGTTGATCCGGATCTCCAGCGGCTCCTCGACCGCAACGCGGTCGTGCTCGAGCCCGCCAGCGGGGAGCCGCAGCACCTCGACCGCCGCGGCCGAATACGGCGGCGCCTCGAGCGCATCCTTCTCGGCGCTCATGCCGGGCAGCGTACCGAGCGCTTGTCACACATTCGTCGCGGTTCCGTCACAGACACGTGCGTGGGCCGCCGATACGATCGCCTTGGGGAGGAGGCCGGGCGAACCTTGTACCAGCGCGCCGCCGGGGGGCGCACGTACGGCGCGTGGTGCGTCGCGCCACTCGGTCTCCCACGCACGCCTATCCAGCCGCCGGCGCACGGCGATCACATCTCGCAGCGACCACCTTTGAACCGCACGAGCAGCGCCGACGACGGAAGTAGACTCGCCGCCGTGAAGGTCCTGATCGTGGGGTCCGGCGGTCGCGAGCACGCGCTCGCCTGGAAGCTCGGCCGGAGCCCCGCGCTGGACGAGCTGCACGCCGCGCCCGGGAACCCGGGCATCGCGAGGCTTGGGACCTGCCATCCGGTTCGTGCCGAAGACGGCGAGGGGCTGCTCTCGCTCTGCCGCGAGCTGGGGATCGACCTCGTGGTCGTCGGTCCCGAGGCGCCCCTGGTCGGAGGACTGGTGGACATCCTGAGGCGAGGCGGAGTCGCGGCGTTCGGCCCGACCCGAGCAGCAGCCCGTATCGAGGGCTCGAAAGCCTTCGCGAAGGACGTGCTCGAAGCGGCCGGCGTGCCGACGGCGAAGCGGTTGTCGGTCGCGCGGCCGCCGTGCGTCGTCAAGGCGGACGGGCTCGCGGCCGGCAAAGGCGTCTTCGTCTGCCGAACACAGCTGGAGCTCGAGGCCGGGTTGCGAGGGGCCGCCGCCCTCGGCGGAGACGTCCTGATCGAAGAGCTGCTTGAGGGCGAGGAGGTCTCGCTGTTCGCGATCACCGACGGCACTCGGACGCTCGCGCTCGCGCCGGCGCAGGATTTCAAGCGGATCGGCGACCACGACACCGGCCCGAACACCGGTGGGATGGGGTCATATTCGCCGGTGCCGGGGCTCGGTGAGCCGGAGGTCGAGGAGCTGGTGGAGACGGTCCACCGGCCGGTGCTAGCGGAGCTCGCGCGGCGTGACGCGCCGTTCTCCGGCCTGCTGTATGCGGGACTGATGCTGACCGAGGACGGGCCGCGCGTGCTCGAGTTCAATTGCCGCTTCGGCGACCCGGAGTCGGAGTCGATCCTGCCGCGGGTCGAGAGCGACCTGCTGCCGCTGCTGTGGGGCGCGGCGACGGGCGGGCTCGAGGGTGAGCTTGGGCTCGGCGAGGCGGCCGCCGTCACCGTGGTCGTCGCTGGCGGCGACTACCCGGAGCGGTCCGACAGCGGGACGGCGATCGAGGGCGTCGAGGACGCAGAGTCCACGGGGGCCCTGGTCTTTCACGCCGGCACGGCGAAGCAGGGTGAGCGGCTGGTGACCAACGGCGGCCGCGTGCTGGCGGTGACGGCGACCGGCAAGGACATCGGGGCAGCGCGGGCCGGCGCGTACGAGGCGGTGAGCCGGATCTCGTTCGCCCGGATGCGCTACCGCCGCGATATCGCGCGTGCGGCGGCAGAGGGACATGTCCGCAGCTGAGGGACCGCTCGTCGGCATCCTCGTCGGCTCGGACTCGGACCGCGAGCGGATGCAGCCCGCGCTCGACGAGCTCGCCGCCCGGGGAATTCCACACGAGTTGGAGGTCCGCTCGGCGCACCGCAACCCCGCGGCCGTTGCCGAGTACGCGCAGGGGGCAAGGGGGCGAGGGATTCGGGTTCTGATCGCCGGGGCGGGCCTGGCAGCCGCGCTTCCCGGCGCGATCGCGGCGCACACCGACCTGCCGGTCATCGGCGTGCCCCTGCGCTCGCGGATGAGCGTGCTCGACGGGCTCGACGCGCTGCTCGCGATCGCCCAGATGCCGCCGGGCGTGCCTGTCGCAACGGTCGGGGTCGACAACGCGAAGAACGCCGCCGCACTCGCGGCCCGCATCCTCGGCAGCTGACGCTTCGCCGCGGCGACCTCGGACCACGCGCCGGGGCGGGACCCATCCCTAGCCCCCACCCACCCGGGGATCTCCAGGGTGCCTGAGGAAAGCGCGCGTGTGTGTGACGGGATGTGCCGAAGGTGTGATCCTTCGTCCACGGGCCGCCTTCCTGCCTGGGCTCTAGACTGCAGGCGGTGATCGCGCGCTACTCCCGACCCGAGATGGCCGGGGTCTGGTCGGACGAGAGCAAGCTCGCGCGCTGGCTGG
>JBKPHO010000417.1:0-1221 GCA_046729915.1 Actinomycetota bacterium | reverse complement strand
AGCCCGAGCGGCACAAAGATCCGGCCGCGGAGCTGACGCTCGAGACTGGTCCCGGTTGCGCGCTCGACCATCATGCCGAGGAGGATGTAGTTCGTGCTGGCGTAGGCGAAGCGCTCGCCAGGCCGAGCGACCGGCCCCCTGGCCCGCGCCACTTCCACTAGCTCGCGCGGCGTCCACTGGCGCCGCGGCTGGGCCACCGTCCGGCGTACGAAATCTGGGTCGTCTGCGTAGTCGGCGAGCCCCGACATATGCGCGAGCAGCTGTCGTACCGTGATTCGGCGTCCGCTCGGGACGAAGCCGGGCAACCAACGATCGACCGTGTCTTTGAGCCCTAGCCGGTGCTCGTCGACGAGTTGGAGCACGACGACCGCAACGAACGTCTTCGTGATGCTGCCTATGCGGAAACGATCATGGGCGCGGAGCGGTACGCGTCCCTCCAGCACGGCGAGACCGCTGGTCTCCTCGCGTCGCGAGGAACCGTCATCGACCAGAACGAGGGCGCCCGGACTTCCCGCCTCGACGACCGTGTCGGGCGATGGTCTATCCGGGCCGCTTCGGAGGGCGATGCCGGCGATGATGATCGCCAAGGACCCCGCGGTCGCTAGGGCAATCAGAGCGACCGCCTTCACGCCTATGCCTCTCACTGGCCGCAGCGTACTGCCGCTTTCTCCCAGAGGCCGAAGGCGACAAACCTCGGCCGGCGGACATGAAGGCGGCGGGAATTGAACCCCCGTCGGCGGTCCACTTCTGACGATACACCGGAGGACCCGGATTTAGCGACGGTCGACGTCGAGGATTCGGCGTCGGAACAGAGTCACAAAGAGAGGGCAGCGGAGGAACTGCCGTTCATCCATCCGGGCCAGCTAACGGTGTTCGACGTGCTTGGCGATGGCTAAGCACGGCTCGCCCGGGCAGCTCGAGCTCTTCGAATCTTCGAAAGCGAGTGGAAGGCGGCGGCGGTACAGGCCGACCGGAGGCGGCAAGGTGATCTCAAGCAACTCACGGCAGGAGGGGGCGGTTAACGCTCGGACTGCTGTTATCGTCGACGGTCGTGCGGGAGGGCTCGGGACAGCTTGTCCTTCGGGAAGTCGAAGATCGTGATCTCAGCGTCCTGTTCGAGCACTCGACGGATCGCGACGCGATCCGGATGGCCGCGTTCACTTCGCCGGATTCCGATGATCGATCCAGCTTCGACCGACGGTGGGCGCGGCTGAAGAGCGA
>JBKPHO010000416.1:0-2754 GCA_046729915.1 Actinomycetota bacterium | reverse complement strand
GCGCCAGGACCGCCACGACGAGGGCGACAATGAGGATCAACCAGAGGAAGTTGTTGATCGCCACGCCGCCGACGATCGCGAAGATCACCAGCAGGATCACCAGTAGCCAAAGAAGCGGCACGTCGTCCCTCCTTCTTGTGTGGAGCCTTCGTTGCCCGCTTCGGCGACGTTCTAATCCTCGTGCTGTGGCCTAGGCAAGGTTTGCAGCGGTCGCGCGGATCTTCGCGAGCTGCTCCTGCAGCTCCTTCGTGCGCTCGAGGTCGGCGCTCTCGAGCTCCCGCCGCACCTGCCGCTCGCGCAGGCGGAGGAGCAGCTCCTTCGCCGTCTCCTCGTCGATGCCCTCCGTGGCGGCGCGCGCGTCGAGCTCCGCGAGCAGTGGCACGAGCTCCTCGTCGGGCTCGCCCGGCTCGAGCAGGTGCTCGCGCGCCCGCCGATGGAGCTCGGAGTCGAAGTGCTCGGGCGCGAGCTCCGCGAGCATTCCACGCAGTCCCGGGTGCGCCGCGACGCCCGCGAGCGCGTCGCGCTCCAGCCGCGAGCCCTTTTCCAGCAGCCGCGGTGAGATCTCGCCCGTGGCCCGCCTCCGCCCGTGTGGGGCCAGGCCGGCCTGCGTCTCCTTCGGCAGGTCCAGGCGATCGGCGGCCAGCCGCACCGCGTCCTGCCGTTCCGGCGAGTCCTCGAAGCGCGAGAGAACCTCGCGCACGCGGACGAAGCCCTCCTGCCGGTCGGGCGCACGCTCGATCTCGAGCCGGACGCGGTACGAGAGGTAGCTCTCGGCGCGGGCGAGCAGCTCGTCGAACCGGTCGGCGAGGTCGGCGGGGTCGCGCCCCGGGGGAAGCGCCACGACGCGCACGTCGAACCCGCCCGCCGCGGCCAGCTCCATCCCGCGCAGCGTCGCGGCCTCACCGGCCGCGTCGCCGTCGAAGCAGAGCCAGGCCTTGTGCGTCAGGCGGGAGAGCTCCTTCAGCTGCCGCTCCGTGAGCGCCGTCCCCATCGACGCGACCACCGGCTCCAGCCCGGCCTGCCGCAGCGCGAGCACGTCGGTGTTGCCCTCGACGACGATCGCCCGTTCCTGCTTGGCGATCGCCGTGCGCGCCCGGTCGAGCCCGTACAGCAGGTCGCCCTTGCGGAAGAGCTCGCCCTCAGGCGAATTGACGTACTTCGCGCGCAGCGGGTCGTCCTCGCGCAGCTTCCGCGCCTGGAACCCGCGCACGCGCCCGCGCGCGTCCGCGAGCGGGAAGAGCAGCCGGCCGTTGAAGTAGTCGTTGCCGCGGCGGTTGACGAGCCCCGCGGCAGCGAGCTCGGCCGCTGTGAAGCCCTTCTCGCGCGCCTTCCTCGAGAGGGTCGCGCCGCCGGGCGCAAGCCCGAGCCGATACGTGCGGCAGACCTCCTCGCCGAGGCCGCGGCCCGCGAGGTACGCGCGCGCAGCCTCGCCTCGCGGCGACTCCCAGAGGAAGCGCTCGTAAAAGCGCGTTGCCTGCTCGAGCAGCGAGAGCAACCGCTCCCGCCGGCCACGCGCGGCGTCCTGCTCCGGCGACGACTCCTCGTACTCCAGCGTGACGCGGTAGCGCTCCGCGAGCCACTCGACTGCCTGAGCGAAGTCGAGCTGCTCGGTCTCGCGGACGAAGCTGATGATGTCGCCACCCTGGCCGCAGCCGAAGCAGTAGAAGAGCTTGTCGGCGGGGTTGACCGAGAAGCTCGGCGTCTTCTCGTCGTGGAACGGGCAGAGGCCGGTCCAGCGCGCGCCCGAGCGGCGCAGCTGCGTGCGCGCTGAGACGACCTCGACCATGTCGGCCGCATCGACGGCCTCGCGAACGGATGCGTCGCGGATGCGCGGCACTAAAGGGACTCGGCGTAGCCGATCGCAAAACGGTCGGTCATGCCGGCGATGTAGTCCACGCCGTCGTCGACCGGGTCGCCGCGGTCGATCAGGTGGTCGAAGATCCGCTCCACCGTCGCCCGCGCCCGCGCGTGCTCCCCGCGCGCCGACGGCCCCAGGTACACCCGCTCGAACATGAACGAGCGCAGCGCGAGCATCGCGGCGCCGACCTCCTCGCTCTGGCGGATGTCGCCCTCGCGCGCGGAGGTCTCGACGAGGTCGTGCACCAGCGCGTCGACGCGCCGCGAGCCGGTCGGGCCCAGCCGCTCGATCTCCTCGCGCGGCAGCTCCTCCGGGTCGAGCACGCCGGCACGGACCGCGTCGTCGATGTCGTGGTTGATGTACGCGACCCGGTCGACGAGCCGGACGATCCTCCCCTCGAGCGTGTCCGGCTCGTTCGGCCCCGTGTGGTTGAGGATCCCGTCGCGCACCTCCGCGGTCAGGTTCAAGCCGCGGCCGTCGCGCTCGAGCACGTCGACGACGCGCAGCGAGTGTTCGTTGTGGCGGAAGCGCCGGCCGAACCGCCGCTGAAGGAGTGCGTCGAGCGCCTCCTCGCCGGCGTGCCCGAACGGTGGGTGCCCGAGGTCGTGCCCGAGCCCGATCGCCTCGACCAGGTCCTCGTTCAGCCGCAGCGCCCGCGCCACGCCCCGCGAGATGCCGGTCGTCTCGAGCGTGTGCGTCAGGCGGGTGCGGTAGTGGTCGCCGGCCGGGTCGACGAACACCTGCGTCTTGTGCATCAGGCGACGGAACGACTTCGTATGCACGATCCGGTCGCGGTCGCGTTGGAACGGCGTCCGCAACAGGCACGGCTCCTCCGGTTGCGCCCGACCGCGGGTCTCGTACGAGCGCACGGCGAGCGGCGAGAGCCACCGCTCCTC
>JBKPHO010000415.1:0-5035 GCA_046729915.1 Actinomycetota bacterium | reverse complement strand
GGGAAGCGCTTCCACGTCGACCGCACGATCAGCGAGGTGAGCAAGAACGTGAAGCTCGTGCGCCTCCCCGCCGACGAGGCGGCCCGGCAGCTGCGAGACGGCCGCGTCGTGGCGGTCGTGACGGTGCCGCCGGGGTTCGTCTCGACCCTGCGCGGGATGGTTCACAGCCCGCAGCTGCGGCTCGAGCTCTCGCGCGGAACGATCTCGACTCGGGTCGAGCAGCAGGTGCAGGCGCTCGTCTACTCGCTCAACCGCCAGCTTCAGCGCGCGTACATCGCCTCCAACCTGCGCTACGTGACGCTGATCCTGCGCGGGGGCGACGGCAGCTTCCTCGGTGCGCCGATCACCGTGCTGGGGATCGAGAAGGCGCAGCGGCTGCTTGCCCGGATGCCGCAGACGCCGAGGACCGCAACGCTGCTCGACTTCCTCCACGACGCTCGCCTCGCGCTCGCCAACACCGGTGACGCGCTCCGCTCGACGGCGCACCCGATCGAGCTCGTGCGCGCGCCCGGGCGAGGGCGCACGTGGGCCCTTTCTGCGGAGGTGCAGGCCTACGCGCTCGGGCTGACGATCACCTTCCTCGCGCTGATGCTCGCCGCGGGCTCGCTCGCGGCCGAGCGGGACGAGAACGTGATCGGCCGGCTCACGCGCGGGCTCGTCGGCCTCGGCCACCTCGTCTGGGCGAAGGTCGCCCTGGCCGCCGCCGTCGCGCTCGTGCTCGGCCTCGCGATCGCGGTCGCGTTCGGGCTGATCATCCAGGTGGGCGGAATCACCGGCGGAGAGCCCTGGCGGCGCTTGCCGCTGCTCGTGGTCGGGCTCGCGCTCGCGGGCGGCTCGCTCGGCGCGCTCGGCGCGCTGCTGGGGGCGCTCGCGCGCGAGGCCCGCTCCGCCTCGCTGGTCGCCCTGCTCGTCGTGCTGCCGATCGTCTTCCTCGGGCTGATCCCGGCCGAGATCGTGCCGCCGGCCGGCTGGGCGAGCGACGCGCTGCCCTTCGCCCACGCCGTGCGTTTCTTCCGCTCGGCGCTCTACGACCTGAGCCCGTGGGGCGAGGTCGCGCGAGAGGCGCTCTGGCTGCTGGCGCTGGGCGTCGTCTTCGGCGGGCTCGCCCGCCTGGGAGCGCGTAGATTGTTGGTGTGAGCACGCTACGCGTTCGGTTTCGCCGAAGGATTGGTAGCGGAGTCACCCTGTGAACGCCGCTCGCGCATTGGAGTGCTTCGCGTGAGCGTGTTTCCGCTTACGCGAATGCGGCGGTTGCGCCGCAGCGACCGGCTGCGGGCGCTCGTACGGGAGACGCGGCTCGACCTCGACGACTTCGTCCTGCCGCTCTTCGTCGGACCGGTGACCGAGCCGAATCCCGAGCTGCCCGCGCTCGGGCGCTTCTCGGTCGGGGACCTGGTCGCCGAGGCCGAGGAGGCCGCGCGGCTCGGCGTGCGCAGCGTGCTGCTGTTTGGCATCCCGGACGAGAAGGACGAGGAGGGCTCGGGCGCGTGGGACGACGACGGCGTGATCCAGCGGGCGCTGCGCGCGCTCCGCGAGTCGAGCCCCGGGCTCGTGCTGCTCACCGACGTCTGCCTCTGCGAGTACACCTCGCACGGCCACTGCGGCGTGCTCGACGGCGAGGAGGTCGACAACGACGCCACGCTCGAGCTGCTGGCGAGGACGGCCGTGAGCCACGCGGCCGCCGGCGCCGACGCGGTCTGCCCGAGCGACATGATGGACGGACGCGTCGCCGCCATTCGCGCCGCGCTGGACGAGGACGGCCGCGGCGAGATCCCGATCGTCTCGTACGCGGCGAAGTACGCCTCAGCCTTCTACGGCCCCTTCCGCGAGGCGGCCGACTCGACGCCGGCCTTCGGCGACAGGCGCGGCTACCAGATGGACCCCGCCAACGTGCGCGAGGCCTTGCGGGAGTGCGCGCTCGACGTCGAGGAGGGCGCGGACGCGTTGCTCGTCAAGCCGGCCCTCCCGAACCTCGACGTCCTGCGGGCGGTGCGCGAGCGCTTCGATCTTCCGGTGGGCGCCTACAACGTCTCGGGCGAGTACGCGATGCTCAAGGCCGCAGGCGCGCGGGGGTGGCTCGACGAGCGGCAGGCCGCGCTCGAGTCGCTCACCGCGATCGTGCGCGCGGGCGCCGACCTGGTCGTCTCCTACTGGACGAGAGAGCTCGCCGCCTGGCTGTAAGCATCGACCTCTGGGAGACGATCGCGCAGGAAGCAGCGCGGGAGAGCCGGCTGTGGGAGGAAGCGCTGCAGCCGCCTGCGGAGCGCGAACTCGAGCCCGTGTTCTCGCCGCTCGGCGAGGAGCGCTACGCGCTCGGCCTGGAGACGATCTACGAGGGCTATCTGCTCCACTACGGTCGGCCGCGGCTGTTTGCGCCTGCGGATGCGGACACGGCGCTCCTGCTCGGCGACTATCTCTACGCGCACGGCCTCGTGCGGGTGGCCGAGGTGGGGCCGGTCGGGGCGATCACCGACCTCGCCGCGTTGATCTCGCTCTGCGCGCAGCTCCGTGCCGACGGCCTGCCGGGCGACGGCGAGGCCTGGGCCGCGACCGCGGCGACGCTCGGCCGCGGCGAGGAGGCGCGCCTCGCCTGGAGCCCCGGCGCCGAAACGGACCGGGCCCTCGAGAACCACCTGCGCCGGGTGAGTTAAAGTCGGGCCGATGGTGCTCGCCGCCAAGACCGCGGCCGAAGAAGGCCTCGACGTCATCAAGGCGATGCTGGTCGTCGGCCTCGTCTTCCTGGGCGTGATCGTCCTCGGCGAACTGTCGCGCTGGCTGCGCCACCGGCACCACTAGCTTCGGCGACTGCGCGCGCCAGCGCCGGCCACAGCGGTCCGGGCCGGTAGCCGAGCTCGCGCTCGGCCTTGGCCCACGAGAAGTACGCAGGCAGGCGCGCGAGCCGTGCCTCGTGGCGGTTCACGGCGCCCACGAGGGCGGCTGCCCGAACCGCGGCATACGGCACCCGCAGCCTGGGCCGGGGCCTTCCGGCGAGGTCGGACACGGCGGCGAAGAGCTCCTCCAGCGTGAGGTTGGCGCCGCCGAGGATGTAGCGCTCGCCGCTGCGGCCGCGCTCGAGCGCGAGGACGTGGCCGCGCGCGACGTCGCGCACGTCGACGACGTTCAAGCCGATGTCTAGGTAGGCCCGGTAGCGGCCGAGGGCGACTCCGCGGATCATCCGCCCGGTGGGCGTTGGCCGGAGGTCGCCCTCGCCGACCGGCGTCGTCGGGTTGGCCACGACGGCGTTCAGGCCCTCGACCGCGGCGGCGAGCACGAGCCGCTCGGCGGCCAGCTTCGTCCACTTGTACGGCACCGGGAGCTCCCAGTGTGGCGGCGAGTCCTCCTCGGTCGCCTCACGGCCGGGCACCGGCCCGCACGTCGCGGCGGAGCTCGTGTGCACGAGCCGCCGCACCCCCGCCGCCCGGCACGCGTCGATCACGTTTCGCGTCCCCTCGACGTTGACGCGCTCCAGCTCCCGAGCCGGCGCGTCGAAGCTGTAGAGCGCGGCCACGTGGAAGACGGCGTCGCAGCCGGCCACGGCGCGCTCGAGCCCGAGCCGGTCGCCGAGCTCGACGAACTCGTCACGCACCTCGGCGCCCTGCGCGCGCAGCTCGCGCGTCACGTGCGAGCCGACGAACCCCGAGGCACCGGTGACGTAGACCTTCATCGCGGAACTCCTGCATAGACTCACATCCGTGGCTCCGCCAGGCGACCTGCGCGAGTGGATCGCGCTCCTCGAGCGCGAGGGCGAGCTCGTTCGCGTCTCCGCCGAGGTCGATCCGCACCTCGAGATCACCGAGGTCGTCGACCGCGTCGTCAAGGCGGGCGGCCCGGCCCTGCTGTTCGAGAACCCGAAGGGCTCCGAGCACCCGCTGCTGATCAACCAGTTCGGCACGGAGCGGCGGATGTGCCTCGCGTTCGACGCCGACAGCCTCGACGAGGTCGGACGGAAGCTCGGCGACGTGCTCGAGATGCAGCCGCCTCAGGGGCTCGCCGAGAAGGTGCGGGGGCTGAAGAAGCTGAAGTCGATCGCCGACTCCCGGCCGAAGAGCGTCCGCAGCGGCCCGGTCCAGGAGGTCGTGCTCGAAGGCGACGAGGTCGACCTCCGCCGCCTCCCCGTGCAGACCTGCTGGCCGGGGGACGCAGCGCCGTTCATCACCCTCCCGGCGGTGATCACGAGGGACCCGCGTACGGGCGGGCGTAACGTCGGCATGTACCGCCTGCAGCTCCTCGACGCGCGGACGACGGCGATGCACTGGCAGATCCACAAGGACGGCCGCGCCGACTACCTGATGACCGACGGCAAGCTGGAGGTCGCCGTCGCCCTGGGGCTCGACCCGGTGACCGCCTACGCCGCCAGCGCGCCGCTGCCGAAGCACGTCGACGAGCTGATGCTCGCGGGCTTCCTGCGCGGCGAGCCGGTCGAGCTCGTGTCGGCCAAGACCGTCGACCTCGAGGTGCCGGCGAACGCCGAGATCGTCCTCGAGGGCACCATCACGAAGGACGAGCTCGCCGACGAGGGCCCGTTCGGCGATCACACCGGCTACTACACGCCGCCCGAGCCCTTCCCGGTCTTTCGCGTCTCTGCGATCACGATGCGCCGCAGCGCGATCTACCCCTCGATCGTCGTCGGCAAGCCGCCGCAGGAGGACGCCTGGCTCGGCAAGGCGACCGAGCGGATCTTCCTGCCGGCGATCCGCATGAGCGTCCCGGAGATCGTCGACTACGACCTGCCGGTCGCGGGCGCCTTCCACAACTGCTGCATCGTCTCGATCCGCAAGAGCTACCCGGGCCAGGCGCAGAAGGTGATGCACGCGATCTGGGGGCTTGGGCTGCTCAGCCTGACCAAGGCGGTGGTCGTGGTCGACGAGTGGGTCGACGTCCACGACTACGCGGAGGTCTTCTTCCGCGTCGGCGCGAACGTCGACCCGAAGCGCGACGTAATGATCAGCGAGGGCCCGCTCGACCACCTCGACCACGCGCCGACGCTGCAGTTCTACGGCGGCAAGCTCGGCATCGACGCGACCCACAAGGGCCC
>JBKPHO010000414.1:0-1135 GCA_046729915.1 Actinomycetota bacterium | reverse complement strand
GGCGTCGGCGGGAGCGGGCTCGGCCTCTACATCTGCCGCGAGCTCGTCGAGCGCATGAGCGGCACGCTGAGGGTCGCGTCGGAGCCGGGCCGAGGCTCGACCTTCACGGTCGAGCTGCCGGTGCGGCGCTAGCGTCTGCCTTGGCTGACGAACCCGTTCTTGGTCAGGAGGCTCGAGACATGGCAGAGACCAGGCGAACCACAACCGAAGAGGCCCGGCGCATCGGCGACGAGATCGGAGTCGATTGGGAGCGCTTCGACCTCGAGCAGTTTCGCCGTGGCATAGACGTCGAGCTCGAACATGGGTCGCACGATCCCCAGACGGACGTGACCGGCGACGACCCACTTCTGACGGGGAAGATCGCGCTGGCCCACATGAAGGAGTTCCCCGACTACTACGAGCGCCTGGAACGGATGGAGGCCGAAGCCGAACGCGACTGGGCCGCCAGGAGCTCTTCACCATCGCGTAGCGAAGTCTGCTGAGGCCACGTCACCTAGCGGCGAGTGTCTCGTCGAGCCTCTCGAGTTCGCACCTCGGCCAGGCGGCCTGGAGCGTGAATCCGCGCGCGTCGAGCCACTCGACGATCACCCGCCAAGTGTCCCTCGCCTCGTCGAGCCTGCCTTCCCCCTCGAGCAGGAACGCACTGCTGTAGAGCGGGCCGATGTCCTCCGGGTCGAGGTCGAGGGCGAGACGCCAGTCGGCCAGCGCCCCGTCAGGATCGCCTGTCGCGGCCTTGACCTCGCCGCGCTCGGCGATCAGCACCCGGTCACCGGGCTCCAGCGCGAGCCCGGCGGCGACGACGGCTTCGGCCCGGTCGAGATCGCGAGCGAGCAGATAGGCGCTCGCGAGGAAGCGGTACTCACGGACGTCGCGAGGCGATGCATCCAGCCGCTGCTTGCAGAACGCGATTGCCCGCTCCTGCTCACGCAAGCCGGCGTACGCGGAGTTCAGCTGGTAACGCACCTTGTCCGCACGTGGGTCGAGGTCGATTGCGCGCGTGTACTCGGCAACCGCACGCCGAAGCTCGTTTCGGGCGTGACACTCGAGCAGGTAGCCGTAGTCGCGGCGAAGGACGCTCGAGTCGGGCGCCTCGGCGAGAGCCTGTTCGAAGAGCGGTTTCGCAGCGAGGAAGTCG
>JBKPHO010000413.1:0-6464 GCA_046729915.1 Actinomycetota bacterium | reverse complement strand
CGCGGCATCCACCCGGACATGTACCGCAGCCGCAAGTGGACGATGCGCCAATACGCGGGCTACGCGACCGCGCAGGAGACGAACGAACGCTTCCACTACTTGATCAAGCACGGCTCGACGGGCCTCTCGATGGCGTTCGACCTGCCCACGCAGCTCGGCCTCGACTCCGACGACCCGCGCTGCCAGGGCGAGGTCGGCCGCACCGGGGTCGCGATCGACACGATCGACGACATGCGGACCGCGTTCGACGGGATCCCGCTCGACGAGGTGTCGACCTCGATGACGATCAACGCGCCGGCGAGCGTGCTGCTCCTGCTCTACGAGCTGGTCGCCGAGGAGCAGGACGTCAAGAGCGAGCAGCTCCGCGGGACGGTCCAGAACGACATCCTCAAGGAGTACATCGCGCGCGGGAACTTCATCTACCCGCCCGAGCCGAGCATGCGGCTGACGACCGACCTGTTCGCGTACTGCGCCGAGCGGCTGCCGTCCTGGAACACGATCTCGATCTCCGGCTACCACATCCGCGAGGCCGGCTCGACGGCGGTGCAGGAGCTCGCGTTCACGCTCGCCAATGGGATCGCCTACGCGCAGGCGGCCGTCGACGCGGGGCTCTCGCCGGACGACTTCGGCGCGCGGCTGTCGTTCTTCTTCAACGCCCACAATCACTTCTTCCAGGAGGTGGCGAAGTTCCGGGCGGCCCGGCGACTGTGGGCGGAGATCATGCGCAAACGCTTCGGCGCCACGAACCCGCGTGCGCAGGCGCTGCGCTTCCACGCGCAGACGGGCGGCTCGACGCTGACCGCGCAGCAGCCGGAGAACAACATCGTGCGCGTGACAGTGCAGGCGCTCTCGGCCGTGGCGGGGGGAGCGCAGTCGCTGCACACGAACTCGTTCGACGAGGCGCTGGCGCTGCCGACCGAGCGGGCGGCGCGGATCGCACTGCGGACGCAGCAGCTGCTCGCGCACGAGGCCGGCGGCACGGACACCGCTGACCCCTTCGGCGGCTCCTACTTCGTCGAGGCGCTCACAGACGAGCTCGAGGCACGCGCACGTGAGCTGATCGCCCGCGTCGACGAGCTCGGCGGCGCGGTCGCCGCAGTCGAGCAGGGCTTCGTCCAGGGCGAGATCGACGAGGCTGCGTTTCGCTATGCGCAGGAGGTCGAGGCGGGCGAGCGGGTGATCGTCGGCGTCAACCGCTACGCGGAGGCCGAGCCGGAGCAGATCGAGCTGCACCGGATCGACCCGGAGGCGGAGCGGCGGCAGCTCGAACGGACCGCTCGCGTTCGCGCCGAGCGGGATGCTGAGGCAGCGGACGCGGCTCTGGCGGCGGTGCGCGAGGCGGCGCGAGGGGCGGAGAACCTGCTCCCTCCCATGCGCGAAGCGCTGAGGGCCCGGTGCACGGTCGGGGAGATCTGCAACGTGCTGCGCGAAGAGTTCGGAACCTACGATGCGCAGCGCGCGCCGTAGACCGCCCTCCCGAGAGCGTTCCCTGTAGTTCGGTTCGCCCGGCCTCCTCCCCGAGGCGAGCATATGGGTGAAATCCGCACCGTGTGTCACGCATGTGTGACGGAAGCGTCAAGCTTGCTCCCGGTGAGGATCCTGCTTGTTTCGCAGATGTACCCCGGCCCCGGCGAGCCCGATCTCGGGGTGTTCGTCGCCCAGCTCGAGCGCGCGCTGCGCGAGCGGGGACACGAGGTCGAGCGGGCCGTGCTCGAGAGCCGCGCCGGCGGCAAGCGCCGCTACGTCACCCTCACCGCACGCACGCTCCAGGCCGCGCGCCGCTTCCGGCCTGAGGTCGTCTACGCGCATTTCCTCGTCCCGTCCGGCCTCATCGCCGCGCTTGCGTCCCGCGCGCCGCTGGTGCTCACCGCCCACGGCCGCGACGTCCGCAACGTCGGCACCGTTCCCGGAGTCGCCACGCTCACCCGGCTCACCGTCGCTAAGGCCGCGGCCGTGATCGCCGTCTCCGACTACCTCCGGCGCGAGCTCGAGACGAAGGTCCCGGAGGCGCGAGGCAAGACCGAGGTGATCGATTCGGGGGTCGACCTCGAGCGCTTCGCGGTTGAGCCGGCTCCTCCGAACGGCACCCGCTTTCTCTGTCTCGGCGCGCTCAGCGAGCGCAAGAACGTCGTCCGCCTCGCCGACGCGTTCGAGCGGCTCGCGGACGACGACGCAACGCTGACGTTCGTCGGCGACGGCCCGCTTCGAGCACGGCTCGAAGGCCGCTCTGGAGTCGAGCTCGCCGGCACCGTCCCGCACGACGAGATCCCGGCGCAAATCGCCCGTGCACACGTGGTGTGCCAGCCGAGCCTGATCGAGCCCTTCGGCCAGGCTGTGCTCGAGGCGATGGCTTGCGGGCGGTCGGTCGTCGCCACGCGGATCGGAGGTCCACCGGAGTTCGTCCCGCCGGACGTGGGCGTGCTCGTCGACCCGCTCGAGGTGGAAGCCCTCGCCGACGCCCTCCGCGTCACGGCCGCCCTCCCGCGGCCGAACCCGGCCGCCCGTGCCGCCGCCGAGCGCCACGACGTCCGCGAGCAGGCCCGCCGCGTCGAGCAGGTTCTCGAGCGGGCCGCAGCCGAAACCGCCTGAAATTCGTTTTACAAGTAGATCTTCTCCCCACATGGCCGCCCCAATCCGCGTCCTGATCGCCGACGATCACCGCCTCTTCGCGGAAGCCCTCGAGGCGATCCTCGAGTCCGAGCCCGAGATCGAGGTCGTCGGCCGCGCCCGCGACGGCGAGGAAGCCGTCGCGCAGGCGCTCGCGCTCAAGCCGGACGTGATCCTGATGGACATCGCCATGCCCGGCGTCGACGGGGTCGAGGCGACCAAGCGCATCCGCCGAGAGCAGCGGCAGGCGTGCGTCCTCATGCTCACGGGCTCCAACTCGCGCACCGACGTCGCCCGGGCGCGCGAAGCCGGGGCCGCCGCGTACGTGACGAAGGACCGCATCGCCGCGCAGCTGATCGAGGCAATCCGCGAGCTCGCGGCCTGAACGAGCCAAACCCGTTGGTATCCTGGCCGCGCTGTGCTCCAGTTTTTTGCAGTCATCCAGGTCCTGCTCTCGGCCGCGCTCGTCGGCCTGATCCTGATGCACTCGGGCCGCGACGCCGGCCTCGGCGGCATGGGGTTCACGCCGGCCTCGCAGGGCGGCACCCACATCGTGGAACGAAACCTGACGCGGCTGACGATCGCGATCGCGCTCTTGTTCGCGGGCAACACCGTCCTGCTCTTCCACCTGCTCAAGTAGCCGGTGCGCAGCCGCCGCGCCGCGGCTTTAGTAGGAGGGCTTGACGAAACGACGGCTGTGCCGCCGGGCCGCGCTGCCCGCCCCGATGCCGCGTCCTCAGTCGCGCCCGTACTTTCCAGGTACGAACGCTCCCTGCGTCCTTGCCTCGGAACGAGCATCGCGCCCGGGCGGCGAGCGACGTTCCGCCAAGCCCTCCTGTTCACCGCGCTTGCTCTGGCCGCAGCCGGCTGCGACTCGTCTGCGCCGAAGCGGCAGGTGGCGTTGCCGGTTGCCGGCCCGGCAGGCGTTGTTCGGGTGGCGCTCGCCGACCCGCTGTGGCCGCTCGAGCCGCAGCGCGCGCGCACCCGCGACCAGATCGTCGTCGCGCGGATGGTCTTCTCGACGCCGGTGCGGACCGACCCGAGCACGGGCGAGCTGCGGCCGGGCCTGTGCTCGAGCTGGCGGGCGAGCGGTGCCACCTGGCGCCTGCGCTGCCGGCACGCGGGCGCGATCGCGACCCAGCTTCGACGCGCGAAGCTGCTCCCGGCGCGCCGCATCGCGACGCCCGACGAGCACACGCTCGTGATCGCGCTGCCCTCACCCGACCCCGACCTGCCCTACAGGCTGACGCAGGTCGCGGCCGCTCCACCCGGCGTGCCGGGCCCCTTCCGGCTCATCTCGGCGAGCCCGAAGCGCATCGTCGTCGAACGCCGAGGCCTCCGCGTGGACGTGCGTAGGCTCGCGCCCTACTCGGCGCTCCGGCTCTTCCGCGCCGGCCGGCTCGACGAGGCGCCGGTGCCGCTCGGCGACATCCGCGCAGCGAAGCTCGATCCCCAGCTCGCTCCGGCGCTGCATACGCGCCGGCTGCTTGCCGTCGACGCGGTCACCTTCGAGCGCGCGATCGCGCCCGAGTTGCGCGCCGCCTACGACGACACCGCCGACCGCGCCGACTACCAGGCGCTCGTGCCCGAGTTCGAGGCGCCGCCCGCGGAGAGCCTCCGCGAGCGCGGGAAGCCGAGCGCCGCGAAGGCCGCGATCGCCCTACGGGATGCGCGCGAGCGCATCCCCTCGCTACCGCGAGTCGCCGTCCGGTTCGCCCAGCCCACCGACCCGACGCTCGCGTACGGCACGAACGTGCTCGTCGCGGCCTGGCGCGACCTCGGCCTCGGCGCCTTCACGGGCCGAGGCGCGGCGGACGCGAGGCTCGAGCGGCTGCTCGCGCCGTACCCTCGCCTGCGTGCGCTGATCGCCCTCGCTCGCGGGAAGCCGGTGATCCCGATCTCGTGGGTTGCGGATGCGCGGCTCGTCTCCCCGCGCCTCAGCGGCTGGCGCGAGGACGAGCTCGGCTCGGTCGATTACACCGGCGTACGACTCCGGCAGTAGCTGCCCGACGAGTCGGACGTTGTGTGGGAGCGGCACAACGCCGCGCCGCCGGAGCCGGGCTTTTGCCCGGCGGGAGGCTCGCTCCGAAAGCGCGATTACCCAAGCTCCGAGCCGCCGGCATGTGAAGCACCGCGAACCCCGGAACGTGGCTGAAGGAGGGGCTCACGGGGAACCAGGGGTTCCCCCGTGCTAATCAGATTCCGGGGCCGGAGCCCACGCCGGTGACGTCGAACCGGGCCGTCGCGACGGCAGGCGAGAGCAGCCCCGTCGCGTAGCGGTCGTCGTAGTAGGCGTTGTGATTCAGCAGCACGGGCTCCCGCGTGAGCCCCGGGAGCTCGGCCAGCAGCTCCGGCACCGCGACCGTGAAGCGAAGGTTCACGAGCGGCTCGGCGATCCTGCCGGCGCGGATCCGGAAGGTTCCGTCACGAGTCATGCCCGTCACCACCCCTTCGCGCGGATCGACGACGCTCAGGTAGTGGAGCCGCGTGACGTAGATGCCGTCCCCTAGCGCCTCCGCCAGCTGCTCGGCTGAGTCGGCCTCGCCGCCGGGGACCGAGAGCGCGAACGGGAGCGGCCCCCAGTGGCGCAGCGAGCTCGGCGGCGCGTGCCCGGTGCTCACCCGCCCACCGCCCGCCCGCTTCGCGGTGCCGCGGTCCCAGACGACGCCGCTGAGAACGCCGTCCTGGACCAGCTCGACCCGCTGCTTCGGCGTGCCCTCGAAGTCGAACGCCTTCGGTAGCCCACGAGGGTCGAGCGCGTCGTCCGCCAGCGAGAAGCGCTCGTCGAAGACCTTCGAGCCGAGCTTGTCGAACGAATAGCTGCGCTCCTCCAGGAGCCCGAGCGCGCCGAAAGCGTCGTACGCGAAGTACGCGAGCAGCTCCGCGAAGGCCGGCGGCTCCAGCACTGCCGGGTAGGAGCCGGGCTCGAGCTCGACCGCGCCCCGCGTGAGCTTCGCCTTCTCCACCGCCTTGGCGGAGGCCCCGGCCGGGTCGACGTCGGCCAGGCGCCAGCCCGTCTGCTCCGCGTATCCGGAGGCGCCGTCCACGGCGGCGAGCGCGAGCACGGCCACGTCGGTCATCGGCTGCGAGATCGCGAGGCCGGTCGACGACGCGAGCGCGAGCTCGGCGACGCCGCTCGTGAAGAACCCGTAGAGATCGAGCTCGGAGGCGTCGATCGCTGCAGCCGCGAGGCGCGCCTGCTCCTCGGCCGTGAGCGCGGCCGTCTCCTCGTCGTAGCCCTCCACAGGCGGAGGCTCGGCCGGCGGGGCGATGCCCGGGAAGTCGGGATCCGGCGGAGCGCTGTCGGCAGCCTCGGCAGCCCGGGCGGCGAGCGGGCGCAGGCCGTCGTCGTCGGTGCGGTTCGCGGAGGCGATCCCGAGCCGTCCGTCGCGCGCGATCTGCAGCTCGACGACGTCGTTCTCGATCAGCGTCGGCTGGTGGACCTCTGAGCCGGCGAACCGCGCCAAGCCCGACCGCTCCGTGCGGACGAGCGCCAGAGCCTCGTCGCCATCGGCCGCGCCCAGCGCGCGCTCCACCAGCTCCAGCGCCGTCACTGCTTGAAGCCGACCTGGACGTTGCGGAAGCGGGCGGGCGAGGCGCCGTGCGAGACGTGCGCGTGCTGGCCGGGCTGGCCCTTGCCGCAGTTCGTCAGCCCGTGCAGACGCCACTCCTCCTGCCCGGCGACGGTGTCCAGCGAGCCCCAGAAGACCGGCGTCTGCCCGGTGTAGGTCGCGTCGCGGAGCATTCGCCCGAGCTTCCCGCCCTTGATCTCCCACGCGATCTGGGTGCCGAACTGGAAGTTGAGCCGCTTGTCGTCGATCGACCAGCTCTTGTTCGTCTGCAGGAAGACTCCGTCC
>JBKPHO010000412.1:0-9487 GCA_046729915.1 Actinomycetota bacterium | reverse complement strand
GTTCAGTTGCACCTAAACCTGCTCCACGACGTCTTCAAGACGGCGAGGGCGGAGGAGTTGGTCGAATCGAACCCGGTCGACGGCGCCGAGCGCCCGAAGGTGAAGCGCCGCCGCTGGCGCATCCTCGAGCCGGTCGAGGTTGCACGCGTGCAGAAGGCGTTTGCCGACGAGCAGGCGCGGGTGATCTTCCTGACGCTGATGTTGACCGGGATCCGCCGCTTCGAGCTTCAGGCATTGCGCTGGTTCGACGTTGACCTCGTGGAGAGCGTGCTGCGTGTACGGGAGAGCAAGAGCGAGGAGGGCGAGCGGCTGATCGCCCTCTCCTCCGCGCTCGCCGAGGCGCTTTGGCAGCACCGCCGACGCTCGGCCTTCCAGGGCGAGGACGAACTGGTCTTCTGCCATCCAAAGCGCGGCTCGAAAATCGACCATGAGTGGTACGCGGGGGAGTTCCGAGCGGCGCTCAAGGCTGCCGGCATCAGCGACTACGTGCGTCCCTTCCACGACGCCCGCCACGCGAGCTTGACCAACGGCGCAGCTGCCGGCGAATCCCCGATCGCGTTGATGAGCCGCGCCGGCCACCGCTCGATGCAGACCACGAACGTCTACCTGCACCTGGCCGGGACGGTCTTCCGCGATGAGGCCGCAGCACTGGAGCAGCGCCTGCTCGGTGGTGCAAAGTTGCACCAGACTGAGCCGACCTCAGATGACCTCAGCGCACCTGAGAGTCCTGAGCAAGCGGGTTCGGCACCCTAGCGACCGGCCACGCTAGAAGCGCTGGCTGTAGCCCGCGCTAGTGGGCGGGCGCGAGCTCGAGCTGGTCGACGCCGGGGTCCTCGACTGCGTCCGGGTGGAAGATGTGGCCCAGCTGTCGGACGCCGTCGGCCAGGCGTGGCCCCGGGCACGAGTAATAGCCGTCCCCGTCAACCGCGATTCCCGGACGGCCAAGCGTGAGGCCCTCCGAACGCCCGAGCGCCTCGTCGGCGCCGAAGCCGCAGGGCGCGAGGATCACCAGCTCCGGGTCGTGGGCCATCGCCGCCTCCCAGGTGGTCGGGGCCGAGGGTCGGCCAGGCCGGCCGAGCACGTCGATGCCGCCGGCAAGCTCGATCATCTCAGGGATCCAGTGGCCGGCGCAGAAGGGCGGGTCGAGCCACTCGGCAAAGAAGATCCGGCGCCTTGGCAGCTCGCGCACGGCCTGCGCCACCGCCTCGATCTTCTGCTCGAACGCGCGCACCAATTCGTCCCCGCGCTCAGGCGTGCCGAGCCGCGTGGCGAGCGTGCGGAACGTCTCGGCAACCTCGACGAGCGATCGCGGGTCGAGCGAGAGCACGTCCACCTCGACCGGCAGCGCCGTGGCGAGATCGCTGCCCGAGACTGCGCAGACGGCGCAGAGGTCCTGGGTGACGATCAGGTCGGGCTCGAGTGCCTCGATCAGCTCGGAGTCGATCATGTAGAGCGAGCCACCGTCGAGGAGCGACGTGCAGACGGCCTCGTCGATCTCGCCGCTCGAGAGGGCCGACACGTCGATTCGAGCCGCCGTGACGACCGGCTTGCCTCGGATCTCGGGCGGCCAGCGGCATTCGTCGGAGACGCCGACCAGCGAATCGGCGTGCCCGAGAGCGGCGAGGATCTCGCTCGCGCTCGGCAGCAGCGAGCACACGCGCATCGCCAGAATCTAGCGCCCGGTGCCGCGGCACCGGCGGGGCGACTAGGCGTCGACGATGAAGACCGGCGTCCCGATGTGAACGTGGTCGAACAGCCACTCGGCATCCGGGATACGCATGCGGATGCAGCCGTGCGAGGCGGAGTACCCGATCGAGGCCGCGTCCGGAGTGCCGTGCATGCCCACGCCGGCCGCGTCCAGGCCCATCCAGCGCGTGCCGAGCGGGTTGCCGGGGCCGGGCGGGATCGGCTTCAGGCCCTTGGCCCATGCCGAGTCGGGCGGGCGCCACCAGGGGTCGCGCTGCAGGTCGACGATGTGCCACGAACCGAGCGGCGTGGGATAGATCGACTGGCCCGTCGCGACCGGGAACGTGCGCCACGGCTGCGTCGCGTTGTAGAGGTGCAGGTCGTTCGAGCCCCGGTAGATGACGATGATCGCGCCGAAGTCGTTCGCATTGACGGACGGAGCGACGCTCCTCGCCGCCGGGCGGATCACCCCGGCGCGCCGGGCCACCGCCAGCGCGCCCTGAATGCGCTGCGCAGTTCTGGCGCGGTTGAGCTCGAGCCCGGGCTTGCTCGGTGTGATCATCGGACGCAGGCCGCTGAGCCAGGCGGTTGCGTCCTGCGGCTCGATCGACAGCCGCCGGTCGAGCGCCCGGATGTAGCGGTCGATCTGCCCCGCCGGAACGTTGACGCGCAGCGAGAGGCGCTGGCCCGGGCGTGCCTTCAGCACCCGCTCGACGGCCCAGTCCGTGTCGACGCTCGCACCCAGCGCCGCGGGCCGCACGCTCCAGCGCTTCTTGAAGAAGACGAAGTGCAGCGGGCGGTTGTACCACCAGCGAATCGCCCCGCGCGCCCGCTCGGAGCTGAGCCCCCCGACCTTGAGCCCGCCGATCGCGACACCGGCCGGCACGACCGCCGTGCGTTGGGCACTCGGTGCGGCGGCCCCGGAGGCGATTGCGGCCAACGCGACGAACAGCACGAACCGCTTCACGCGCACGATTGTAGGTGCTCCGCAGGAGGGACGGTAGGCTCGACGTCGTGAGGCAGCTCTGGGCGCCCTGGCGGCTCGAATACATCGAGCGGGCGGACGTGGAGGCCGGCTGTGTCTTCTGCGACGCGGCCGCCGGCGAGGACGAGGAGCGGCTCGTCGTCCACCGCGGCGCGCAGGCGTTCGCGCTGCTGAACAGGTTCCCGTACGCCTCGGGCCACCTGATGATCGCCCCCTTTCGTCACGTCGGCGAACTCGCCGACCTTACGGACGAGGAGGTTCTCGAGGTCCACCGGCTCGCCGAGCGTGGCCTCGCGGCCCTGGCCGAGGTCTACGGGCCCCAGGGCTACAACCTCGGCTGGAACCTGGGCCGCATCGCGGGCGCAGGCATCGTCGACCACGTTCACCTCCACGTTGTTCCCCGCTGGGCGGGTGACACGAACTTCATGCCCGTGCTCGCGGATGTGAAGGTGCTTCCCGAGCACCTTCAGGAGACGCGCCGCCGCCTCGCGGCCGCCTGGCCGGGCTAGGTCAGCGAACCCTGAAGGTCCCCTGGCCGAGGAGCTGCCCGTAGCGGCTCTTCGCCTTTGAGCCGAAGGCGGGCCAGACGTACCAGGTGTACCGGCCCTTCCGCAGCGAGAAGCTGTGTCCTCCGTAGACCCAGCGCTGCGCGAGCGCTCGCCTGGGTTTCCTGGGCCACGCGCTGAGCACCTTCTGGCTGCGGTAGAAGACCTGGACGTTGTAGAAAGTCGCCTTCCTGACGGCGCTCCAGCGGAGGACCGGGGCCGAGCGCACGACGCGGCCGTCGCCGGGCGACTTGAGCAGGACGCTCGGAGGAACGCGCGTCGACCTACCGCGCGAGGCGTTTTCCGACCGGTCGTAGCTCACGACGAGGTAGCGGTAGTAGAGACCGTTCTTGAACCGCTTGTTCGTGTACGACTGACTCTTGCCGCTGTACACGAGCGTCCTCGGCTGGCTCTTCGGGCTCGTCGAAAGGTAGATGCTGATGTGGTCGTAGTCTCGGTCGGCCGGCTTCCTCCAGCGGAGCTGGAGCCGGCCGTAGCCCACTTTCCGGCGAAGCCGGGAAACGTTCGCCGGAGGCGTCAGGTCGACCGTCGGAGGGCCCACACCTGCGATCTGCCAGGAGTAGACGGCCGGCGAGGCGTCCGTGTTTCCGGCAGCGTCGACGGCCTCGACCCGGAAGATGTGCCGGCCGTCGCCGAGCCCGGCGTAGCTCTTCGGCGACGCGCACGGCGTGAAGCCGAGCGCGTCGAGGCTGCACGCGAACGTGGAGCCCGCTTCAGTGCTCGTGAACGTGAACCTCGCAGATGGGCTGCCGCTCCTGGTCGGCGGCGTCGAAGCCATCGCGGTCTGCGGCGCGACGGTGTCGACGGTCCAGGAGTACGTAGTCGCGAGGCCGGTGTTGCCGAGCGAGATCGCACGAACGGCGAAGGTGTGCGAGCCGTCCGCGAGGCCGCTGTACGGCTTCGGGCTCGTGCAGGCGGCGAATGGCGCGCCGTCGAGCCGGCATTCGAAGGCGCTCCCGGCGTGCTCCGCCGAGAAGCTGAAGCTCGCCGTGGTGCGGTTGGTCAGTCGCGGCGGCTTGTCCGTCAGCGTGACGCGCGGGTGGATGGTGTCGATGGTCCAGGTGAACGACGCAGGCGTGGCGTCCGGGTTGCCCACGGCATCCACGCTGCGGACCCGGAACGCGTGAGGGCCGTCGGGCACGCCGTCATACGTGCGGGGGCTCGAGCACCGGGCGAAGCCGCCGCCGTCGAGCTCGCACTCGAAGTGGTCCACGCTCGAGCCGGTGTCGGCCCCGGTGAACTCGAACGTCGCCGAGGAGCTCCCGCTCGGATCGACCGGACCGTTCACGATCGTCGTCTCCGGTGGGACGGCGTCGACGTGCCAGGGGAACGCGGCAGGTGTGGCGTCCACGTTTCCGACGGCGTCGATCGCCCGCACCGCGAACGTGTGGTCGCCGTCCGCGAGCCCGCCGTAGTCACGCGGGCTCGTACAGGAAGCGAAGGCGGCGGCGTCGAGGCTGCACTCGAAGCCCGCAACGCCGGACCCGGATCCGTCGCTCCCGCCGAAGGAGAACGACGCCGCCGCACCGGTGACCGCAGGCGGAGTGCCGCCGATCGCCGTGTCCGGGGCAGTGCCGTCGATGACCAGCGTCGGCTGACTCTGAGCGTTGAACCCGGGAGACAGCGACGTGGTCCAGACGTACGTTCCGTCCACCAAAGGCGTCGTGAGAACGGTGAGCGTAAGCGCCAAGGTGCCGCCGGGACAAAGGGCGGCGCCCTCCGGAGCTGCGAGGTCAATCGAGCCCAAGCCGAGCCCCACCGTCCAGCTCCCGGTACACGGACCAGAGACGATTGTCGCCTGAGGCGGGTTGACCACACCGTCGACGGTGAAGCCCCCGGGAATCGACACCGTCCCCTGAGTTGCCGCGTCGGGTGAGCTGGGGAGGTTGGTGATCGCGATCGTGTAGGTCGCGAGCCCGGGCGGCTGGACTGCGCTCGGCGAGATGGCGGCGGAGAACTTGTCCGAAGGATCCGCTCGGGCAACGAGCGGCGTGGCGAGGAAGAACGCGGCGAGACAGGCGACGCCGAGGTACGCGCGGACGTGAGGGTGCTTGTCGAGCACCTTCAGAAGACGCACCACCGCCTCGCCGCAGACTGGCCCGTGCACGTCAGCGAACCCTGAATGTCCCCTGTCCGAGGAGCTGGCCATAGCGGCTCTTCGCCTTCGGGCCGAAGCCGGGCCAGACGTACCAGATGTAGCGGCCCTTGCGCAGGGCGAAGCGACGGCCGGCGTATGTCCAGCTCGGTGCGAGCGGCTGCCGCGCCTTCTCCGGCCAGGCGCTGAGTATCTTTTGGCCGCCCGAGAAGACCTGGATGTTGTAGAAGCTCGCCTTCGGGACCGCGACCCAGCGGAAGAGCGGCGCGGAACGCACCAGACGTCCCTGGCGCGGTGAGCGCAGCAGCGCGCTCGTGGGCACGATGAGCGACGCGCCGCGCGAGGCGTTCTCCGCATGGTCGTACGAGACGACCAGATACCGGTAGTAGAGGCCGTTCTTGAACTTCTTGTTCATGTACGACCGGGCGCGGCCGCTGTAGAGGAGCGTCCGCGGTGGGCTCTTCGCGCTCGTCGACACGTAGACGCCGACGTGGTCGAAGTCCGCGTCAGCCGGGCTCCTCCACCTGAGCCGCAGGGAGCCGTAGCCGACGGTCGGCTTGAGGCGGCTCACGTTCCGGGGCGGCACGTCGACGATGCCGCCACCGCCGGTGATCTTCCAGGCGTAGGTGGCGGCCGAGGCATCGGCGTTGCCGGCGGCATCGACGGCCTCGACGCGGAACGTGTGGGTTCCGTCGGCGAGTCGCGCGTAGGACTTCGGCGAGCTGCACGGCCCGTACCCGCCCGAGTCGAGAGCGCACGCGAACGTCGACTGCGCCTCGGTGCTCGTGAAGCTGAACTTCGGCGACGCGCTGTGACTGTTTGCCGGGGGCCCGGACGCGATCCTCGTCTCGGGAGCGATGGTGTCGACCGTCCAGGTGTAGGCAGTCGCGAGCCCGACGTTGCCCAGCGAGATCGCGCGCACGGCAAACGTGTGGGAACCGTCGTGCAAGCCGCGGAAGAGCTGCGGGCTTCGGCAGGCGCCGAACCCGCCGCCGTCCAGGCGGCACTCGTAGCTACTACCGGGGCGATTCGAGACGAAGGCGAAGGTGACGCTCGTCCGGTTGGTCAGCAGCGGGGGCTTGTCGGTGAGGGTCACCAGCGGATGCACCGTGTCGATCGTCCAGCCGTACGTGGCGGCGGCGCTTTGGTTGCCGAGCGCGTCGACAGACGCGACGCGGAAGGTGTGGGGCCCGTCCGCGAGGCCAGAGTACGTGGCGGAGCCTGACGAGCAGTCGCTCGCCGCGCCTCCGTCGACCCGGCAAGCCATCGCCGCGCTCGGCTCCGCGTCGGTGAAGGTGAACGTCGCGCTGCTCGTCCCGTTGGGCGTGGACGGAGCAGCGGTGATGACCGGGGATGGAGGCGGCGTCGCGTCGATCGCCCACGTGTACGAACTCGGAGCCGGGTCGACGTTTCCGACGCCGTCCACCGACCGGACCCGGAAGGTGTGCAGACCGTCGGACAGGCCGCTGTACGACGCGGGGTTCGCGCAGGTTGCGAAGCCCGCACCGTCCAGCTCGCACTGAAAGGCGGAGATGCCGCTCGGGTCGGACCCTGCGAAGCCGAACGTCGCCGAACGGCTCCCGCTCGGGTTGGGCGGGAAGCCCTGGAGCCCCGTCTCCGGCGGAGCGGTGTCGACCGTCCACGTGAAGGAGTCCGGCGTCGGAGCGACGTTTCCGGCCGGGTCGATCGACCTGACCGTGAAGGTATGCGTGCCGTCGCCGACGCCGGTGTAGGTCTGCGGGTTGGGGCAGGCACTGAACCCGGAACCGTCGACGTCGCATTGGAAGCTCGAGCCGGCCTCGTTCGCCGAGAAGGCAAAGGACGCGACGGTGTCGTTGCTGAGCGCGATAGGCGTGCTCACGATCGAGACGGTCGGCGGAACCGTGTCGACCGTCCACGTGTAGCCGGCCGAGCCCTCGTTACCCGAGGTGTCTGTGGCTTCGACCGCGAAGATGTGCTGACCGTCCGCGAACGGGCCGGGGAAGGCCTGTGGGCTCGTGCAGGTGGCAAATGCGCTGCCGTCGAGGCTGCACCGGTAACCCGTGACCAGCTTGTTTGCCGCGAACGAGAAGCTCGCGACGGTCACGTTCGTCGGGTTTGCCGGCCCACTGATCGTGATGATCGGCTGGTCGGTGTCGATCGTCCACGTGACGGAGTCGGGGGTCGCATCGACGTTTCCGGCGCGGTCGATCGCCCGGACCGTGAACGTGTGCTCACCGCTGGCAAGGCCGAAATAGCTCTTCGGGCTGGTGCAGGAGGCGAACGCAGCCGCGTCGAGAGAGCATTGGAAGCGCGCGACCCCCGAGCCCGACCCGTCGCCGCCGCTGAAGGAGAAGGTCGCCGCGGTCGAGTTGGGCGTCGGGGTGGGCGAGGTGATCGTCGTCTCGGGCGCGAGCGTGTCGACGACCCAGGTGAAGGAGGCCGGGCTCCCATCGACGTTGCCGGCGCGGTCGACCGCACGCACCCTGAAGGTGTGCGAGCCGTTCGCCAGGCCGGAATAGCTCTGCGGGCTCGTGCAGGGGGCGAAGGCGGCGGCGTCGAGCCGGCACTCAAAGCTTCCTAACCCGGAGCCTGTGCCGTCGCTGCCGCCGAAGCCGAAAGAGGCGCTCGCCGAGGCCGTGGGGTTCGAAGGGTGTGAGCTGACCGTGGTCTCGGGTGCGCCCGTGTCGACCAGCCAGGTGCGAGTCGCCGGAGGGCTGTCGGTGCCTGCGGCGTTGCGCGAGATCACCCGGAATGTGTGAGTCCCGTTGCCCAGGCCCGAGTAGCTTTGCGGGCTCGTGCAGGAGGAGAACGCCGCGCCGTCGCGGCTGCACGTGAAGGTGGCACCGCTCGCGCTCGAGGTGAACGTGAAGGTCGGCGACGCGTCGTTGCTCGGGCCGTTCGGCCCGGAGGTGATCGTCGTCGTGGGGATCGAGGTGTCGATCACCCAGGTGAAGGAGTCCGGGCTCGGATCGACGTTTCCGACCTGGTCGGTCGCCCGTACGTAGAACGTGTGCGTGCCGCTATCGAGGCCCGGGTAGCCCGCGGGGCTCGTGCAGGGCGCGAAGCCGGAGCTGTCGAGAGCGCACTGGAAGCTCGCGACCCCCGAGCCGGAGCCGTCGTCGCCGCTGAAGTCGAAGGAGGCCGAGGTAGAAGCGCTGGGATCCGGCGGGCCCGAGGTGATCGTGGTCTGCGGTGGCGTCGCGTCGACCGTCCAGGTGACCGAGTCCGGCGTCGGATCGACGTTTCCGAGGTTGTCGACCGCTCGTACCGCGAACGTGTGCGGGCCGCTGCCGAGCCCGGAGTAGCTCTGCGGGCTCGTGCAGGCCGCGAAGGAATCGCCGTCCAAACTGCACTGGAAGCTCGCCACGCCGGAACCGGAGCCGTCGTCGCCGGCGAAGGCGAAGGAGGCGGTCGCATCCGTCACGCCCGGTGGGGAGCCCTGGATCGAGGTCTCCGGCGGGGTGGCGTCAACCGTCCACGCGACCGAGTCCGGCGTCTGATCGGCGTTGCCGGCCTGATCGATCGCCCGCACCGCGAAGGTGTGCGGGCCGCTGCCGAGCCCGGAGTAGCTCTGCGGGCTCGTGCAGGCCGCGAAGGAATCGCCGTCCAAACTGCACTGGAAGCTCGCCACGCCGGAACCGGAGCCGTCGTCGCCGGCGAAGGCGAAAGAGGCGGTCGCGTCGGTGAATGACGGCGGCGAGCCCTGGATTGCGGTGTCGGGCGAAGTCGAGTCTTCGACGTAGTCGAAGCCCGTCGAGCACGGCGACGTCGCCGGCGTCAAGTCCGTCGCCGTGGCGTAGAACGTCGTCGGCACGTCGTCGGTCACCGGGACCGTGACGCTGACGTGGAAGTCGCCGGACGAATCGGCGGTGCCGGTTCCTGCCACGCCGAGAAGGCAGTTGCTGTCGGTGTAGACCGTGATGAGCGACCCCGGATCCGCAGCCCCGTTGAGGATCGGGGTGTTGTCGTTCGCGGGCGAGCTCGGAGTGCTCGACGTGATCAGCGGGGTCGTCGGGTCGAAGGCAGCTCCGGCGAGCGGTACCCCCAGCGCGAGGACGATCAAAGCGGCCGCAGCGAATAGAGCGCGGATCACGAGCCCAGCAGCGTGAGGACGAGGACGAGAGCGGCGGTGGCCGTGGTCGCAATGCCGCCGACGATGACCGCTTCCCGATG
>JBKPHO010000411.1:0-26396 GCA_046729915.1 Actinomycetota bacterium | reverse complement strand
AGGTACTCGCCCTTGCGCTCCTTGCGGATGACGCGGTCCCAGATCGCGCCGGCGGTGTGGTTCGCAGTGCGCGAGAGGTTCTCGTCGATGAAGCGCTCGTAGTGGCCGACGTCGAGGTCGGTCTCGGCGCCGTCCTCGGTGACGAAGACCTCCCCGTGCTGGAAGGGGCTCATCGTGCCGGGGTCGACGTTGATGTACGGGTCGAACTTCTGCACCTGTACCTTCAGCCCGCGCGCCTTGAGCAGGCGGCCGAGCGACGCGGCGGTGATGCCCTTCCCGAGAGACGAGACGACGCCGCCGGTGACGAAGACGTACTTCGGCGGCCGTCGGGCCATCAGGGGCGCCCCAGACGGTCGATGTGCGCGAGGCCGGGAGTCCGCTCGATCAGCGCGCCGAGGGAGCGGGTTTCGCCGGCTGCGGTGAGGGCCGCAAGGGCCGCAATCGAGAGGATCTGACCCCTGGCCGTGAGCTTGCCCACGGATCCATAACCTAGCACGGCGCCCAGCGCGTTCGCCCCCGCGTCTCCGAGCATCGTCATCTCGCGAAGATCGTATGGAGCGAGCAGGACGGCGATCGGGACGTAGCCCTTGGCCGCGCCGCGAACGAGGGCGGCGCCCGCGAGGAAGGCCTTGAGCGCGCGGCCCGGGCGCGTGTCGAGCTGGTTGAGCACGTTCGCCGTGAGCGAGACGAGGGCCGCGCCGCGGAGGGAGCGGGTGGTGACGAGCGCGATGGCGGGTATGCCGACGGCCTTGGCGACGCCGGTGGTCGAGCCCTTTCCGAGATGGGCGCGGAAGCCGCGCTCGGGGCCGCTCCAGAGGTCGTCGGCGAGGCCGAGGAGCGCCACCGCGGCGACGCCGAGCCTGACGCGCGCTGGTGCTCGGCCTCCGCCGAGCGCGACGAGCCCGCCGACGAGCGGCAGGCGCAGGCCTCGGTGGTTGAGCGCAGTCGGGCCGCACGCGAGCACCGCGTCGAGCAGCTGACGGCCTCGATGGAGGAAGCCGCGGAGGTCCCGCCCGGTCGGGCGGTGGCGTAGCGGGAGCTCGCGCTCGCGTACCTCGAGCCCTTCCCGCACGGCGTCGACCGTCATCCGCACCTCGGAACCGAAGCCGGGAGCAAGCGGGAAGCAGACCTCGCGCACAGCCGGCGAGAGAGCGCGCTGTCCGGAGAGCGGCTCGCGTGCACTGAAGCCGCTCCTTGCGCGGATGAGCGCTCGAGCGGCGCGCTTCGCGATCCCGAAGCCGCCTCCTTGCCGCTCCGCGAACGCCGCGATCGTGAGGTCGGCGCCGTCGTCGAGCAGCGGCCCGAGGTCTCCGCCGAGGTCGGCGTCGCAGAGCAGCAGGCGCCCAGGCGGGACCTCACGTTCGCCGAGCGTCAGGGCCTGACCCTTGCCCAGGCGCGGCAGGCAGACGACGTGAGCGCCGGCGTCGCTCGCCGAGGCGGCTGTCGAGTCGCGGGAGCCGTCATCCGCCACGACGACCTCGGCATCGGGGAACGCACGGCGGAGCGCCTCGACCGTCGTCCCGATCTGCGCCTCCTCGTCCCGGGCCGCGATCAGGACGGTGAGCGGCTCAGAGGCTATGTCGGCGGGAGAGCCGCGTCGTTTCACATTCCCGGACGGTGCGTCGGACGGCCGCACCGGCGGAGGCGGCACGGCCTCTTTGGTCGGCGCCGCAAGCGAGCGCCTTAGCCACCCGCCGGAGCAGGTGTCGGTAGCGGCGGCAGCGCGCCGTTGGAGGCCGAGTCCTTCACCCCGTACTGGCCGGAGGGTTGGCCGGCGAGCAGCAGCACCAGCGCAAGCCGGCCGACCGGCGTGTCGATGTCGTCGACGGTCGAGAGGTCGGCCTTGCGGAAGACCGCGGTCGCGGAGGCGGCCGCATCGGTCTGCTCGACTCCGACGGCGGGAACGCCGACAGATCCGAGCCCGGAGTAGAGCCCGAGCAGGAAGCGGCTCGTGCCGCCCCGTTGCGGCGCGACGGTGCGGACGACCACGACGCCGTCCGCCGGAGTCTTGTTTCCGCCGGCCCGCTCCTCTACGAGCGCATCGGTGATCGAATTCCAGAGCGGCGTCTCGCCGCCGAGCATCAGCTCCTGGCCGAGCGCTCGGCCGAGGCTCTCGAGGTGGCTCCTGCCCACGAGCCCATCGGCGGCGGGCTGCGAGGCCAGCGTGCCGTCGATCTGGTGCACATCGATCGGCACCTTGAGCGCGCGTAGGCGCAGCTGCTGCGCCCCGGCGTCGGTGAGGGCCTGGCTAACAGCCAAGCGGATGTCGTCGTCGGGGGAGCCGACGAAGACCACGGCGATCTGCTTCCCTCGCAGGCGGTTGCGGACTAGCGCCGGGTAGGTCTCGTTGATGAAGGTTTGTGCGGCCTGGCGCTCGCGTTCGCGGTCGGCCGACTGCTGCGAGGACTGGTCAAGCTGTTTCTGCAGGCTGGCGACTCGGTCCTTGAGCAGGTTCGTCTTCTCGTTGTCGACGGGGCCGGAGATCCCGACGCCGACGATGATCCCGATCACCAGGGCGAGAAAGACCGCGGCGAGCGAGGCGACGTGGTAGCGGAGGTCGAACATTCAGAGCTCCGCCGCAGTCTGGCACAGGGCGTGGAGGCGGTTGAGCGCGTTGCGGGGCAGCGAGCGGCGCAGGCCGACGAGGAACGGGCCGGTGACCGTGAGCTCGGCCCGGGTGCGGCGAGGGCCGGAGTCGGCGAGGGTGAGCTCGACGTCGAGGCGCTCCGCGGTCATGTGCCAGGCGATCCGGGTCGGGGCGTCGACCTCGCGAACGACGAGCGTCGACTCCGCTGCCGGCCGGCGGACGAGGGAGGGCCGCATCCCGCCGTGAAGCGACCACCGAGCCCCGGGCGCGAGCCCGCGGCGATCCGGGTGGACGCCTGCCACGCCCGGCCACCAGTCGGAGAAGTGGTGCGGCTCGGCGAGGAAGAGCCAGACGTCGTCGAGCGGCGCGAGCAACTCGCGGGTCTCGGAATAGGTCGGCATCGGGGCGCGAAGTGTTGCTGTTTCGGCACTGCTACGTAACCATCGGTGCGCTTTTCCTCAGTAGGATCGCCTCGGGGAGGAGGTCAACGGGTTCCAGCGCAGGGACATGCCCGAAACGGCCATGTCCCGGGCGTCTCGGCGCCCGGCCCCCGCGCGGGACGCGGCGCGGGCCGCGGCGCAGGAAGCGCTCAGCCGAGCCCGAGCAGGTCTCGAACCCGCTGGCTCAGCAGGCCGATGAAGTGGCGCAGGCCGGGCGAGGCGGCGATCGCCGCGACGACGGCACCGAGCCCCGCGGTCGCGAGCAGGACGAACGGCCAGAGCCCCACCTCCCGGCTCACAAGCCGCGAGACGCCCTTGGCGTCGACGAGTAAGTCCCCCACCTTCAGCCGCGTCACAAACGTGGACGACATCCCCGCGCGGTCGCGCTCTAGGAACTCGATCAGGTTGAAATGCGTCCCGACGGCGACGATCAGCTCTGCGCCCTTCTCGAAAGCGAGCAGCAGAGCGACGTCCTCGCTGATCCCGGGTGCGGAAACGGTGGCGTAACGCAGGCCCAGCCGCTCGAGACGGGCGGCGCCCGGAGCAACCCCGTCGCGGTAGGCGTGGACGACGAGCTCGGCGCCGCAGCCCAGCGCCGCGTCCGAGACCGAGTCCATGTCGCCGACGATCACGTCCGGCTTCGTGCCGGCCGCGAGCAGCGCGTCGGCGCCGCCGTCCACGCCCAGGACGACCGGCTTGAAGTCCCGGACGTACGGGCGCACGATCGCGAGGTCGCGCTTATAGCCGGGCCCTCGGGCGACGACGAGCGCATGCCGCTCGCGGAACCGCGTCTCGAGCGGCGGGAAGTCGACACCCTCGGCGAGCAGGCGCCCCTCGTCGCGCAGGTACTGGAGCGTGTTCTCGGCGAACCCCTCGAGCGCCTCGGTCACCCTCCCCTTCTGCTCGGCGAGGGCCCGGCCGAGCTCTTCGGCGCCGAGCGTCCGCCCGTTCGCCACGCACGTGCCGTTGCGGAAGAGGCTCGAGCCGCGGACCGTGACGTCGTCGCCGTCGCTGAGCTTGTCGAACAGCGGCGCGCCGGGTGCGTCGATGAGACGCACGCCACCCCGCACCAGGAGGAGCGGCCCGGGGTTCGGAAACCGGCCGCTCTGCGAGGGCGCGACGTTCACTACCACGCGGACGCCCGACTCGAGCAGCTCCTCGGCCGACACGCGGTCGATGTCCTGGTGGTCGATGATCGCGACGTCGTCCGGGCCGAGGCGGCTGACGAGGCTCTTGGTGCGGCGACCGAGCCGCGCACGGCCGGTGAACTCGACGAAGCTCATTGCTCCTGCTGCACCGCGGAGATGAACTGCTCGCCGCCGAGCATGCGCCGGAGCTCGGCGGGGCGCTCGTCGTCTCCGAGTAGCTCGATCGTCGTGTGCGTCGGGTCGCCGGAAACTTTCTCGACGCGGAAGTGGCGATCCGCCAGCGACGCGATCTGCGGTAGGTGGGTGATCGTCACGACCTGCGCACGGCTGGAGAGGCGTCGCAGCGTCTCGCCGACGGCGTGCGCGGTCTGGCCGCCGATGCCTGCGTCGATCTCATCGAAGACCATGGTCTCGCCTCCGCCCACAGCGGCGATCGCGAGCGCGACGCGGGAGAGCTCGCCGCCGGACGCGGTCTCGGCCACCGGCGCGAACGGCAGGCCCGCGTTCGGCCTGATCAGGAAGGCGACCTCGTCGGATCCCGTCGCGCTCGGCTCGCGTTCTCGCAGCTCCACGCGAAACTCACCCTCTCCCAGGCCGATCCCGCCGAGCTCTTCTGCGACGGCGGCGGCGAAGCCGTCGGCCGCTGCCTGCCGGGCGGCTCTCAGCTCTGCGGCGAGCTTCGCGACCCGATTTTCGGCCTCGCTCAGCGCTCGAGCCGCGGCCGCAACCGGGTCCGCGCCGCCGTCGAGTGCTGCCAGCTCTTCCCGCGCCGCGTCGGCCCGGGCGAGCAGCTCCTCGTAGCTGTCGCAGCGAAAGCGCCGCTTCGCCTCGGCAATCACGCCCAGGTCGGACTCGACCTGCTCGAGCCGGTCCGGCTCGGCCTCCAGCGACGCGAGGAAGGCACGCAGCTCGGATGCCGTCTCCCGCAGGCGCAGCTCGAGGTCGCGCAGCTCATTGCCGGCGCGCTCGAGCTCCGGCGCAAGGCGCTCCAGCGGCGCGACCGCACGCTCGGCGAGCGCAACCAGGTCCGAGGCACCCTCTCCGTCCTCGGGCGAGAGGGCTTCGCCGGCAGCTGAGGCGCCCTCGGCGAGCTCGGTCACGTGCCGCAGCCGCTCGCGCTCGGCGCGGAGGCTCTCCTCGGTGTCCGGCGCCAAGCTTGCTGTGTCTTCGACGAGCGCCCGCAGCTCCGCTAGGCGCGCTTCGGCCGCTGCCACGCCTTGCGTCAGGTCCTCATGACGGCGCCGCGCGGCGTTGAGGTCGCGCCAGGCGCGTCGGAGCTCGGCGCGGCGCCGCTGCTGCTTCTCGCCCGCGAATCCGTCGAGCAGGTCGAGCTGGTATGACGGCCGGGCGAGTCGGCGCTGCTGGAACTGCCCGGACATCGCGATGAGCCGCTCCGCGGCGGCGGCGACGTCCTCGCGGGCGGCGCTTCTGCCCCACGCGTACGCGCGCGTGCGACCGTCCTGGAACACGCGGCGGGCAAGGACGAGGCCGTCCTCGTCCTGGGGCCGGAGCTCTGCCAGTACTGCGAGCTCTTCGTCGTCGAGGAACCCGTCCGGCAGGTCGAGCTCGGCCTCGACGTAGGCGTCGTCGCCGTCAGGCCCGACGAACGCCGCGTCGCCGCTGGCTCCCAGCAGCAGGCCGACCGCCTGGGCGAGGATCGTCTTCCCGGCGCCGGTCTCTCCGGTGATCGCGTTCAGTCCGGGGGCAAGCGTGAGCTCGGCTTCGCGGATCAGGACGAGGTTCTCGATTCGAAGGCGCCGAAGCACGGGCTGGATGCTACGCCGCGGCCCCGCGCGCGGCGACCCGCCAAAAGAGACAAGCAGCCGGCGCCCTCTTCTTGTTCACGCGCGCGCCCCCTGGGTGGGTGGGGGCTAGGGACGGTACCGGCCCGGCGCGCACGGGTGTGTGACGCCTTTGTGGCGATTGCGTGACTTTGGCGGCGAGACCGGCAAGCACCCTACCCCGGCGTGAACGTGCGGCGATACCGGCTGAGGAACGTGGCCTCCGGCAGCGTTCCCAGCAGGCTCCGCTGCTCCGAGAAACGGGCCTCCACCTGCTCGCCGGGCGCCAGCTCGTGCACCTGCTGGCCGTCTGCCAGCACGGTCGCCGAGACGTCGCCGGTCCGGTTCGTCACCGTCAGCGAGCGCCCACGGGGCACGACCAGGGGACGCCCGTGCAGCGAGTGGGGCGCCACGAACGTCATCGCCATCGCGTCGAGCCCCCACATCAGCACGGGCCCGCCGTTCGACAGGTTGTAGGCCGTGGACCCGGTCGGCGTCGAGCAGATCAGGCCGTCGCACGGCATCACGCCCAGGTCCTCGGCGCCGATGGCCCAGCCGAGCTCGATCATCCGGCCGATCGTCGAGCTCGTGACGACGACGTCGTTCACAGCGGGCCAGCGACTCCCCGCAACCGCCTCCAGTACCGGCAGCTCCACGACCTCGTAGTCGCCCGCGAGCGCACGCCCGAGCCCCTCCTCCAACGAGTCCGCCTCCATCGACGCCAGGAAGCCAACGCGCCCGAGGTTGACGCCCATCACCGGCACGCTCGTGCCGAGGAACCGCCTGAGCGCGCGCAGCATCGTTCCGTCGCCGCCGAGGACGGCGGCAAGGTCGGCGTCCTCGACCGCGCCGCCGGGCCCGTCGCCGTGCTTCTCGACCTCCTCATCAGGCAGCAGAAGCTCCACCCCGCGCTCCTGCGCCAGCGCCCGCAGGCGGACGAGCATCTCGTCGCTCGTCGCGGCCTGGCCGTGGGTGATCACGGCGAGCCGCCGCACCTCAGGCCGTCGCGTGGTCGATCCAGTCGTCGAGGTCATCGGGAATCTCCGCCCCCTCGAGTTGCACGAGGTGAAGGAAGAACTCGCGGTTCCCCTTCGGGCCGGGCAGCCCGGAGTCTACGACCCCGACCACCTCCGCCCCCCACGCGGCGGCCTCGCCGGCAACTTCCCGGAGCACGCGCCGGTGCACCTCGCGATCGCGAACCACCCCGCGGCGCGCCTCGCCTTTCGCGGCCTCGAACTGCGGCTTGACGAGCACGACTGCCTCCCAGCCCGGACCCGCCAGCGCCAATGCGGGGGGCAGCGCTTTCCGCACGCTGACGAACGAGACGTCGCAGACGACGAGCTCCGGCGCAAACGGCAGCTCCCGCACCTCGCGCACGTTCTGGCGCTCGAGCACCGTCACCCGCGGGTCCTCACGAATGCGCGGATGCAGCTGCCCGTAGCCGACGTCGAGGGCGATCACGCGCGCCGCACCGCGCTGCAGGAGGACGTCCGTGAAGCCGCCTGTCGAGGCGCCCACGTCGAGGCAGTCACGGCCGGCCGGGTCGACTCGGAAGACGTCGAGCGCGTGCGCCAGCTTTTCGCCTCCGCGCGAGACGTAAGGCGCCGGAGCGACCACCTCGAGCTCCGCCGACTCGTCGACCTGCTGACCCGCCTTCGCGTAGCCCCGCACGCGGCCCGCCAGCACGAGCGACTGAGCCTGGGCGCGGCTCTCCGCGAGCCCGCGCTCGACGAGGAGGACGTCGAGCCGCTTCTTCCCCACCTACAGCGGCTCGTCGGCCACCGAGAGCACGGCGTCCCAGGCGAGCTCCGAGGCGACGACTCCGAGAGAGGTCGTGTCCAGCAGCGGGTCACTCTCGACCGCACCCGTGGAGACAGCGAACAGGACGTCGCCGTCCTCGAGCGCGTGGAAGGGCTGGATCGCCCGCGCCATCGAAGCGTGCACCTGCCGCCCGAGCGTCCGCAGCTCACGCTGATCGAGCCGGAGGTTCGTCGCGAGCACGGTCAGCGTCGTGTTCCCCGGCGGCGGGCGCACCGCTGTACCGGCGGCGAGCCGCTCCTCGACTCCCGGAACCAGTTGGCGCCGGAGGCCTACCTGCCGGTCGTAATGGCCGCGGACGACGTTGCCTTCCCGGTCGACGATCGCCCCGACCGCGTTCACGACCGTGAAGACGGCCACCTTCGTCTCGCCGATCTGCCGGAACGCCGCACCCTGGCCGGCGGGCTCGCCCTCCTCGTAGGCGAAGAGCTTCCCAGCCGTCGCCGAGCGGCCCGCGCCCCTACGCCCGACGGGGAAGCGACCGGGCCGCGCCGCCCGCAGAGCCGCCCGTCCGAGCTCCTTGTCCGGGTAGACCGCGTTGTCGCGAGGCCCCCAGTCGAAGACGATCGCGCCGGCGACGAGCGGGATGTCGAGCCAGCCCGTCCGGTAGTCGCGGCGGGCCAGCAGCTCCGCGGCTACCCCGGCGGCCGCCTCGAGCCCGTAGAGCGAGCCGCCCGCGACGCAGATGGCGTGGACGAGGTCATAGGCCGCGCCGCTGACCCCGGGCGAGCCGCCGCGCACGTCGATCGAGGTCGCGGCTCCGTCGGGGAACATGAAGACCGTGCAGCCCGTCGGTCCCTCGTCGTACTCCGCCACGCCGATCTCGAAGCCCGGAAAGTCGAAACGGACCTCCGGTCCCTCGAAGGACGTGCGCGGGACGAGCTCCGCGGTGTCGTTGCTCAGCCGGCGCGTCGCCGTCAAGACGTGCGCGCGGCGAGACCGGCGACGATGCCCGAGAGCACAGAGGTATCGGCCGGGATCTCGGCGAGGCGCGCCTGCGCCCGCTCCGCGGCCTCGTCGGCCAGCGCCCGCGCGCCCTCCGGCCCGTGCTCGAGCAGGTAGCCGTCCTCGTCGAGGATGTCGTCGACGATCTGGAACAGGAGCCCGACCTCGTCGGCGAACGCCCGCCAGGGCCGCTGCTCGGGCTCCGGCACCTCGGCCACCCACAGGCCGCAGGCGACCGACGCGGAGAAGAGGCAGCCGGTCTTGAGCCGGTGCAGGGCCGCGAGGTCGTCCTCACCGTCGGTGATGTCGAGGTACTGGCCGCCGATCATGCCCAGCGTCGCCTGGACGAGCTCGCGCGCGACCGCAGGCGAGGGATACGAGAGCGCGAGGCGCAGCGCCTCCGCGAGCAGGGCATCGCCGGCGAGGATCGCGACCGCCTCCCCGTGCTCGGCCCAGGTGCTCGGGCGCCCGCGCCGCAGCTCGTCGTTGTCCAACGCGGGAAGGTCGTCGTGGACGAGCGAGAAGCTGTGGACGAGCTCGAGCGCCGCCGCTGCCGGCAGCGCAGCCTCGGGCTCGGCACCCGCAGCCTCCGCCGTCGCGAGGCAGAGCACCGGCCGCACCCGCTTGCCGCCGCCGGCCAGTGCGTAGCGCATGGACTGCTCCAGGCCCGCGAGCTCCGGCGTGAGTGCGAGCTCGGCGAGGTACGACTCGACAATGCTCCTCAACTCCTCTGACGCGGTCATAGCGCCTCCTGAGCAACGACGATGTGTCGACCGGACATTGCAGACGGCCGCCCGAGCAAAGCCCGGACGGCTTTGGAGCGCCGTCGCAAGCGCCAGCTCAGGACTCCACCTCCCGCTTCGCCAGCTGGAGCTGCGCCTCGACCTCCTTCGCGATCCCGCTGAGCTCCGTCAGGATCTCGATCGCCTCGTCGGGGTCGGCGGTCTGCTCGAGCCGCTCGCGCGTACGCTCGAGACGGTCCAGCAGCTCCTCAGCGCTTTTCAAGCGTTCCTCCGCGCTCACGCGGTCCTCTCCTTCACGATTCGGCCCGAGGCATCGCTTGCGATGCCGACCTGGAGGCCGTGCCGGCTTTGCCGGTGCGGCCGTCCAACGCCCGCCAGAAGGCAACCCTCACGCTGTCCTCTCCTTTGCGATGAGCCCGAGGCATCGCTTGCGATGCCGACCTGGAGGCCGTGCCGGCTTTGCCGGTGCGGCCGTCCAACGCCCGCCACAGGGCAACCCTCACGCTGTCCTCTCTTTCGCGATGCGCCCGAGTATGCCGTTCACGAGCCTGCCCGCGTCCTCGGAGGAGTAGCGCTTCGCGAGCGAGACCGCCTCGTCGATCGCGACCTCGACCGGGACGGTGCCGCGATCGAGCTCCAGGATCGCCATCCGCAGGATGTTGCGCTCGAGCGCGCCCAGCCGGTCGGCGGTCCACTCGTCTGCAGCTGCCGTGATGCGCGCGTCGAGCTCCTCGTGCTGCTTGACGACCCCCTCGGCCAACTCGCGAGAGAACGGGTCTATCTCGCCCTCGAAGAGCGACGCGAGCTCCTGGCCGGTCACGTCCCACTGGTAGAGGAGCACGAGCGCCGTCCTCCGCGCGGCGCGCCGGCCGGCCATTACCCGACCTCCTCGATCTCGACGTCGACGCGGTCGACCTCGAGCCCGGAAACCCGCGCCACCGCGTCGGCCACGCGCTCCTGCACCGAGCGCGCAAGCTCCGGCAACGGCACTCCGTAGTCCGCGGAGAGCTCGAGCGAGACCGACACGTGGCCGTCGCCGTGCGCCACCTCTACCGCACGCTTCGGGCGGCGCACCCGCGCCCCTTCGACGCTTTGGGCCGCGCGAGCCACGAGCCGCGAGAGCGCTCCCGCGGTGACCGTGATCGACCCGTTCGGGCCTCGGAAGACGAGCGGCTCGGTCACGCGGTCACGAACCGACGATCGCCGGCAGCCGCTGGGCCGCCTCGGTCAGGTAGCCGGTCGAGTAACGGCCGCTGCCGAACTCCTCGCTCCGGAGGATGTCGATGGCGAGCTCCCGCGTGGTAGGCACGCCCTCGAGCTGGAGCTCGCCCAGCGCCCGCAGCGCGCGCTCGATCGCCTGCGGCCGCGTCTCGTCCCAGACGATCAGCTTGCCGAGCAGCGAGTCGTAGTGTGGCGGCACATCCGCGCCGTCCTCGACGTACGTGTCGAGCCGCACGCCGGGCCCGAGCGGCGGCCGAAAGCGGGCGATCCTCCCCGGGGAGGGCGCAAATCCATTGCGCGGGTCCTCGGCGTTCAGGCGCACCTCGATCGCGTGCCCGCGCCGCTCGACTCGGCCGGTCCGCTCGAGCCGCTCGCCGGCCGCAATGCGCAACTGCTCGCGCACGATGTCGATGCCGGTCACCAGCTCCGTCACCGGGTGCTCGACCTGCAGCCGCGCGTTCAGCTCGATGAAGTAGAACGAGCGGTCGGGCCCGAGGAGGAACTCGAACGTGCCGGCGTTGCGGTAGCCGATCGCGCGACACGCGCGTTCCGCTGCGGCCTCCATCGCCTCGCGCGTGCCATCGTCGAGGGCAGCGGACGGCGACTCCTCGATCAGCTTCTGGTGCCTCCGCTGGATCGAGCACTCGCGCTCGCCCAGCGTGAGGACGCCTCCTTGCCCGTCCGCCAGCACCTGGATCTCGACGTGGCGAGCCGGCGAGACCGCCTTCTCGAGATACAGGCTTCCGTCCCCGAACGCCGCCTCGGCCTCGAGCGACGCAGTCGAGTACGCGCGCTCGTGCTCGTCCGGGGCGGCGACGAGCCGCATGCCCTTCCCGCCGCCGCCCGCCGAGGCCTTGAGCAGCACCGGGTAGCCGACCTCCTCGGCGGCTTCTTGAGCCTCCTCCAGGGTCGCCGCGCCCTCGGTGCCCGGGACGACCGGGACGCCGGCCGCCCGCATCTCCGCCTTCGCCTCCACCTTGTCGCCCATGCGAGCCATCACCTCCGCGCTCGGGCCGACGAAGACGAGGTCGTTGTCCGCGCACGCCTCGACGAAGGCCGGGTTCTCGGCGAGGAAGCCCCACCCGGGATGGACCGCCTCGCAGCCGGTCGTGGTCGCGGCCGCGATCAGGGATGGAATCTTCAGGTAGCTCTCGCTCGCCTGCGGCGGCCCGACGCACACCGCGCGGTCGGCCAGGCGCACGTGGAGGGAGTCGCGGTCGGCGGTGGAGTAGACGGCCACGGCCTCGGCGTCGCTCTCGTGCAGCGCGCGGATCACGCGGACGGCGACCTCTCCTCGGTTTGCGACCAGGACGCGGTTGAACATCAGTGCCCCTTCCAGTGATCCTGCCGAGGCTCCCGGCCGCTAGCACCAAGCCAGAGTCCCCACTCGACCGCTGCGCAGGCTGGCAGCCTGCGCAAGGGCGAGGGAGGAGTCTGGCGCAGCGTGATAGCGGGCGAGAGACCGGCGAGCATTGCTGGGAGGGGCACTACTACAGCGCGTCCAGCGGCGGCGGGCCGACCGGTTCGAGCTCGAAGAGGAGCTGCCCGAACTCGACCGCCTCCGCGTTCCCCACGTGGATTGCGCGGACGATGCCCGGCGAGTCTGCCTTGATCTCGTTCATCAGCTTCATCGCCTCGAGGATGCAGAGGGTCTGCCCGGACGTGACGGTGTCGCCCTCCTCGACGAACGGCGGAGCTCCCGGCTGGGGGGCGCGGTAGAAGACGCCTACCATCGGCGCTTCGATGCGGACGACGCCGTCGGTCTCCGGAGTCGCGGGCTCCTCGGCGTCGGCGGGCTCGCTGAAGGCCTCGGCGGCTGCGCCGGCGAGCGGTGACTCGAGCGGCTCGGGCGTGCGCCGCACCGAGACGCGCATGCCGCCCTCCTCGATCGTCACCTCGCCGACGCCCGACTCCTGGACGATGCGGACGATCTCCCGGATCCGTTCGGCCCGAGCCTGGTCGACGCCGCCGGCGGCCAGGCTCTCCTCCCGGTTCGCCCGCCCGCGGATCGTCTTCAGCAGCGGCTCGGCCTCTTCTCCGAACAGCGCGAGCAGAAGGAGCTCCTCCTCGCTCGAGGCGAGCCCTTCGGCCTCGGAGCGGAGCGAGTCGAGGTCGACCGGCGCCTCGTCCTCCGGCGCACCGCCCGAGAGCGCGACCGCGCGCTTGACCGCCGCGTCGATCGGGCCGGGCGGGCTGCCGTAGCGGCCGTCGATCAGGGAGCGCAGCTCGTCGACGACGGTCTGGTAGCGGCTGGCGGAGAGCACGTGCAGGAGGGCCTGCGAGCCGAGGATCTGGCCGATCGGCGAGGCGATCGGCGGCCAGCCGACCTCCTCGCGGATCCTCGTCAGCTCCTCGAGGACCTCGTCCAGCCGGTCGCCGGCCGCCAGGGTGCGCAGTTGCGTGTCCAGCGAGGCGACGAGCCCCGGCGGCACGCGGTGCTCGGCGGCGCGGACCGCGATGCGCGGGGCGAGCGGGGTCACCGGTTCGTCCCCGATGTTCTCGTCTACGAGCTCGGAGGCGCGCCAGAGCGCGTCGATATCGACGCCGGTGTCGAGCCCGAGCCCCGAAAGCGCGGTCGAGATCGCCTCGCCCGAGATCCGGTGCACGGTGAGTGCGACCGGATACACGGCGCAGGCCACGAGATCCGCCCCGGCACGAGCTGCCTCCAGTCCCGCCGCCATGGCGTTGCCGCCGGCGCCCTGGCAGTAGAGGCCGACCGGCAGGCCGCTAGCCTCGGCCAGCGTCTTCACGAGCTCCTGCGCGCGGTGCGGCTGCAGCGAGCTGGACGGGTCGTGCAGCAGCACGCGCGAGGCGCCCAGCTCGGGCAGCTTGCGCGCCTGCTCGACGAGCGCCTCGGTCTCGTTCGTGTAGCCCGAGCCGAACACGAGCCCGGCGTCGAACTCCTTCCCCGCCGCGGTGATCGCCTGCCCCGCCTCACGGAGGTTCTCGACGTCATTCAGCGGGTCGTGGAGTCTGAAGACCTCGATCCCGCTCTCCGCCGCGGAGGCGACGAATCGGCTGACGAACTCGCCGCCGACCGGCCGCGAGCCGACAAGGAATCGGCCTCGGAGCGCCATCGCAAGCGGGGTCTTGGTCCGCTCGTTCAGGGCGCGGATCCTCTCCCAGGGGCTCTCGACGCCGCGCCGGACCGCGGTGTCGAAGACGCCGCCCCCGGAGACCTCGAGGTAGGCGAAGCCGGCGCCGTCGAGGAGCTCCGCGAGCCGCAGCAGCTCGGCCGTCGGCATCCGCCCGGCGAGCGGCTCCTGGCCGAGCAGCCTGATGGTCGTGTCCACCAGCGCAGGCACGGCGTGGAGCCTAGCGCCGCGTGGGGCCCGGCGAACGGCCGCTGTGCGTGGGCTCGAGCGCCCGCTGCGCCTCTTCCGCCCAGTCGACGGTCGCCCGGGCGCGGGCGATCCCGTGCCGCAGCACGATCCGCGCCTGGACGGGGTCGTCTGGACTGAGCCCGCACTCCAGCTCCTCGAACTCCGCCAGGCGCCTGGCGATCAGCGCGCGGTAGGCGTCGAGCTGGCGGGCGCCGGCCTCTGTCGGCGCCGCCCAGGCGAAAAGGAGCTTGAGCAGGAACACGCCGATGCCGTCTGGCGGGTCGTCCTCGACCTCCTGGATCCACGACGAGAGCCCAGCCTGTCCTCCGGGCGTGATCCGGTAGAGGTGCTTGTCGGGCCGGCCCTGCTGCGCAACGTCGCGCTTGGTCGCGTAGCCGAGCGCGACGAGGCGCGGCAGCACCTTGTAGATCTGGCTGCGTGAGGGTGCCCACAGGTAGCCGGTGCTGCGCGACGCGGCCCGTGCGAGGTCGTAGCCCGAAGCCTCGCCGCCGGCAAGCAGCCCGAGAACCGCGTACTCCGTCGTCGTGAGCGTTCGAGTCACGACGAGTGCGCGACGAGGAAGGCGGTGAGAGTGCGCGCGAACTGCGACCACTCGTCGGGCGCTCCCACTCGTGCGAGCAGGTCCCAGCCGTGCCCTGCCTCCGGCGGCAGCACGACCAACCGCTTGCGTGAAGAGCCGAGGCGCCGGTAGAGCGCCCGCTCGTCCTTGAGGGCGATGTACCCGTCGTTCCTCGCGACCGCGAGCAAGGCGGGAGCGCGAGCGTCGGCGGCCGCTCGTACGGCTGTCGTCGGCCGGCCCTGCCCGCCGATCGGTTCGGTGAGCTCGTCGCCGGAGAGATCGGCCAACGCCGAAACGTCGGCGAGCCTCGCCGTGGCCACGAGTGCGACCGAGCCGCCGTAGGAGGCCCCCACGAGCTCGATCGAGGTCGCTCCTTTGCCGCGTAGCTCCTCGACGGCCGCGGCTACGTCGTCCACCACGTCGTCCTCCCGGCCACTGGGACACCCGGAGAGGCCGTAGCAGCGAAGGTCGAAGAGCAGGACCCGAAAGCCGGCGTCTGCGAGCCGGACCGCGTACGGCCACCAGCCGCAGAGCACGCGCGCTCCCGCCTCGTGCACGAGCACGATGCCGCGTGGCCCCTTCCCCACGATCGCACCGTCGAGCCGGACGTCGTCCGAGGTGCGGAGCGTGACGACTTGAGCCGGCCGTGCCGGAGGGCCGCAGCGCTTGGCCGGGGGATCGACTCCGGGGACGCTCGTCGTGGAATGGGCTCCGGCTGTCGTCCCACCGCACGCAGCGAGGAGTCCTGCCAGAAGCGCCGGCAGAAGCACGGATGCCCGCCCGCGCCAGGCCATAGTCTCCGTGAGACTATCAGCGAGCGAGGCCTTAGGCGCGGGAGATGTAGCGGCCCTCGCGCGGGTCGACCTTGACCCGGTCGCCCACGTTCACGAACAGCGGCACCTGCACGACCGCGCCCGTCTCGAGCTTGGCCGGCTTCGTCACGTTCGACACGGTGTCGCCGCGGACGCCGGGCTCGGTCTCCGCCACCGCCAGCTCGACCGACGACGGGAGTTGCACGCCCGCAGGCCGCCCGTCGACCGCCAGGACCTGCACCGTCGAGCTGGGCTCGAGGTACGGAAGCGCGTCTTTCACCGTCGCGTGTGGGAGCGAGAACTGCTCGTACGTCTCGGTGTCCATGAAGACGACCTCGTCGCCCGCGTCGTAGAGGTACTGCACCTCCTTGACCTCGGTACGCACGCGGGGGAACTTCTCGCCCGCGCGGAAGGTCTTGTCCACGACCGCGCCGGAGTCGAGGTTGCGCAGCCGCGAGCGCACGAAGGCGCCGCCTTTGCCGGGCTTGACGTGCTGGAACTCGAGGATCCGCCACACCGACCCCTCGAGCTGGATGTGCATTCCGTTGCGGAACTGGTTCGTGGAGACGGTCTCCGCCACGGCGCCCGAGTCTAGTCGACCGTCACCAGATCCTTGGTGAAGCTCGTCAACACCTCCGGGCTACCGTCGCGCACGATCACGAGATCCTCGATCCGGATGCCGCCGAGGCCCTCGAGGTAGATGCCCGGCTCGACCGTTACGACGTTCCCCGTGGCGAGCGTGTCGGTCGACTCGCGCGAGAGGCGCGGGGCTTCGTGGACGTCGAGCCCGACGCCGTGGCCGAGCCCGTGGCCGAACTCCTCGCCGAGCCCGGCGGACTCGATGCGCTCGCGTGCGGCCGCGTCGGCTTCTACGCCGGTCGCTCCCGTGCGCACCGCTTCCAGGCCGGCCAGCTGGCCTTCCAGGCACGTGGCGTAGGCGTCCTTGAGACCTTCTGGCAAGGATCCGGTCGCGAATGTCCGCGTGCAGTCGGCGCAGTAGCCGTCGACCATGGCGCCCGCGTCGACCACGACCGTCTCGCCCGCCTCGACCTCGCGGTCGGTCGGGCGCGCGTGCGGGCGAGCCGCGTTGGGGCCCGACGCGACGATCGTCTCGAAGGCGGGCGCGTCTGCTCCCAGCTCGTGGAGGAGCTCGTCCAGGCGCCAGGCCAGCTCGCGCTCGCTGCGGCCGACGAACGACTCCTCGGCGAACCGCCCGTAGGCCCCGCTGGTGATCCCGGCCGCGCGGCGGATCGCGTCGAGCTCCTCGTCGTCCTTGACCGCGCGCAGCGCCTCGACCAGGCCGCGGCGCGGGACAACCTCGAGGCCGTCGCCGGCCCTGAGCGTCTCCCAGCTCGCGTACGAGACGGCGTCGGCCTCGAAGCCGATCCGGCCGTCGAGCAGCTCCGCGAGCGAGACGAACAGCGAGCGCTTGGTCTCGACGAACTCGACGCCCTCGACGGCACGCGCGGCCTCTGCGTAGCGGAAGTCGCTGAAGAGCCGGACGCGGTCGGGCTCGACCAGCAGCGCCGCGTTCGAGCTCTGGAAGCCGACGAGGTACCGCACGTTCAGCCCGTACGAGACGAGCAGCGGCTCCTCGGTGCAGCTGCGAAGCGCTTCCACTCGCTCGCCACTCCGGTTCTGACTGATCCTGGAACGCGTAGCGTTCGTCACTGACGCCGCTCCGCCAGGAACGCGAGCGCCTCCCGGTAGCCCTCCGGGCCCTTGCCGACGATCCTCGTCGCCGCGAGGTCGGCGAGCACCGAGTGCCGGCGCCACTCCTCGCGCTCGTCGACGTTCGAGAGGTGCACCTCCACGACCGGCACCGTAACCAGCTCGAGGGCGTCATGGATCGCGTAGCTGTAGTGTGTCCACGCGCCGGGGTTGACGATAACGCCGCCCGCCCAGTCGTTCGCGTCGTGGCACCAGCTGATGTACTCGGCCTCGCTGTTCGTCTGGCGGCAGTCGGCCGAGAGCTCCAGCTCGCGCGCCCACTCGTAGATGCGGCTCTCGAGCTGGTTGAGGCTGAGCCCGCCGTACAGCTTCGGGTCGCGGCGGTCGAGGACGTCCAGGTTGACGCCGTTGAGGACGGCGACGCGCACGCCGCGGAGCGTACCCGGCGTCAGTCGGCGATCAGCTCGTCCAGGGCGGCCCGCACCTGTTCCTCCGGGAGCTCGACGCCGGTGATCGGCTTGCCCGGCTTCTCCAGGAGGACGAGCCTCGGCGTGCCGTTGCGGGCCTTCTTGTCGCGCGCGAGCGCTGCCCACGCGGCATCGCGGCTCACCTGCACCCGGCGGGGCTGCAGCACCTCCTCGACGGCCGTCGTCTCGAGCCCCGAGAGGCGCAGCGCGGCGAGCAGCCCGAGCGCCACCGCTTCGCCGTGGCTCGGCCCCTGGTAGTCGCCCGCCGCCTCGAGCGCGTGCGCGAAGGTGTGCCCCAGGTTCAGCACCGCCCGCTCGCCCAGCTCATGCGGGTCGCGCAGGCAGACCGCCGCCTTGTACACGGCGCTGCGCCGGACGAGCTCGACAGTCGGCAGCTCCCAGAGCGGCTCGCCTGCGAGCAGCCCCGTCTTCACGACCTCGGCCATCCCGGCCCGCCGCTCATTCTCGGGCAGCGTCGCCAACAGCGTCGGGTCGATCGGCGTGCGCACCGGCCAGTGGAAGGCGCCCACGAGGTTCTTGCCCTCGGGGAGGTTGACCGCCGTCTTCCCGCCGATCGCCGCGTCGACCTGTCCGACAAGCGTCGTCGGCACCGCCATCCAGTCGACTCCGCGCAGGTACGTCGCCGCGGCGAATCCCGCTGCGTCCGTCGTGCAGCCGCCGCCGAACGCGACCAGCGTCCCGTCCCGGCCCAGCTGCAGCTCCCGCCACAGCCGCTCGACCGCACCGAGGCTCTTCGCCTCCTCCCCGCCCCGAAGTGCATGCACCGGCGCCTGCAGGGGAAGCCGGTGGAGCCCGAGCACCGTCGCATCGGCGACGACCTCCACCTCGCCGTCGGGCACGAGCTCCGGCAGTCCTGCCAGCGACCCTTCCTGCACGACGAGCCCGGCGGCCGCGAGCACGATTCCGTCGACGTCCCGGGCAACCGCGTCCGCCGCCTCCGCGTACAGCGGCCGACGGCGCTCGAACAACTCGTGGAAGCACTCTTCGTCGCTCGCCAGCGGCCGGGCGCTCCCGCCGACGCGCGCCCAGGCCGTGCCCGGTTCGACCTCGACGAGGACCGTCAGCGCCTGCTCACGCAGCGTGTGCAGGAGCGACGGCGTCTCGACCGCGCCGCCTCCCAGGGCGATCACCGAGGGCCGCTCGTTGCACAGCGCGGAGAGCGCCGCCTCGCGCTCCAGCAGCCGAAACTCCGCCTCGCCACGTTGCTCGAAGAGCTCTGGGATCGTCTGCTTCAGGGAGCGCTCGAGCTCCCGATCGAGGTCGATAAACCGTCGGCCGAGCACCTGCGCGGCGACCCGGCCGAAGGTTGTCTTGCCGGCGCCCATGAAGCCGATCAGCGCGACGTGCCGGTCTAGCGCGTGCGCCACGGAATCCGCTCCAGGTACGCGCGCCACGCCGCGACGAAGTCGCCCAAAGCGTCGCCCCCGAACTTCTCGCGAGCCGCGCGCGCCAGCTCGAACGCAACCGCCGCCTCGGCGACGACCGCGAGCGCCTCCACCGCCGCGACGTCGCTGCGTTCGACCAGCGCCTCTCCGGCCTCGCCGGTTTCCAGGTCGACCGACCGGAGCGGCCGCATCAGCGTCGGCAGCGGCTTCATCGCCGCCCGCACGACCACCGGCTCGCCGTTCGAGACGCCGCCCTCGATCCCGCCGGCGAAGTTCGTCTCGCGGTAGAGCGTCCCGTCCGCCGCGGCGAGAATCTCGTCGTGCGCCTCGGAGCCCCGCCGTTCCGCCAGCTCGAAGCCCGCGCCGACCTCGACTCCCTTCACCGCCTGGATCCCCATCAGCGCCGCTGCGAGCCGCGTGTCGAGGCGTTCCTCCTTCGACGCATAAGAGCCGAGTCCCGGCGGCACGCCGTGCGCCCGCACCTCCACGATGCCCCCGACCGTGTCCCGCTGCGCGCGCGCCTCGTCGATGCGCTGCTCCAGCGCCTCCGTGACGACCCGCCCCAGCACCTCGATCTCGATCTGCGCGAGCAGCGCCTTTGCCACCGCGCCGGCCGCGACCGCGACCGCGGTCTGCCGCGCGCTCGCGCGCTCTAGGGCGTCGCGCGCGTCCGCGAGGCCGTGCTTCAGCGCGCCGGCGAGGTCCGCGTGCCCCGGCCGCGGCAGCGTTACCGGCTTCGTGCCCTTCCCCGCCGGCTGGCCCTCCGGCGGCCACGGGCTCATCCCCCAAGCCCAGTTCTCGTGATCGCGATTGCGGACGACGAGCGCGAGCGGCGTCCCGAGCGTACGCCCGTGCCGCAGGCCCGCGAGCACCTCGACCGTGTCCTGCTCGAGCTGCTGCCGCGGGCTACGCCCGTACCCCTCCTGGCGCCGCGCGAGATCCGCGTCGATCGCCGCGCGGTCGAGTGCCAACCCAGCGGGCAGGCCCGTCACGATCCCGACGAGCGCGGGGCCGTGCGATTCCCCGGCGGTGACCAGGCCCAGATTCACGAACGAAGCCTAGTGCGCCGATCGCGGTTATCCTCAGCGCTCGCTCAGAGGGGGATCGTGACCGGGGTCAGGCGCTCACTGCTCGTCCTGTCAGTCGTAGCCGTTGCGCTCGTCGCGCCAATGGCGCAGGCGGACCCGTCGCCTGCTGAGCAGCCGGTCGCCGGCTGGATCGGCGTAACGCTCGACGAGATCGCGTCCCATCGCCTCGATCCGCCGCACGCCTCGCGCGCGCTCGCAACCTTGAGCGCCGCCGTCGAGCGCGCCGTCGAGCGGGCCGACGGTCGCAGGGCGAAGATCGCCGCGGTCGACGGCGCCGCCTCGACGGTGCTGCCTTACTTCTTCCCGGACCGCGCCGCCTTCTTCGAGAGCCTCGCCCAGCGCTCCGCCGGCGAGCGTGGTTTCGAGACCGGCGCGCGGGCGGGTCGCCGCCTCCTCGAACGCGCGGCCGGGGACGGGGCCGACACGCCGTGGACCGGCACGATCCCGGTCGGGCCCGAGTTCTGGGTGCCGACCCCGCCGGGCTTCCTGCCGCCGCTGCTGCCGGGCTGGGGCCAGGTCGAGGCGTGGAACGTCGACGAGCCGGCCACGCTGCTGTCGCCTCCGCCTCCGCGTCCCGGCAGCGCAGCCTTCGCAGCCGAGCTGCAGGAGGTGTACGACGTCTCCCAGACGCTGACGCCGGAGCAGCGGGCGATCGCCCTCTTCTGGGCGGACGGAGCCGGCACGTTCACCCCGCCGGGCCACTGGAACGCGATTGCCACCGACTTGCTCGAGACCCACCCGCTGTCGCTGGACGACGAGGCGCTGCTGTTCGCGACGATGAACACCGCTCAGGCAGACGCGTTCATCTGCGCCTGGCTGACGAAGTACACCTACTGGTCGCTGCGGCCCGTGACGGCCATCCAGCGCGAGCTCGACCCGACGTGGATGCCGCTGATCACGACACCGCCCTTCCCGGGCTACATCTCGGGCCACTCGACGACGTCGGCGGCTGCGGCGACCGTCCTCTCGAGCTTCTTCCCGGACGAGGCGGAACAGCTCGACGCCTGGGCGAGCGAGGCCGCGGTCTCGCGCCTCTACGGCGGGATCCACTTCCGCAGCGACAACGAAACCGGCCTTACGGTGGGCGCCGCGGTGGGCCAGGCGGCGGTCACAGCCTGGCTCGGGCACTCAGACTAGGACCGCCGTTCGCATGACCTCGACCGGTGCCTCCAGCCCGGTCCACAGCTCGAAGGATGCCCCTCCCTGGCGCACGAGTGCCTCGAGCCCGTCCACGACGAGCCGGCACCCGGCTGCACGGGCAGCGGCCGTCAGCACCGTCGGTGTCCCGTCGGGCCGGTAGGCGAGGTCGACCACCGCCTGCTCGGCTCGAGGCTCGACGAGCAGCTCGTCGCGCACCGGGGTCGCGTTCACGACCAGGTCGCAGCCGGACGCGTCCGGCGGCCACTCGCCCCGGCGCGAGAAGATCCGGACCTCGCCCGCAAGCGCCGGCATGAGCGCCTTCGCAGCCCCGCCCGTCCCGATCAGGCAGGTGCGCCCGGCCACGATCCCGGCCACGATCTCCTTGTCGGTGTTGAACCCCAGCACGCGCCCCTTGCGAAGCACGAGCGTGTTGACCGACTCCCCCTCTGCCTCGTCGCAGAGCGCCACCACGGCCAGCTTGTGCGGGATCGTGACGTTCGCCCCCGCGTAGCCGTCCGCGACGAGGCCCGCCACCGCTTCGGAGAGCCCCCGCGGCTCGACCTCCAGCGCGACGTACTCCCAGTCCAGCCCACGAGCCGCGAAGGCGGCGTTCTGCATGCGCGGCGAGAGCGACTCGGCCACCGGCTTGCCCAGCAGGGCGACGCGGGTCATCCGTAGCCGTGCGCGGCTTTGTAGCGCTCGAACTCCGAGAAGCTCGCGGTGAAGAAGTGGTGCTTCTTGTCCGGCTTGCGGACGAAGTAGAGGTAGTTCACCTTCGCGGGGTGCGCCGCCGCCTGCAGCGAGGCGAGACCCGGGTTGGCGATGGGCGTGGGCGTGAGGCCGGGGCGGTTGCGCGTGTTGTAGGGGCTCGAGGTGTGCAGCTGCGACTCGCGAATCGACTCGGTAGGCGGGATGTGCAGGCCGTAGCGCAGCGTCGCGTCGATCCCGAGCGCCATCCGCTTGTGCAAGCGGTTGTAGATCACCGCGGCCACGAGCTGGCGCTCCTCGGGCGAGAGCGTCTCCTTCTCGACCATCGAGGCGATGATCAGGACGTCGTACGGCGTCAGGTTCTTCGAGCGTGCGTAGCGGAGATCGACTTTCGCCCAGTTGCGGCGGAAGGCCTCGAGCTGACCGGCGACAAGCTGAGGCGAGGTCGTCCGGACGGTGAAGTCGTACGTCGCCGGGAAGAGAAACCCCTCGAGCGGGCGGCTGCCGAAACCGGGCTCGCGCCGAGGCCTGGCCGTCGCCTCCAGGTAGCTCCGCGCCTTCAGCCGCACGCGCTTCCCTCGCTCGTGGCGAGCGATCCCCGCGACCGCCGTCACGCGCTCGGCCATCTGCCTCCGCGTGAACCCCTCCGGGAAGACGATCCGGAACGGCTTCGGCGCGGCGATCGCCGTCGTCGGCGGCGGGGTGGGCTTGTCGCTCCCGCCGACGCCCGCAACCGCGAACCACGCGATCAAGAACCCTGCGACCAGCACCGCGAGTGCCACGATCCGGCGGCGGTAGACGACGGCCTTGGGCGTCCGCTTCGGCGGCCGCGGCCGCGGCGGCATCACCCCCTTTCGCTGCTCGACCATGCGAGGTAGCTCGACAGCAGGTGGGCCGCGGCACGCGCGTCCTCGGGCGCGTCGCCGGAACCGACGGTGGCCGCGAGACCGGTCGTGAAGCGCTCGTCGTAGCTCTCGACCGGGACGTCCACCGCCGCCCGGAGAGCCTCGACGAACGCATCGGTCTCGCGCGCCTGGTTGCCGCGCTCGCCCCGCAGTGTCAGCGGGAGCCCGACCACCACGCGCTCAGCGCCCTCGTCGCGGATCAGCCGAGCGAGCCGCTCCAGGCCGGCCTCGCTGGCCGCGCGCTCGACGACGCCGAGCGGCCGGGCGATCGTGCCCGTGGGATCAGAGACCGCAACGCCCGTGCGTGCGGAGCCGTAGTCGACCGCAACGACCTTCAAGCGAGAGCGCGCCGCAGCGCCTCCTCCGCCTTCGCGAGCGCGTCCTCGAGCTTCTCCGGGTTCCGGCCTCCCGCACGAGCCATCGTCGCGCGGCCGCCCCCACCCCCGCCGACCTCGGCAGCGGCAGCGCGGATCACCGCGACCGCGTCGAGCCGGCCCTCCAGCGAACGGTCGAAGTTGGCGACCAGGTGGACGCGCCCGTCCTCGCTCGCGCCGAGCACCACGGCCGCCGGCGCGCGCTCCCGCTTGATCCGGTCGGATTCCGCCAGTAGCACCTCGGCGTCCACGCCGGCCGCCTGGCCGACGAACACGTTCACGCCGCCGATCGCCTCCTCGCTGCGCGGCTCGACCTGCACCTCGACCTTCTCCTCGCGCCGCGGCCCCTCTCGCCGAGCCCGCTCGAGCTCCGCACGCAGCTCCTCTGCCTCCTTGGCCCGCCCGTGCAGCAGCGCGTAGGCCTCGCCCGAGGTGACAGCCTCGATGCGCCGGGTCCCGGAGCCGACCGAGCTCTCGGAGGTGATCACGACCGGCCCGATCTCGGCGGTCGCGCGCACGTGCGTGCCGCCGCAGAGCTCGCGCGAATAGCCGGCGATGTCGACCACCCGCACCTCGTCGCCGTACTTCTCGCCGAAGAGCATCATCGCGCCGAGGCGCCGCGCCTCCGCGATCGGGACGATGTACGCGCGCACGGGCAGGTTTTGGAAGATCGCCTCGTTGACGCGGCGCTCGATCTCCGCGCGCTCCTCGCCCGTCACCGCCTGGGGGTGCGCGAAGTCGAAGCGCAGCTTGTCGGGCCGCACCGCCGAGCCCGCCTGGCGCGCGTGCTCCCCGAGCACCTCCTGGAGCGCCTTGTGCAGCAGGTGCGTCGCCGTGTGATTGGCCATCGTCGGGAAGCGCACCTGCCAGGGCACGACCGCCCGCACGCGCATCCCAGCAGCGAAGCCCTCGCCCTCGAAGGTCAGCACCTGGTCGTCGTCCGGAAGGCGCGCCGCCGCGACGAGCTCCGCGCGCGCGCCCGTCTCCTCGTTCTCGATGAAGCCCGCGTCTGTGACCTGGCCGCCGCCTTCCGGGTAGAACGGCGACTGCTCGAGCTTCGCCTGGAAACGGCCGTCGCCGAGGTCCTCGTACGCGAGGATCGCCGTGAGCACTTCGGTCCTCTCGTAGCCGACGAACTCGGTGCGCACGTCTGCGCTGAGCCTGACGTCGACCTCCGGCGCGGCCGCCCTGCGGGAGCGCGTGCGCTGCTCCTCCATCCGCTCGCGGAAGCCATCCTCGTCCACCGGCAGGCCGCGCTCGCGCGCGAGCTCCTGCGTCAGCTCGAGCGGGAAGCCGTACGTGTCGTGGAGCCTGAACGCCTCCTCACCGGAGATCTCGCCGTCGGCCGCCGCTTCCTCGAACAGCGTCAGCCCGCGCGACAGCGTCTCGGAGAAGCGCTCCTCTTCGGCGCTCAGAACACGCGCGATCTCCTCCCGCCCTTTGCCGAGCTCGGGGTACGCCTCTTCCATCTGGCCGACGACGACACCCGAGAGCCCCGCGAGGAACGGCGGTTCCAGCCCGATCCGCGACGCCTGCTGCACCGCGCGGCGGATCACGCGACGCATCACGTAGCCTCGCCCCTCGTTCGAAGGCGTCACGCCGTCCGCGGCCAGGAAGGTCATCCCGCGCCCGTGGTCGGCCAGGATCCGGTGCGCCTTGGTCGCCTGGTCGCTCTCGCCGTATGCCACTCCCGACTGCTCGGCGATCCAGCGCATGAGCGACTGGTAGCCGTCCGTGTCGTAGACCGAGTCGACCTGCTGCAGGATCCGCGCCGCGCGCTCGAGCCCCATCCCGGTGTCGATGTTCTGCTTCGGCAGCGGCGTCAGCGACCCGTCGGCGTGCAGCTCGAACTCCATGAACACGAGGTTCCAGAACTCGAGGAAGCGCTCGCACTCGCAGCCGGGCTGGCACTCGGCGCGGCCGCAGCCGACCTCCTCGCCCGAGTCGAAGAACATCTCCGAGTCAGGCCCACACGGCCCGGGCCCGCCGACCGACCAGAAGTTGTCCGCCCGCGGCAGGCGCACGATCCGCTCGGGCGGCATCCCGATCCGCTCCCAGGCGCCGATCGCGACGTCGTCCTCGTCGAGCCCGAGCTCCGGGTCGCCCGCGAACACGGTCACCCAGATCCGGTCGAGGTCGAGCTTCATCCGGTCGAACATGAATTCCCAGGCGAGCTCGACCGCGCCCTCCTTGAAGTACTGCCCGAACGAGAAGTTGCCGAGCATCTCGAAGAAGGTGAGGGTGCGGGCGTTGAGCCCAACCTCGTCGATGTCGGGCGTCCGGAAGACCTTCTGCACGGTCGTCAGCAGCGGCGCAGGCGGCTCCTCCAGGCCGAGGAAGTACGGCATCAGCGGCTGCATTCCGGCCGAGATCAGCAGCGTCGAGCGGACGTCGGCGCGCGGGATCAGCGAGGCCGAGGGCCGGAACGTGTGGCCCTTGGACTCGAAGAACTCGCGGTAGCCCGCGCGAAGCTCGGCCGTCGACTGCACGGCTGAGATTCTACGGGCGGTGGATTTCGTCACCCGCGTCCCCGAGCTGCTCGCGAGGCACCCTTCGGTCGGTCGTGTCGAGCTGGTCGGCTCGCGCGCCGCCGGCACGGCGACACCGCTCTCGGACTGGGACTTCGCGGTCGAGACCTCGGATCTCGACGCACTCGCGCGAGCGCTGCCCGAGCTCGTGGCGCCGCTCGAGCCGCTGGCGGAGCAGTGGGACCCGCTCGGCGATCACCCCACCTACATGCTCATGCTGCGCGGGCCGACGAAGATCGACTTCATCTTCTCCGGCGAGCCGATGCAGGCGCGCCCGCCATGGCAGGTGAGCGCGGACACGCTCGTTCCGCTCGACGCCCACTTCTGGGATTGGATCCTCTGGCTCGCCGCGAAGCGCGCCGGCGGCCGTGCCGAGCTCGTGAGCGAGCAGCTCGAGAAGATGCACGGCTTCCTGCTCGGGCCACTCGGCGTCGAAGCCGTCCCCGCGACGATCGAAGAGGCCGTTGCCGCGTACCTGCCCGCGCTCGACGCGGCCGAGCGGCGGTTCGGGATCAGCGTGCCGAGGACGCTGCAACACGAGGTTCTGCGTGCATTGAGGCCCTCCTAGGGGCCGCTCGCTGCGCCGCGCTCTGCTTCCTCGAGCTCGTCGGCCGCGATTTCCTCGCGGATCTTTTCCAGCGAGCGCCGGATCAGCCGCGAGACGTGCATCTGGGAGATCCCGACCTGCTGGGCGATCTGCGACTGCGTCAG
>JBKPHO010000410.1:0-2924 GCA_046729915.1 Actinomycetota bacterium | reverse complement strand
CCGTCCTCGAGCCCGAGTTCCTCGCCCTGGTAGGTGAAGGTGATGCCGGGGAGTGCGGCGACGAGGGTCGAGAACGCCAGCGATCGGCGACGGCCGACATCGCCGCCTCCGAAACGGGTGACGGCGCGCGACTGATCGTCGTGGTTGCCCTGGACCCAGGCGAGGCTGCCCGGCGGCGTCGAGGCCAGCCCTTCCCGGAGTGACGTGACGAGGGCGTCCGGATCCCACCCGAGGGCGAGCGACTGGACCCAGAAGGCCCCATGGAGCCCGTCCCTCGGTACGAGATAGCGCGCGAGCTTGTCGGCGTCTAGGAGGTAGACCTCGCCGAGCAGGAGGGCGTCGTATTCGTCGGCAATCCGCCTCCAGCGGCGGTGGATCTCCAACACGCCGGGCTGGTCGAGATCGTACTGGTGCTCGAAACGCTCCCAGTCCCCGACGGTCCCGGGTTCACGCAGCTCTTCAGGTCCGCCGACACGCTCGGGGTTGTCGGGGAGGTCAGGGTGCTTCACGAGCTCGTGAGCGACGTCGATCCGGAATCCGTCGACGCCCCGCTCGAGCCAGAACCGAAGGATGCCGTCGTATGCGTCGGCGACGTCGGCGTGATTCCAGTCGACGTCGGGTTGCTCGGGCAGGTGGAGGTGGAGCCACCATTGACCCGAGTCGCGATCGAAGGTCCACGCCGGCCCCCCGAAGGCGCTGACCCAGTTGTTGGGCGGTCCGCCGGAGGCGGCACCATCGCGCCAGATGTACCAGTGGCGCTTGGGATCGGCCCTCGATGAACGTGAGCTCCGGAACCACGGATGTTCGTGAGAGGTGTGGTTCGCGACGAAGTCGAGAAGGACGCGGATCCCGAGCCCGTGCGCCTTCTCGACGAGCCCATCGAAGACCTCGAGATCGCCGAACCGCCGGTCGACCCGGCAGTGATCAGCGACGTCATATCCGTGGTCCGCGAGCGGGGAGACGTAGAACGGTGAGAGCCAGACGAGATCGACACCGAGCCACGCCAAGTAGTCGAGTCGTTCCAGGAAGCCGATGAGATCGCCCATCCCGTCGCGATTGCCGTCCATGAACGATGGGACGTAGAGCTGATAGCCGGCAGCGCTTTCCCACCACTGCCCGCGGCTTCGCGACAGGGACAACGGACCTCCTGCACCATCGTGAACTCGTGTCGCCGGATTGGAGCACACGTAACTCGCCGCTGGAGATCGTCATTCGGTCGTCCCGGGTGAAGCGCGAGTACGGCGAGCGTCTACGCTTCGTGGGTGACGTCCGCCCCGTCTGACGCCCGGACCGTCCTCGCCGAGCTCGAGGAGGCAAACCGGCTGCTCGTTCAGCAGGTCTTCAAGCCGGTCGCGAACGAGTACAGGATCAGCGTGCCCACCCCCGGCTCGACCGACGAGGGCCGGCCGCTGCTCTACGTGAAGCAGAAGAAGATGAAGATTAAGGAAGACATCCGCTTCCGCGTCTCGCCCGACGAGGAGGCGCACCTCTTCATGATCAAGTCGAAATCGGTGTTCGAGTTTCGCGGCCGGCACGAGGTGCTCGACGACAACGGCACCGTGATTGGGCTGCTCGAGAAGGACTTCACCCGCTCGCTCCTGCGCAGCCACTGGCACGTGCGCGACACTGCCGGCACCGAGCTGCTCGAGGCGCACGAGGCGAGCTGGATCGTCGCGCTCATCCGCAGGTTCGCCGACCTCGGGCCGGATTGGGCATCCCTGCTGAGCTGGCTGCCGTTCAACTTCGCCCTCCGCCGTGACGGTCAGGAGGTCGGGACGTACAAGCGCGTGCTCGGGAAGTTCCGCGACCGCTATCTCCTCGAGCTGGGGCCGGAGCTCGGAGACGCCGACCGTCGGCTGATCCTCGCGTTCGCGATCGGCCTCGACGCGCTCCAGGACCGTTAGCAGCCGGATCGTTCGGCGTCAGTCGCCGCCAAACTCTCTCGCTGCGCAGTCCGGGCAGAAGAACGCGAGCTGCGGCGGTTGGTCGTCCGTCAGCCCTGTCGGGTGCGCAAAATCGGTTCCGCCTGCAAATCGTGCAATCCGAGCGTCTCGACCGGCGCACGGATCGAGTTTGCGTACCCCACACCGTCCTGCTCGCGAACTGAGCCGGATGGCCCATGGCGGGGCTGGGGCTTCGGGCCGATCCTAGACGTGCCGTGGATGAGACCGAGCAGATCCAGATACTGGCCGAGCCCGCTCAGCCCGATGAGGCGCGGCGAACTCGTGTCTGGCGCCGTGACCATTCGTGGCTCTTGGCTTTGACCTCGCGCGGGCGGCACTCATGGCGGACGATTCCCGGATCGATCTGGCGCGAGCGCGCAGGCTCGTCGCCTCGGGCCGCCCACTTGAGACGGCGTCAGGCATCCTCCTCTAGCTGGCCGAGAGGCAAGAGCATCCTCATCGAGGAGCGAGGGGTGCCCGGGCCATCGAGGAGATGTCGCAGTTCCGCCAGAACGCGACAGCTACGCCTCTCGACGCAGGAAGGACGCGCGCCTGTTTGAGGAGCTGGTCGCCCAGGCGCGTCTGCCGGGACGAGCGCACCCGCCAACGGCCTCGCGAAGCTAACAACCCGCCGGCTCGCCCGAGAACGCGTTGGCCGACCCGACTCACGCTTCCCCACACTCGCTCGCGAGCAGGCGGGCGAGCTCGCGCACCGACCTCGAGGCGACCAGCTCGACCGGGACGCCATACGCGCGCAGTGCCTGCGCCAGCCGCTCGGCATCAGCACCGTACCCGAACAGGATTGAAAAGCGACCCTGCTCACCCAGCGGTACGTAGAGTCGCGCCGGGTAGGCGTGACTCGCGCGCCAGCCGCACTCGCACTCGACGACGCTGCCCCACAGCGAGACTTGGCCAATGACCGCGCCGATCGCCTCGTGCAGCGAGCCGCGGCCTTGGAGGAAGCCGGCCGCCGTCTTGACC
>JBKPHO010000409.1:0-22801 GCA_046729915.1 Actinomycetota bacterium | reverse complement strand
GAGGTCGCTCTGCCGCGTCGCCTCCGCGCCTTCGATCAGCTCCGGGGCGAGGTAGTGCGGGGTGCCGAGGATCTGGCCGTCCGCGGTCAGGCGGGTGGAGTCTCTCGCGCGCGCGAGGCCGAAGTCGGTGAGCGCGGCCGTGCCCTCGCCGTCGAGGAGGACGTTCGGGGGTTTGACGTCCCGGTGGAGGATGTCCTCGCGGTGCAGAGCGTCGAGCCCGCGCGCGAGCTGGGCGGCGAGGTCGTCCAAGTCGTCGGCAGCGAATGGTCCGACGGCGCGCAGCCGCTGCGAGAGCGAGCCGCCGCGGTAGTAGGGCTGGACGAGGAAGGCGAGCCCGTCTGACTCGCCGAGGTCCAGGATCGGCACGAGGTGGGTGGTGCTGAGCACGCTCGCGACGCGGGCCTCGCGGGCGAAGCGGGCCAGCGCGACCGGGTCCTGCGCGAGCTCCGGCCGGAGCAGCTTGAGCGCGACGGTCTCGCCGTCGGAGGAGGTTGCGGCGAAGACGAGCCCCACGGCGCCTTCGCCGAGCGGGGCGCCGAGGCGGTATCCGCCCACGATGCTGCCGGGGCCGAGGGCTCGCTGCTCCACGCTTGCGATTATCCGCGGCCGACCATGATTCGCTACCGCCTGCTGGGGCCGCTCGAGCCCTCGGAGGGAGTTCCGGGCGGCAAGCCGCGCGCGTTGCTCGCCCGCCTCCTGCTTGACGCGCCGCGCGTCGTCCCGGTCGCCACGCTTATCGACTCGATCTGGGTCGAGCCGCCGCCGAGCGCCCACAAGGTCGTGCAGGTTTACGTCTCGCAGCTGCGGAAGGCGCTCGGAGCCGGCGAGATCGAGACGCGCGCGCCCGGGTACCGCCTGCGAGCCGAGCCGCACGAGCACGATCTCGGCGAGTTCGAGCGGCTCGTCGCCGCCGCGGCGGGTGAACGCGATGCGGCCAGGCGCGCGCAGCTCCTGCGGGATGCGCTCGGCCTCTGGCGCGGGGGCGCACTTGCCGAGTTCGCGGACGAGCCCTTCGCGGAGCCCGCCGCGCGCCGGCTCGAGGAGTTGCACCTCAACGCCCTCGAGCAGCGGATCGACGCGGAGCTGGAGCTCGGCGAGCACGCGCGCGCCGTCCCGGAGCTCGAGGCGCTGGTCGAGCAAGAGCCGCTTCGGGAGGGGCCGCGCCGGCGGCTGATGCTCGCGCTCTACCGCAACGGCCGGCAGGCCGAGGCGCTGGAGCGGTACCGCGAGGGCCGTGCCCTGCTCGTCGGGGAGCTCGGGCTCGAGCCGGGGCCGGGCCTGCAGGAGCTCGAGCGCGCAATCCTGCGGCAGGACCCTGCGCTCGCCGCCGCTCCAGGCGCTTCCGCCGATACTTCGAGAGGGCCGGTGGTCGCTCTCGGCGCGGGGCTCGTGGCGCTGCTCGCGCCGCTCTGCGCCGATGGCCGCGAGCTCGTGGTGGTCGAGGTCGCCCGTGGCTCGGATGCGCTCCCGCGGCTCGCGTCGGAGCTGGACACGCTGCGCCTCGCACTGGCCGGGGATGGCATCGACGTGCGGACGGCCTGCTTCACCTCTGCCGCCCCGATCGACGATCTCACCCGGCTCGCCGGCGAGCAGTCGGCCGAGCTGCTCGTGCTCGAGAGCGGGCTCGAAGGCCTGCCGAGCGATCCGCCCTGCGACCTCGCCGTCGCCCCGCGGCCGGACCTGCGCTTCGCGGGCGGCGCACCCGTGTCCGTCCCCTTCGGCGGTGCGGGCGACGAGTGGCCCGCGCTCGAGCTCGCCGCCTGGCTCTCGCGCGCGCATGGCCTGCCGCTTCGCATCCTCGGACGGGACGAGCGCGAGGGCCGTCGCGACGCGAGCCGCCTCCTGGCCTCCGCATCGCTCGCCCTGCAGCGGTTCGCCGGCACGGCCGCCGAGCCCGTGCTCGTCCCGCCCGGCCCCAACGGCATCCTCTCGCAGCAGGCGTCGCTGCTCGTCGCGTCGCTGGCGCCGAGCGATCCGGGGGAGACGAGGCGGGCGCTCGTCGAACGGGCGACGATGCCCGTGCTGCTCGTCCGCGGCGGCCTCCGCCCGGGCGGCCTCGCCCCGGACCACACGCTGACCCGCTTCAGCTGGTCGCTTCGCGACGGCTAGGAGCGTGGGGGCCGCGTCGCCGCGACCCCCACCGAAAGCGCCTTACTTCCGCGCGTAGTAGATGAACTGCGAGAACAGGCCGGCCGTGAACGGCGACGGATCGCGCATGTCGGTCCACGTCGCGTTGGCGTGGCCGTCGCCGCCGTACGCGAGCCCGATGTAGTCGCCGTGGAAGACGGCGCAGAACTCGCACCCCGGAATACCGGCCTGGAAGAACTCCGAGAGCACCGGATTCGACGGGACGGTGCTCACGACCGTCTTCGAGAACGAGCCTGGCTGGCCCTCGGCAAGCGCCGTGTCGTAGGTCGGGCCGTTGGCGCTGCCGCGGTCGTGGTAGAGGACGCCGACGTTGCCGTTGACCGGGTTCACGTCGACCCACGGGAACCACTGGTCGCCCGCACCCGTGTCCACGAGCGACGGAGCGCTCCAGGTGGTGCCGCCGTTCGTCGAGGTGACGATGAAGACGTCCGAGTTCGTCACAGGGTCGTCGACGTCGTGGGTCCCGTTCCGGTTGTCCGAGAAGGCGAGGTACAGGCGCCCGTTGACGGTCGGGCTGGCGACCATGTTGCCGGCGCCCCAGACGCGCACCTGGTAGCTGGTCAGCGTCTGCCGTCCGTCGACGTTGATCGGGTAGTCGCGGGAGCCGTCCTCCATCGCCACGACGAAGCGCGGGCTGGACCACGTGCGCCCGCCGTTGGTCGACCTGACGACGAGGTACTGGTCTTCGAACACCTCGCCGGGCTCCCACGTCGCCTGGTTCTGCTCGTTCAGGAACGCGACGTAGACCGTTCCGTCCGGGCTTGTCGTGGTGATCGAGAACTGGTCCTCGTCGCACTCGCCGGCCGGGCCTGCGACCTGGAAGGTACAGAGTGCGCTGTTCGAGCCCGAGATCTCCTTCGGCTCCGTCCAGTGCACGCCGCCGTCGTCGCTGTGAGTCTCCATGATCGCCGACTCGACGTACTCGCCCGAGTGCGACACGAACGCCGTCCAGGTGACGTAGGTGCGCCCGTAGAAGGGCGAGCTCGGGTTGTTGTCGGTTGCGATCCATTCCTTGTCGTTGAAGATCTGGAACTTGTCGAGATCGCAGCCCTTGCCGAAGCCGACGATCGCCGGCTTCTCCCACGACAGGCCGCCGTCGTGTGAGGGCGAGACCACGACGTCCCCGTCGCACGCCTCGCCGTCGGGCCGGAACTTGTAGTTCAGCGAGGAGTGCAGCGCGACGCCGTGCTTCACGTCGATCGCGGTGACCGGGTCGCTGCCCGTCCGTCTTGGGTCCTCGGTCGACATGTTTCCGGTCGACCAGCTCGCTCCACCGTCGAACGAGGTGTAGTACTGGTCGCAGCACGAGCCGTAGTCGTTTGAGCTCGCGATCATGTGCAGCGGGTCCGCCCGGTCGACCACGATGTTCGGCTCGTTGTTCGGAAACGGATCGTCGCAGTCGAGGTTCGTGTTGGCTCCTCCGGAGAGCGCGTTGCACTCGAAGATCCAGTTGTGCCTCGCCCCCGGCGGCGCAGTGCGGGCGAACGGCTCCTTCTCGCCGCCTTCGCCACCGCCGAGCCCGCCGGGCGGCGCCGCCCGCGCGCCCGCGCCGAGGAGCAGGCCGACCGCGGTCAACGCCGCGAGTAGGAGCGCGAATCGGACTTTCGTCATCGAGTCCCCCTTCCCTTAGACGCCAAGCCTCGCGGCGACGATACAGGAGTCTCGATTATCCGTCCGGGTTGCCGGCTCCCGCTCCGGATCGTGGGTAGTGTCCGGAAGCGTGGCGACCTGGCAGAACCTCGCCGAGATGGAGCTCCGGTTCGCGCGCTCGCGCAGGCGGGTGCGCTCCCGCCGGAAGGTCCCGCGGGAGCGCAACCCTCTGGTGTCGCGAGGCATCCGGGCAGCCGTCGTGGCGCTTGCGCTCCTGACGGTCCTGGGCGCGTCGACGAAGCTCGATCGGTCGAGCGCCGGGGCTGCTGCGCCCGAGGCTGCGGCGCAGGCTGTGCGCGGCGACTCGTGCCCGGTGCCGGAGCGGTTCCGTGCGTCGTTCGCGCGGGCGGCGGCGAGAACCGGGGTTCCGCTCTCGCTGCTCGTGGCCACCGCGTACGAGGAATCGCAGATGAACCCGAGCGCGCGATCGGGCGCGGGCGCGAAGGGCCTGCTGCAGCTGATGCCCGCCACCGCGCGGGAGCTCCGGCTCGACGGCGAGGATCCGGCGGCGAACGTGCTCGCCGGCGCGATGTACCTGCGCCGGATGATCGACCGCTTCGGTTCGGTTGACCTGGCGCTCGCGGCCTACAACGCCGGCCCGACGGCCGTCGCGCGCGCAGGCCGTGCGCCGACGGCCGAGACGCTGCGCTACGTCAAGAACGTCGAGGCGCGGGCGCTGCTGCTTCCCTGTTAGTCCAGGCTGCCGGCGCGCTGCGGGCGTAGTTCGGTCGCCAGCGACTGCTCGCTCGGAAGCACGTCGCTCAGGGCTGCGGCGATCTCGCGCAGCCGCTCGAGCGCCTCTCGCTTGCGGTGCTCGAGCACGCGCACCTCGCCCCGGAGCTCGTCCTGCCGGCGGCGAACGTCCGCCTCGACCTGCTGCAGCTTCTCCTCGGCGGCCGCACGCGCACCCGCCGACTGCTTCTCGGCATCGGCGACGATCGCGCGGGCCTGCTCCTCGGCCTGGCGCCGGTGCTGCGTCGCATACGCCTCGACCGCGAGGCGCAGGTCGCGCGCGAATTCCTCGGCCTCGTCACGGAGGCTCTGGGCCTCCGCGGTCAGCTCGCGCTTGAGCCGCTCCGCGTCCTGGCGCGCCTCGCGCTCGATCTCCGTCGCACGCCTGTGCGCCTCGTCGCGGATCTCGGCGGCGGCCTGCTCAGTGGCTTCGAGGATTCCCGAGACGCGCTTGCCAAGAGCTGCGTAGCCCTGCGCTTCCGGCTGCGCTAGCGGGCGTACGTCAGTCCGTTCGCTTTCTTCCTGCACTCGCCGTTCCTCCCCGTGGGCGAGTCGGCAAGCTACTGCATTGCGCCGGCCCCGGCAAGTGCTCCGGGCGGTCGGGCTCAGGCCGCCGCGATGCGCTGGCCCAGGTTCGCAACGGGGAAGTTGCGGATCTTGCGCTTCAGGATCTCCGCAGACATGGCCGCCTTTCGTTCGGCAGTTACACGCCGGGGGAGAGCCTCGGTCGTGCGGAGCCGGCGCGTGATCCCTCGACTGGCGCTTCGTGCTCCATCCGGCGCGGCGGGTGCGGTACGTTCCCGCCGTGCTGCTGCTCGCGCTCTCGACGGGCCACAAAGTCGGGCTCGGGCTTGCCGTCGCCGGCTTTGCTGGCTTCGCGCTGATCGTCTCGATCCTGGTGCCGCGCTGGTGGCCGCAGTTCCCCGGACGCGGGCTGGCGGTCTTCCTCGTCGCGGTCGTGCTGCTATTCCTCGGGACGATCTCGGCGGTCGAGTTCTTCGGCAAGGAGTCGGGCGAGGCCAAGGCCGAAGAGGCGACGACCGAGGCCGCCGGCACCCAGAGCCAGACGACGGCGACGACGGGCCACACCACGACGACTCGAACGACCGCCGCGAGCACGACCGTGCAAGTGACCGAGGTCGAGTTCAAGATCCAGCTCCCGAAGACGACGATCCCCGCCGGCTCGTACACCTTCGACGTCCACGACGACGGCAAGGTCCAACACGACCTGGTTGTCAAGGGCAACGGCGTGGACAAGGGAACGCCGACCATCGACCCCGGCCAGTCGAAGTCGTTGAAGGTCGACCTCAAGCCCGGGAAGTACGACGTTTACTGCTCGATCCCGGGCCACAAGCAGCTCGGGATGGACCTGACGCTCACCGTCACCGGCTGACGCGAGCGCTGACCGGGCAAGAGCGGTGGGGGCGGTCAGCACCGCAGCACTGACCGCCCTGACTGGATTTGCCTGAGCGCCGAGCGGGCGGCGCCCCGCGAATGTCGGGCCCGGCCGGGACCTACGGAGGGGACACTTGACGGGCTCCCGGGCCTTTGACATGGTCGGGCCCACCTCCGACAGCGGGCCGCGCCAGACTCATGAGAGCGAGGGCGATGCTTCTGGCCGTTGCGCTCTCGCGAGGGGGGTGGCCTGCTGAAGGACGTACCGAGCCGGGGCGACGGCACTCTCTCCCCTGCCGGGGGCGTCGGCTGACCGCAGAGCCTAGGCGCTCCAGCCCCGGCTCGGCACGAACGCTGACGCTGAGGCGATTGGAGCCGGGCGACTTCCCCTTCTCTCCCCGTCGGACCGTCGCCACCGGGTAGGCCACCCGGCTCCTGTATGAGATAGACGTGCGAACCGACGAACTTCTTGCGTGCTGCCGTCAGTCGCCCGGCCTGACCGGCCGCGCCGGCGGGGGCCGGCACGGCTCGGTGGGTCACTGGCAGTGAGGCTGCGTAGCGGAGGGGGAGGGATTTGAACCCTCGCGGGACGAAACCGCCCCGAACGGTTTTCGAGACCGCCGCATTCGACCGCTCTGCCACCCCTCCGGGGTCGGGGACAGACTAGCCCGTCCTCGGGCGTTTGGCGCTGCGGGCCGGGCCTGGTTCGGAAGGACAGCGGGTATCCTGTGACTCCGCGGAGAAGTGGCCGAGTGGCTGAAGGCGGCGCCCTGCTAAGGCGTTAGGTGGGGAGAATCCCTGCCTCGAGGGTTCGAATCCCTCCTTCTCCGCCTCGCTCCGCCTGGGCGGCGCTACGCTGCGCTCGCTTGGAGAGGTGTCCGAGCGGTCTAAGGAGCGCGACTGGAAATCGCGTACGGGCCGAAAGGTCCGTCGCGGGTTCAAATCCCGCCCTCTCCGTCTCTGTCTCGGAGCATCGGGGGGAACCGTCGGCTCCCCCCGATGCGGATCAACTATTCCCTGTGAACTGGAACTCGCCGGTAACGAGGACCGGAAAGCCGGGGTACGTATAGGTGCACGTCGTCAGGTCGTGGCCGGCGCCCAGGTTCGCGCGGACGACGACCGTCTCCCCGGTGTCCGGATCGACGAAGGAGACGACCTGCGAGATGGCGACGAATGTCTCGCCCTTGACCTGGAAGACGACCGCGTTGTTGTGCTCGATCGTGATGCCGGTGAGCGTTCGACCGGTGCAGTTGAGCGTGACCTCGATCGAGTTCGCGTTGGCGGGCTCGGCCCCGACCGGCGAGGCCGCAACAAACGCGACGAGGCCGACGGCAAGCAGCGCGCATAACCCGATTTTCATCTCGACACCTCCAGGAACTAGGATCTACTTACGCCGTAAGTCTCTGAACTTACACCGTAAGTGTCAAGCCCTCCCACCACCCGTCTCTCCCGCGAGATCGTCCTCCGGGCTGCTGTAGAGCTCGCCGACCGAGAGGGTCTCGAGGCGCTCAGCATGCGCCGGCTCGGCCGTGCGCTCGGGGTCGAGGCGATGTCGCTCTACAACCACGTCGAGAGCAAGGACGCCCTCCTCGACGGGATCATCGAGGTCGTCCTCGACGAGGTCGCCTCGGAGCCGGGGGCGGACTGGAAGGAGTCTCTCCGAGGGCTGGCGCGGAGCTTCCGCGAGATCTCTGGGCGCCATCCTCGCGTCGTCCGCGTCTTCGCGAACCGCACGCTCGCCGGCCCTGCCTGGCGCCGATCGGTGGAGGACACACTCGCGGCCCTGCTAGAGGGCGGTTTCGGCGAAGCGGAGGCGGTGAACGCCTACCGCATCTTCTGGGGCTACCTGAGCGGGTACGTCTTTGCCGAGCTCCGTCTCGAGTCCGCGCCGGAGCTCGATCAATACCTCGCGCAGCTTCCGGCCGACGAGTTCCCCACGATGCACGCGCTCGGGCCGCAGCTCGCGTCGACCGACCGCGAGAGCGAGTACGAGCTCGGGGTCGAGCTGCTCCTCGACGCGTTCGAAGCCAAGCTCCGCCGGCGCTGACGGGCGCAGTCGCCGCGTGCCTCATGATTGGGCCGTGCGCGTGGGCAGCCGAGAGGTCGCGATCACCAACCCCGACAAGCTTTTCTTCCCGGAGGCTGGCCTGACGAAGGGGGAGCTCGTCCGGTACTACCTCGACGTCTCGGCGTGCGCCCTCAACCACATCCGCAGCCGCCTGTTCCACATGAAGCGCTACCCGAACGGCGTCGCCTCGGACTTCTTCCACCAGAAGCGGGTTCCGCCGCATCCGGACTACGTCGGGGAGCAGTTCGTCCGCTTCCCGAGCGGTCACACGACTGTCTTCGCCGTCGTCGAAAACCCGGCTGCGCTCGCATGGGTCGTCAACCTCGGCTGCATCGAGCTGCACACGTGGCACTCGCGCGTCGGGGACATCGAGCGGCCCGACTACCTGCTGATCGACCTCGACCCGAGCGAGGGCAACCCGTGGGAGTTCGTCCGCGAGATCGCGATGGTCGTCAAAGACGTGATGGACGAGCTCGGGCTGGCCTCGTTCCCGAAGACCTCCGGCTCGACTGGGCTGCACGTCCTGGCGCCGATACGGCCCGAGCTGGCGTTCCCGGAGGTGCGGCGGTTCGCGAAGGCGCTCGCGCAGGAGGTCGAGCGGCGGATCGGCGACCAGGAAGTCGCGACCACCACCTGGAAGGTCGCCGATCGTCGCGGTGTCTTCGTGGACTTCGGCCAGAACGCGCGCGACCGGACGATCGCGTCCGCCTACTCGGTCAGGCCGACCCCTGACGCGCGCGTTTCCGCGCCGCTGCGCTGGGAGGAGGTGCCGCGCAGCGATCCGTCGCGGTTCACGCTGCGGACGATGCCGCGGCGGATCGCGACGGTCGGCGACCTTACGGCGGGGATGTGGCGGCGGAAGGCGAGCCTGCTTCCTCGCTTTGAGCAGCTCGACCTGCCCCCGGGCGATCCGTCGATCGTCGAGCTCCGCCGCAGCGGCCGCAGCCGGCGCTGGCAGACCGACCAGCGCCGCGGTCGAGCCCGACATGGCTAGCCGGGCCGTGTCCCAGGGACAGTCCCTACGCTACGGCCCGGCGGGGCGCTCTGGCTTGTCTCCGCCGAACGCGGTCCGCAACCTGGCCGAAACGGACATGTCCCAAGGACTGTCCCTCGGACACGTCTCTTTGGGACACGTCTCTAAGCGCCGAGCAGGCTCTGGACGGTCGGGTCGTCTCGCTTCCGTCGCGGCCGGACCTGATCCCACGTGCACTGCGCCGCGTCCTTGTCGGGCCGGAAGCGCAAGAACCGAGTCCCGTGCCGAAAGCGGTTCCCCTCGAGCTTGTCGTAGCGAACCTCGCAGACGAGCTCCGGCCGAACCGGGTTCCACTCGAGCTCCTTGCCGCGCGACCAGCGGCTCTGGCCGCCCGGAATCCGCCTCTCGCTGAGGTGCCCGGGCTCCTGCATTCCCGGAAGCGTTGCCTCGAGCTCGCGGCGCACCGCCGCGGGGAACCCGGAGCAATGGCCGACGAAGTCGAGCGAGCCACCGCCATCGGCGTAGAGCCCCAAGAGCAGCGTCGAGATCCGCCCGTCCGCCTTCTCGCTCCAGCGGAAGCCGACGATCACGCAGTCGGCGGTGCGGTACGGCTTCACCTTGACGACCCCGTCCCGCGAGCCGGGCAGGTACGGCAGCCCCAGCCGCTTCGCGACCACGCCGTCCAGCCCGGCGACCTCAAGCCGCTCGAGCCAGCGCTCCGCCTGCGCAGGATCGCGCGAGACCGGCGAGAGCCGGACCCCCTTCGCCTTCCGCTCGAGCTCCCGCCGCCGCTGCTCGAGCGGCAGCTCGTGCACCGGCGACCCTTTCCACACCAGCAGGTCGAACGCGACGTAGTCCGCCGGGATCTCCTCGGAGAGCCGGCGGATCCTGCTCTCGGCGGGATGCAGCCGGAGCTGCAGCTGGTCGAACTCGAGCCGCCCCTTGCGCGAGATGATGATTTCACCGTCCAGCGCGGACTCCGCCGGCAGCTGCGCGCCCACCTCCTCCAGCTCCGGGAAGTAGCGCAGCAGCGGCCGCCCGTTCCGGCTCCAGAGCCGCAGCCCGCCGCCGAGGTTCTCGAGCACGCCGCGAAACCCGTCCCACTTCGGCTCGTACTGCCACTCCCCGGTCGGGAGCTCCTCGACGAGCTCCGCCTCCATCGGCGGGAAGGGAAGGTTTCGCGGGGGCACCGAGCGACAACGCTATCGCCATGACGGAGCTCGACGGCGTCTGGAACGTCCGGCGTCTCGGCGGCCTGCTGCCTCCGATGGCCGGCGTTCACAAGCGCATCCACGGCACGACCGGCAAGACGACGCTCGGCCCGCTCCCCGGAGCGCAGTTCGACGTCGTCGGCCTCAGCCTTCGCTACCGCGCGCCGTTTACCGGCTTCGTAGACGAGCTCGAGCCCGCCGGCGACGGCTTCCTGGGACGTGCCACCTTCAAGGGCCGCGAGCTCGGGCGCTTCGCTCTCGAGCGGATCGAGGACGCCTAGCCCCTAAGCTCTCGCGCATGAGACGCGTAGCCGTCACCGGGCTCGGAGCGATCACGCCGGTTGGGAACACCGCGCCCGAGACCTGGCGCGCGGTCGTCGCCGGCGAGAGCGGAATCGACTGGATCCGTGCGTTCGACGCGGACGGGCTGCCGGTGCGGGTGGCGGCCGAGGTCAAGGACTTCGACCCCGCCGGCCTCGCCAACCCGAAGGAGCTGAGGCGGCTGGACCGCAACATCCTGCTCTCGCTCGGCGCCGCCAAGGAGGCCGTCGCCGACGCCGCCCTGAACGGATTCGACCCGCACCGAGTCGGAATCGTCTTCGGCTCCGCGATCGGAGGGCTGATCGGGATCGTTCAGCAGGCCGAGACGCTCCGCGAGCGGGGGCCCGACCGCGTCTCGCCGTACTTCATTCCCAGCGTTCTCGTCGACTCCGCGAGCGGCCAGCTCGCGATCTCGCTCGGGATCCGCGGGCCGAACTACGCGCCCGTCTCCGCGTGCGCGACCGGGTCGCATGCAGTGGGGGAGGGGGCGGAGATCATCCGCCGCGGCGACGCCGACGCGATCCTCGCCGGCGGCACCGAGGCGTGCATCCACCCGCTGATCCTCGCCGGTTTCACGGCCATGCGTGGGCTTGCCGCCGAGGAGGAGCATCCCCCGCGCGCCTCGCGGCCGTTCGACGCCACGCGCGCCGGCTTCGTGATGGGGGAGGGCGCCTGCGTGCTCGTGCTCGAGGAGCTCGAGGCCGCGCAGGCGCGCGGTGCGGCCATTTACGCCGAGGTCCTCGGCTACGGCACCTCCAACGACGCCTACCACCTGGCCGCGCCCGAGCCCGAGGCCATCGGCGTCGCCGTGATGATGCGCGGGGCGCTGGAGCGCGCCGAGGTCGACCCGAAGCGGGTCGGCTATATCAACGCGCACGGCACCTCGACGCCGCTCGGTGACGCTGCCGAGACCAAGGCGATCAAGGACGTCTTCGGCGACCACGCGTACGAGCTCGCGGTCTCATCGACCAAGTCGGTGATGGGCCACTGCTTCGGGGCGGCAGGCGCGATCGAGGCGATGATGTGCGTCCTCGCCGTGCGGGACCGCGTGCTGCCGCCGACGATCAACTACGAGCACCCCGACCCGACCTGCGACCTCGACTACGTCCCGAACGAGGCGCGCGAGGCCGAGGTCGACGTCGCCCTCTCGAACGCCATGGGCCTAGGCGGCCACAACGCCTGCGTCCTGATCGGCCGCTTCGCCGGCTGACGCGTTCAGGACCTCAATATCGCTGCGGATAGGGCCGACAAGAAAGGCCATGCACTTGAATTTGGCGGCGCCTCCCAGTAAGAACCGGAGAGCGGGCTGCAAGATGTCTTGCGCGGGCGTTGGCAGCGATCGTCTGCGCGAAGAGAGGGGATCTCTGGCATGAAGCTGTTCCGAGCTCGGGTGCGAGCCCCGGGTGCACGGCGTGCGACCTTCGTCGCGGGCCTGTTCCTGCTCGTTGCGCTCGGCGCCGGCACAACCTCGGTACTGGCAGGCGGGTCGTCCGGCCGCCCGACGGTGCGTCGCGACGTCGGCCCTCCGCAGGCTCCCGTGAAGGCCGGGCATGGCCGCTCGGTGGTCGTCGGCCATTCGTACACGCACGACCGTTCGCGCCCACTTCGCGCTATCCCGGCGAAGCCGTTCGTTCCGGGTGTCGAGCATGAGGCGAGCCCAAACCCGAGCCCGGTGTCGCGGCACAAGGACGCCCTCGACGCGGTTCGCCAGAGCAGCGTCTTCGCGCCGAACATGCCCTCGACGGGACTCAACTTCAACGGCATTGCGTACCCGGGCGTCAATTGCGACTGCGCGCCGCCCGACACGAATGGCGAAGTCGGTGCGACGCAGTACGTCCAGATGGTCAACACGGGCCTTCAGGTCTTCAACAAGACGACCGGCGCGTCGGTGCTCGGACCCGTGGCGATCACAACCGTTTGGAGCGGCTTCGGCGGGGTTTGCGAGACAGACGGCTTTGGTGACCCGGTCGTTCTCTACGACCAGCTCGCGGACCGCTGGCTCATCACGCAGTTCGCCGGAGCTTTAGTCCCCACCGACGAGTGCATCGCGGTATCGACCACGAGTGACGCGACAGGCGCGTGGTACCGCTACGCCTTCCATCTGGGCAGCGACTTCTTCGATTACCCGCACCTCGGCGTATGGCCCGACGCCTACTACATGAGCATGAACGTCTTCAACTCCTCAGGGACCGCCTTCCTCGGGCCGCAGCCGTTCGCGTTCGACCGCTCGGCGATGCTGGCCGGCACCACAGCCACGTTCGTCACGACCCGGAATCCATCCGTTTTCAGCAGCTCGAACGACGCCATGCTGCCGGCCGACCTCGATGGCTCGACAGAGCCGCCTGCCGGGGCGCCCGATCCGTTCCTGATGTCGGGAGAAGCGGCGACGTGGAAGCTGTGGCGGTTCCACGCCGACTTCGGCACGCCGGCCAACTCGACCTTCACGCTGGGCGGCAACCTGACGCCAGCCTCGTACACGGAGCTCTGTCCTGGAGACCCTGTGTGCGTGCCGCAGCTCGGGGGCGACTCCCTCGACGGGCTCGGCGACCGCGGCATGTTCCGCCTTGCCTACCGCAATTTCGGCGATCACGAGGCGCTGGTCGGAAACCAGAGCGTCTCGTCAGGCGGTGTGGCCGGTATCCGCTGGTACGAGATCAGTCACGCCACCTCCGGTGCGCCTGCATTCAGGCAACAGAGCACATTCCAGCCCGACGCGACATGGCGCTGGCTGGGCAGCGTCGCGATGGACCGCGACGGCAATCTCGCCGTCGGTTTCAGCGCGTCGTCATCGGCGATCCACCCGCAGATCCGTTACGCGGGGCGCCTCGCCGGCGATCCGGTGAACACGCTCGCCCAGGGAGAGGCCCACCTGTTCGACGGCAGCGGCAGCCAGACCGGCACATGGAATCGCTGGGGCGATTACAGCGACCTGACTGTGGATCCGTTCGACGACTGCACCTTCTGGTACACGAACGAGTACTACTCCGCGACCAGCGAGTTCAATTGGCGGACGCGGATCGGCAGCTTCAAGTTCCCGTCCTGTGGTGGAACGCCTCCGCCGCCTCCGCCACCGCCACCTCCACCTCCACCGCCACCTCCACCTCCACCGCCGCCTCCACCTCCACCTCCACCTCCACCTCCACCTCCGCCGCCGCCACCCCCTCCACCGCCGCCTCCTCCACCCCCGCCGCCACCCCCGCCACCGCCTCCGCCGCCACCACCGCCTCCGCCCGCGCCACCGCCGCCGCCACCTCCGTCCACGCGGCCCTGCGTGGTCCCGAGGGTCGTCGGCCTCAGGCTGAGGAGGGCGAAGGCGAGGATCGTCGGCCACCACTGCCGCGTCGGCCGGGTGACCAGGAAGTTCTCGATCCTCAAGAACACGGGGAAGGTCGTCGTGCAGGCGCCGAGGCCCGGAAGGCGCCTGAAGACGGGCGCGCGCGTCAATCTCGTGATCGGCAAGGGGCCGAGGAGGAGATAGCCGCGGCCGCGCTCCGTCCGCAGGCGTTGAAATCTTTCGGACGACGAAGTAAGACTTGAGCCGCCGCAGATTGACCCATTTGTAACTACGGTCTGAGAGGGGGATCCGTAATGAGGCTGCCGGCGTTAATCGTGCGCCGCCTTGGCGGAAGGCGCGGGGCCATCGTCGTCGGGACATTCGTCATCGCCGCGCTCTCCGTTGGTGCAGGCGTCGTGCTGGCCGGCGCCTCATCGGGCCGCATCACCGTGAAGATCCAGGGGCCGGTTCCGCGCGAACCGGCGGCCGCGACCGCGCCCGGCTCCGCGAAGAAGGTGATCGTCGGGCACTCGTACAAGAACGACGTGACGCGCCCGCTCAGGGCCATGCCCGCTGCCCCTCTCGTTGCGGGCCGGGAGATGGAGGCGAGCCCCAACCCGCGTCCGGTCTCCCTGCATAAGAACGGCGTCGACACGGTTCGACAAACGCGAGCGTTCGCGCCGAACATGCCCGGGACGACGCTGAACTTCAACGGAATCCCCTTCCCGGGCGTCGGCTGCAACTGCGCGCCCCCGGACACGAACGGCGAGGTCGGGGCGTCGCAGTACGTGCAGATCGTCAACGAGGGCTTCCAGGTCTTCAACAAGTCGACCGGAGCCTCGGTGTTCGGCCCCGTGGGGATCGCGACGCTTTGGAACGGCTTCGGCGGCGTCTGCCAGAACAACGGCGCAGGCGACCCGGTCGTGCTCTACGACCAGCTTGCGAACCGCTGGCTGATCTCGCAGTTCGCGGGCGTGAGCGTGCCGACCGACGAGTGCATCGCGGTCTCGACCACGAGCGATGCGTCGGGCAGCTGGAACCGCTACGGCTTCCACCTCGGCAGCGACTTCTTCGACTACCCGCACCTTGGCGTGTGGCCGGACGCCTTCTACATGACGATGAACGTCTTCAACTCGTCCGGGACTGCGTTCCTCGGGCCGCAGCCGTTCGCCTTCAACCGGGCGGCGATGCTCGCCGGCTCACCGGCGACGTTCGTCACCACCCGGAACGCGGCCGTGTTCAGCCCGTCGAACGACGCGATGCTGCCCGGTGACCTCGACGGCTCGACCGCGCCGCCGGCCGGTGCGCCGAACCCCTTCCTGATGTCCGGGACGGCTGCGACCTGGAAGCTGTGGCGCTTCCATGTCGACTTCGGCACTCCCGCGAACTCGTCGTTCACGCTGGGCGGGAACCTCACGCCCGCGGCGTACACGGAGCTCTGCCCCGCGAGCCGGAGCTGTGTGCCTCAGCTGGGCACGAGCGCGGGGCTCGACGGGATCGGCGACCGCGGCATGTTCCGCCTCGCGTACCGCAACTTCGGAGACCACGAGGCGCTCGTGGGGAACCAAAGCGTCTCCTCGGGGGGCGTGGCCGGTATCCGGTGGTACGAGATCAACCACGCCACCGCGGGGACGCCTGGGTTCACCCAGCAGAGCACCTACCAGCCCGACACGACCTGGCGCTGGATGGGCAGCGCGGCCATGGACGCGAGCGGCGACCTCGCCGTCGGGTTCAGCGCTTCCAGCTCGAGCATCAACCCGCAGATCCGATACGCCGGGCGCTTGGCCTCGGATCCCGCGAACACGCTCGCACAGGGTGAAGCGCATCTCCTCGACGGAACCGGCAGTCAGACCGGCACCTCCAACCGCTGGGGCGACTACAGCGACCTGACCATCGACCCGGTCGACGACTGCACGTTCTGGTACACGCAGGAGTACTACACGACCACGAGCTCGTTCAACTGGCGGACGCGGATCGGGAGCTTCAGGTTCCCGTCTTGCGGCGGGCCCCCGCCTCCACCTCCGCCGCCACCTCCTCCTCCGCCACCTCCGCCCCCGCCACCGCCGCCACCGCCTCCACCTCCGCCGACGCACACCCTGACGGTGACGAAGGCGGGGTCCGGCACCGGCACCGTCACCAGCTCACCGGCCGGCATCAACTGCGGCTCGACATGCGTGGCCACGTTCGCCAACGGCACTACCGTGACGCTCACGGCGACGCCGGCGGGCAGGTCTCGCTTCGCCGGCTGGTCGGGCGACTGCACGGGCAAGTCGACCTGCGTGCTGTCAATGACGGCCGACCACGCCGTGACGGCGGCCTTCTCCAGGCGAGGCGGGCTCCAGCCGCAGCGGGCCTGCACCGTGCCGAAGGTGGTCGGTCTGTCACTCGCGAAGGCGCGAGCGAGGATCACGGCAGCTCACTGCTCTGTCGGGACGGTCAGCAGGAAGTTCTCGCCTCGCGCGAAGAGCGGGAAGGTCCTGGTTCAGGGCCGGAGGCCGGGAGCGCGGCTGCAGACGGGCGCGAGGGTGAGCCTGACCGTCGGCAAGCGCTCGAGAAGGACGTAGGCATCGCAGTTCGCTAGCGGGGCTCGACGGCTTCGGCTGTCAGCTCCGCTAGCGAGCCCAGCACGACGTCTGCTTCTCGGAGCGCCTCCTCGCCGGGCGGGAAGTGCCGGTTGGGGATCGCGATCACGCGCATGCCGGCGGCCTTGGCGGCCAGGATGCCGTTCTGCGAGTCCTCGATCGCGGCGGCGCGGGCCGGGTCGACGCCAAGGCGGCGCGCGGCCGCGAGGTAGACGTCGGGCGCCGGCTTGCCGCGGGCCACCTCCTCCGACGAGACCGTCGCCTTGAAGAGGTCGCTGACGCCGAGCAGCTCGAGCGCGAGATCGATCAGCTCGCGGTTGGACGACGAGGCGAGCCCGAGCGGCCAGCGGGCGGCCAGCCGTTCGACGGCTTCGCGGGCGCCCTCGATCGCCGGTAGGCGCTCGCGGTAGCCCGCGGCCAGGCGCTCGACGACCTCCCGGTTGATCTCGTCGGGCGGCTCCGGGAGGCCGATCGTCTCGTGCATGTAGCGCGACCACTCGCGCGAGCTCATGCCCATCATGTCCCGCTGGGCGCGGTCGTGCCAGCGGCCGCCTTGCTCCTTGGCGAGCTGCTCGCGGGCTGCGTCCCAGAGCTGCTCCGAGTCGAGCAGGACGCCGTCGAGGTCGAAGACGACCGCCTCGATCACAGGGCGGCGTAGGCCCGGCCGTGGAAGAGGAGCGGCCGCGCGTTCGGCGGGCCGGGCTCGGCGGCTTCGACGGCCGCGACGAAGAACGTGTGGTCGCCGGTTTGGTGCTCCTGCTCGAGGCGGCATCGGAGCCAGGCCACGGCGCCTTCGAGCTGCGGCGGGCCACCTAGCGCCTCGCGCACTGGGATTCCCTCCCACAGGGCGATCGGTGGCACGCCGCGGGCGAAGTGCTGGGCGAGGTGCTCCTGCCCGGCCGCGAGGACGCTCACGGCGAGCTCACCGGCCTCCCGGAGCAGCTCGTGCAGCGCCGCGTCGCGGCGGATCGCGAACCCGACGAGCGGCGGCTCGAGCGAGAGCGAGACGAACGACGCAACGGTGATGCCCGCGCGCTGTCCCTCGATGTCGACGGTGACAACCGCAACGCCGGCCGGAACCCGCCGCATAACCGCGCGCAGCTCGTCGCCGCTGACCACGCGGCCGATCATACGAGCGCCCAAACCCGGTGTCAGACACGTGCACAAGAGCGTCACACGCTCGTGACGAAGCTGTGTCGTACATAGGCTCCGACCAGCTGGCCTACGTAGCCTCGGATCGTGGCGAGGAAACCGCGTATCGAGGTCCCCGGTGGGATCTATCACGTCGGGTCGAGAGGGAATCGCGGCTGTCAGATCTACGCCGACGACTTCGAGCGGCGCATCTTCCTGAAGCTGCTCGCCCTAGCGGCGGCGCGCTTCCACTGGACCTGCCACTCGTACTGCCTGATGTCGAACCACTACCACCTGCTGATTCAACTCGAGGTCGGCGGACTCTCGGCCGGCATGCAGTTCCTGAACGGCTCGTTTGCAGCCTTCTCCAACCGGCGCCATGGTTGGCGCGCACAACATCTATTCCGCAACCGGTTCTGGTCCGAGCTCATCGAGGACGAGCAGCATTTGCTCGAGACGGCGCGGTACATCGTTCTGAACCCCGTCAGGGCTGGCCTCTGCGCGGACCCGGGGGAATGGCAGTGGAGCAGCTACAGGGCATGCGCCGGACTCGACTTCGCCCCGACCTTCCTGGCGGTGACGGAGCATCTCCGGCTATTCGGCGGTTCGCCCTCAGCGACGCGGCGGGCCTATCGTCAGTTCGTCCGCGATGGCATCGGCGCGGGGCCACCCAGTGTCAGGCACCGTGACGAAGGCACCATGACGAATCACGCGCCCGCTGGGCGCGCTCAAGTCGGCGCTAGACGGTCGCCCCCGCTTCTCAGAGACCGTATTCCAGATCCGTAGCCGACCGCAGGGGCGCCGCGACGAACTGCGGATGCGTGCTCCGGCGTGCGGCGGGATCCTGACCGCAGGATGAGCGTTGCGACACGAGTTCCGCCAACGACGAAGCGCAGTGGCTCTCGAGCTCGGTGGGAGGACGAGCGCGTCCGCAGGGACGGCCCGGCGCAGGAACTTCCAGGCCGCGCGCCGCCGCTCCAACCGTTCGAGCTCGAGTCGATCAGCACGCGGTGGCAGATCGCGCTCGATGCCGCCGAGTTCGCTCTGCGAGCTGCCGACCCGCTGCTCCCCGGGCCCGAGCTCGGCCGACGGCTGAGTCTGCTCGACGAGGAGCGGCTCGAGACCGCGGAGGCGCTCGGCCGTCTAGTCCGAGTGGTCGGCGCTAGTGCTTACGGCACTTCTTCCAGCCGCCGCGGATCGAGTCGAGCGTCGCGTTCATCTCGCTCTCGAGCGCGAGGTCGGCGGGATCGCTGCGGTCGAACGGGTGCAGGCCGGCCCCCTGCCAGAGCACGTCGGGCGTGACGCCCGGCCCCTGGGCGGTGATCCGGTACTGCTCGCCGGTCCCGGGGCCGCGCTTGCGCTTCGGAATCCCCGGAGGATGCGCGTACCCGCCGACCCACGGGTTTCGGCGGTAGAAGCCGTAGCAGAACATCCCGGGCGGCCCGTGCGAGACGAATGAGTTCTCCCGCAGCCAGCCCGGCCCGTACGCCGAGTTGTAGGTGTCGAGGAAGAGCAGCCGCCCGTAGCCGTCGGTCGGCGCGCCGAAGCGCGTCGTGTTGAACCCGCGGATGCCGACGCCCCGGTAGGTGAAGCGCCCGAAGAGCTCCTGGAAACGGTTGCCGTAGATCCAGTCCGAGTGCACCTCGAGTTGCGCGAGCGGCCCGGTCCAGTGCGAGAGATGCAGCCACCACGTCCTCTGCGAAGAGAGCCACGGCGCCATGCCCAGGTTCGGCAGTGCCGTCTGCCAGCTCTGCAGCGCCCAGTAGGAGCCGTTCGGCGCCTTGCACGCGGCCACGAGCCACGGCAGGTCGGGCCCGTCGTAGGCGCGGCAGCGGTTCCTGAAGTGCTTCCAGACGAGCCGGTGGTGCCTCCAGCCGCCCGAGTAGTCGAGCTTGAACTTGACCTGGGGGATCCTCGGAGTGGCCGGCCGCTGCCGCGCGTTGACCGCGCCCCAGGCGAGGAGATGCGTGACCCGGCCGCGCTGGCGGTACGTGATCAGCGCCGTCCCCTTGGCATTGACGGCGAGCCTGGCCTGCGCCGCGTTGCGCGCGATCAGCTGCGAGGCGCCCGCGGGGCCGACGAGCCCCAGGGCAGCCGCGAACACGCACCCCAACGCGACGAGAAGACGCACAGACACCGGCCGCACGCAGTGGTTATCGGACGCCGCAGCACCCCGCCGCTGCCTCCTTCGAGGGAACCTCGGCTAGGAAGCGAGCCGCTCGTCGGCCACCGGCGCGAGCGGCACGGGAACGTCGAGCGGCAGGCTCAGGAAGACGTCCACGACCGCCGGATCGAACTGCGTCCCGGAGCCCTCGCGGAGTCGGCGGCACGCCTCTTCGACGCTGAGCCGCTTCCGGTAGGGCCGGTCGGTCGTCATGGCGTGGAAGGCGTCGCAGACGAGGATGATCCGCGCGTCGAAGGGGATCTCGTCGGCCGCCTTGCCGTCCGGGTACCCGCCGCCGTCCCACCGCTCGTGGCAGCTGCGGACGACCTTGCGTACCTCGGTGAGCCGTCCGATGGGCTCGAGGATGCGCTCGCCGAGCTCCGGGTGCATCTCGATGATCTTGCGCTCGTCAGGCGAGAGCGGGCCGGGCTTCTGGAGGATGCTGGTCGGGATCCCGATCTTGCCGATGTCGTGGAAGAGCGCGCCGAGCTCGAGCCGCTTCAGCTCCGCGCTCTCGAACCCGAGCGCCTCGCCGAGGCGCAGCGCCATGTCGGTGATCCAGCGCGTGTGCGACGAGGTGTATTCGTCGTTCGCCTCGAGCGCGTTCGCGAGTGCCTCCACCGTCGACACGAAGGTCTCCTCGAGGCTCTCGTAGTTCCGGGCGCGCTCCAGCGCGACCGCCGCCTGGTACGAGATGCCGCCCAGGAGGCGGAGGATCTCCTCGACGGTGTGCTCGCTCTCGCTTGCGGGGTCTCGGACGGAGATGAAGCCTTCCAGCGCGCCGTCGTTCCGCAGCGGCGCGAGGGCGAGGTCCGGCCAGGCGAGCCCCTCGGGTGCAGGCAGGTAGCGCTCGGCCTCCGCCGCAGCGACCAGGAAGGGCTCGGTGCGGTTGCCGATCGCGGCGTCCACGGCCTCGGAGGGGAGAGCCACCACGAGCATCGGCTGCAACTCCGGCTCGGCGTCGTACTCGGAGTGGGCGTCGATGCGGAAGTCGCCGTTCTCGTCCGGAAGCCAGAGCGCGCAGTTCTTGCCGCCCAAGATCCGTGCCACGGCGCTCACGGTCTCGGTGCCGATTGCTTCCCCGGTCGCCGCCTGCGAGATCCCGACGGTGTACTCGAGCAGCTCCTTCAGGTGGTCGGCCTCGCGCCGCTGCGCCTCGTACAGGCGCGCGTTCTCGAGCGCGACCGACGCATGTCCGGCGAGCACCTCGAGCAGCCGGACGTCGTCCTCGTCGAACTGGCCTACCCCGAGCTTCGAGATCGCGATCACGCCGATCACGCGGGCGCCGTAGCGGAGCGGGACGGCCACCTGCGACTCCTCGATCAGATGCGTGCCGGGGATCATCACGGCGTACTCGCACTCGAGGGCGTTGCCGACCAGCAGCGGCTCGGCGCTCGCGGCCACGTGGCCCGTGATGCCTTCGCCGATCTTGGTGCGCGGGAACTCGACCCGCTCGCCGTCGCGGAGAACCAGCTCCCCGCGGAAGGCGATCGGCACGACCTCGTCGCCCTCGATCACCGACACGCGGCAGTTGTGGTAGTCGATCAGCAGGCGCAGCTCGTCGGCGATCACCTCGCCGATCCGCCGGACGTCGTTGAGGCGGTTGAGCTTGCCCGCGAGGCTCTGAAGCATCTTCAGGTGCGCGATCGAGCGGACGTCGCGGCCGCTCGCAGGCTTGGTGTCGGGGCGTTCGGTCGACTGTTCCTCGAAGAGCACGATCTGGTTCTTGCCGCGCGCCTTCGCGGTCATCATCGCCGCCTCCGCGCAGGCGACCAGCTCGCGCGGGTTCATCGCGTGCTCTGGCCCCTGCGAGATGCCGACCGAGATCGTGATCCTGCCGGCGGGGCCGAACTCGACCTCGGCCAGCGTGTCGGTCAGCCGCCGCGCCAGGGTGAGCCCCTCACCGGCATCGCCTCCGGCCATGATCACGCCGAACTCCTCGCCGCCGAGACGGCAGACGACGTCCGAGCCGCGGATCGCTGCCCGGAGCAGCTCGGCCAGCTCGGTCAGCACCTGGTCGCCCGCGCCGTGGCCGTAGACGTCGTTGACGCGCTTGAAGTCGTCGATGTCGAGCATCAGCAGCCCGACCGCCTCGCGCGACCGACTCGCGCGTGTGAGCTCGGCCCGCAGCCGCTCGTGGAAGTAGCGGTGGTTGTAGAGGCCGGTCAGCGAGTCGGTCTGGGCCTGGAGCTCGAGCCGGGCGCGGATCTGGGCGTTGTCGAGCGCGAGCGCGGCCGCGTCCGCGAACCGCGTGGTCAGCTCGAATTCCTCGTCGTCGAAGCTCGCGTCCTCGCCGAGGCGGTAGATGTTCAGCACGCCGATCACCAGGTCGCGCGCGATCAGCGGCACGGCGACCAGCGCCTCGGGCTCGTTCTCGGGGGTGCCCGGGACGGTCTTTGTGCGCGGGTCGAGGTGAGCCTTGTTTGTGCGCACCGGCTCCCGGTGCAGCGCGGCCCAGCCGGTGATGCCCTCCCCGAACTGCGAGCTGCTGCTCATGATCTTGTCCGCCCACTTGTCGCGGGAGAGGACAGGGGTGAGGACGGCCTGCGCGTCGTCCGCCTGGTAGATCGAGAGCGAGTCGTGCGGGACGAGCTCGGCCAGCGTGTCCGCAATGCGCTCGAGCAGGTTGTCGAGGCTGTGCTCCGAGAGGATGTCGTGGAAGACGTCTGCGAGCTGCCGGTACGAGCGGACCAGGCCGTCGGTCCGCGGGGATTCGGGGACCGCGGACCGGCCGCTCAGGGCACGCACGGGATCAACAGCCGCAAGGAGATGCCGCACCCGCCTAGTTTCATCGGCTTCGGCGGCCTGGAGATCCCCCGGAAAGGTGAACTGCAGCGCTCTTGGGCGCGGTCCTAGGTCTCCTCTGCCTCTTCGAGCTCGCGGCGGAGCTCGTCGACGGCGGGGAGGACGGCGACGGCCGGCAGCATCGGAAGCCAGAGGTTGAACAACCGGTAGACGACGACCCCGAGCAGCGCCCGTACGAAGGGGAGGCCGAACCAGTGCAGCGCGAAGGTGAGCGCGATCTCGACGACCCCCGCGCCGCCGGCGGGAAGCGATCGGCGCGTGAGCACGTAACCGGTGGCGTAGCCGACGATCAGCGCCGGGAGCGAGAGCCTCGGGTTCCCGAAGAACTCGAGCGCGCCCCAGAGGCA
>JBKPHO010000408.1:0-3665 GCA_046729915.1 Actinomycetota bacterium | reverse complement strand
TGTGATCCCCACAGCCCAGCACGTCGAAGGCTCTCGCGGGCGGATGGGCGCCTCTGCCCTCCCTTACCAGGCGCCCTGCGGACATCCGCCCTCCCCGCTTAGGAGGCCGAGCGCGATGGTCAAGTCCTACGCGATTGGCACCCGCGAAATTTCCACGCCCGGCCGCTTCTGAACCTACGAAGTTTCGGGCCACGTCATTCAGTCATGTCCTCGACGACCAGGACTGGAGGCTGGTCCGCGTCGTCGTCTCTGATCCCCACGACGCGCAACGTCCTGCGCCCAAGCGGGATCTCGTCACCTTCCCTCAGCTGTAGACGACGGTCTCGAACGTCGACGGGTTCGCAGGTACGCCTTCCGTCGTCTCGAGCCTGAACAGGAACCCTGCCATCCGGTCCTCCCTCCGACTGGGCCGGACGGCCGGATTCGAGCTTACCGCGTGCGCCCAATCCGCGCCCAAACGTCAGAAAACTGGCTCGTGGAAGAATGCGGGGGAGAGAGCGGGCCTCCGGCCGATTTGCAGGGGAAATGTCCAGCTCACGCCACTCCCCGACACAGCCCGCCCGAGCGCTGGAGAAGTCTGGGGGACTAGAGGTCCCGAGTTCAAATCTCGGCGCCCCGACCATTGAAAAGCCCCGCAAAGGCGGGGCTTTTCGTCTCGGGCGTGTCGCCGCGGGGTCAGTCGGCGTCGCCCAATAGTTGCCCGAACGGCTCGGCCCGGCGTCGAACGCTTCCAGCGCCGCCCGCCCCGCGCTCGAGCGCGGCCGGCAGCAGGCGTCCGTAGGGGGAATGTCGGCGATCTTGTCGGGGCCGTGGAGTGACCGTGCGGCGCAGGCGGCAAGTTCGCCCCGGCGGAGGCATCTGTTTCTGGGCCGGGTGGCTTTCTCTGCGGCTGGGCAGCTCTGGAGGCCACCCAGGGGAGAGGAGAACACCACCCGGCTACCCCTCGTCTTCGCCCGGCGCCTAGGTTTCCATGCAAAGTGGCCACAGTCTGGGTAGTCCATCGGTTTGACTGACGTCAATCGGGGAAGCACTCAACCGAGGCGGAGTTGGGGGAGAGGCCCCGCCTCAAGCGCGGCCCACCTGTGGCTGCCCGAGACGTTCCCGAAATGCCTTGGGTAGGGCCGCATCTTTCTCTCTAGCCTTGCTGCGGACGCGCCGAATCCGAGTGTGACACTGGCACCCCGGGATAGCCGAGTCCCGCGCATCTCTGCGGCGCGTGCGCGGGACTCCGCTTCACCTAAAGCACAAGTCTGAGCGCCTGACGGCGTCCGCCTAGTTGGGAGCCGGGAATCTGATTCCCCGATCACCTCGTCGAGGGCTCTCGCGGGCGGATGGGCGCCTCTGCTCTCCCTCCCAGGCGCTTTGCGGCCATCCGCCCACCGCCGTTCAGGAGGCGAGCGCGACAGTCAATCTCCGGACTTCCAGTTGGGAACGATGCTCTCGAGCGTCGACGGGGCCGCAGCTGCGCCCTTCGTCGTTTCCAGCCTGAACAAGAATCCTGCCACCGTCCGGGTTCTCCTCTCCGCCTGGGGCCGGACGGCATACCGGCTGACCGGCTCACTTGACGCGCTCATTAGTGCTGACTCGGCGCGAGAGCCACCCGATGAGCGCACCGAGCACCAACCCGACCTCGGGGGCGAGAGGAATGTCGGTGGTCACGCTCACAAGGATGCCGAGTGCTAGCCCGATCACCGCGCCGACCACCGGAAGGAACCATGTTCCTCGGGAGCCGATAGCCATGTCGACCATCCTCACCACCCCGGGAGGTCGCGGTCAAGGATCCCCGCTGTCCCAGTCTGGGGGCTAGAGGTCCCGAGTTGAAACCTCGGCCCACCGAGGAACCCGAAACCCCCGCTCAGGCGCGGCTTTCGCCGTTCAGCGGCCCGGGCCCCTGCTCGCGCCCGCACAAGACACAAGCGCCGCGTGGGTTGATTTGTGCCCGGCGACGGAGGAGAATCGCTCGCATCATTCGGCACGATCGGGCCTCGCCCTCCCCTCGCGTCCGAAGAAGCGTTCGTCGAGTCGAAGGGAGGTAACTGGTGAGGAGCACGACCTTCAATCTGGCGGCACCGGGGATCGCCCGAGCGCTGAACTCCCCGCCGAACAAGGTGAAGCGTCACTGGCCTGCAATCCGTGCCGCCTGTATCGAGAACGGCCTCATCGACCGCGAGAGCATCGTTGCCGTCCTCGCCACGATCGGGACGGAGGTGGGCTCGTTCGAGCCGATCAACGAGTTCGGCGGACCGCGGTACTTCACTCGGCACTACGAAAATCGGCCGAGCCTCGGAAACACGCATCCGGGCGACGGCGCTCGCTACCACGGCCGAGGTTTCATCCAGCTCACCGGCCGGGTGAACTACCGAAGCTATGGGCAGAAGCTGGGCATCCCGCTCGAGGAGCATCCCGAGCAGGCGCTCAAGCCTGACGTCGCGGCGCGGATCCTCGGCCGCTACTTCAAGGACCGCGGAATCGCGCGGAACGCGCGGAAGAGGGACTGGCACGAGGTCCGGTACAAGGTGAACGGCGGCCTCAACGGCTGGGAGCGCTTCAACTCGTGTGTCACGCGGCTCGAGCAAGCACTCGACGCCAGGGGCGACGTGCTCGTCGAGGGGTCGATCGGGCCGCGCGTCGTCGAGCTGAAGAAGCTGCTCAAGGCCTGGGGAAGGACGCACCCGCTGCCCAAGCCGATTCAGAACACGCCCCTCTTCGGGCCTGCTACGACGGAGGCCGTCAAGGCCTTCCAGAGAGCGCGCGGGATCAGAGCCACCGGCAGAGTCGGGCAGCCGACGTGGAAGGCGCTCAAGGCCGCGGCGAGGAGAGGAGCGAGGCGCTGAGCGGCCGGCGGCGCTCGCGCCGACCCGTGTGTGTTGCACTGTGACGAAACACAACGGCGAGGTGATGGTTGAACTCGATCGCGTCGTGGCTCATCGACATGGACGGCGTCCTCGTGCGGGAGGAGCACCAGATTCCCGGTGCGGATCGCTTCCTCGAGCGACTTCGGGAACGCGGCTCGTCATTTCTCGTTCTCACGAACAACTCGATGCACACGCCGCGCGACCTCGCAGCACGCCTGCGCCGGACCGGATTGGACGTGCCCGAGGAGGCAATCTGGACCTCGGCGCTGGCCACGGCGAACCTGCTCGAGAGCCAGCGCCCCGGAGGAACGGCTTTCGTGGTCGGGGAGGCAGGGTTGACGACCGCGCTGCACGAGATCGGCTACACGCTCACCGACAAGGATCCGGATTACGTCGTCCTCGGCGAGACACGCACGTACAGCTTCGTGCGGATCACGCTGGCGATTCGCCTCGTTCTCGACGGAGCGCGCTTCATCGCGACGAACCCGGACCCGACAGGACCGGCGCCCGAGGGCCCGCTGCCAGCGACGGGCTCCGTGGCGGCGTTGATCAGTCGCGCCACGGGCATCGCGCCGTACTTCGTCGGCAAGCCTAACCCGCTGATGATGCGATACGCGCTCAATGCCATCGGCGCGCATTCCGAGACGACGGCGATCATCGGCGACCGGATGGACACGGACATTGTCGCGGGCCTCGAGGCGGGCATGTACACGGTGCTCGTCCTGACGGGGTCGACAACACCTGACGACGTCGAGAGGTACCCCTACCGTCCGTCGCGTGTCGTCGAGTCGATCGCAGATCTCCTCGCCG
>JBKPHO010000407.1:0-4539 GCA_046729915.1 Actinomycetota bacterium | reverse complement strand
AAGCGAAGCCCGAAGCCGACCATCGCGGCGAGCGAGAGCAGCGCCTGCACCGCGAGCGAGCCCATCACCAGCGGCTCGTCGCTACCCGTGCTCTCGGAGAGCGGCGGCAGCGAGGCACCGGCTCGGTGCGCGATCACCCAGCCCAGCGACAGCACGAGGGTGACGGCGACGAGCATCTCGCCGATCGCGCGGCCCCGCGCGCTCGTACGCCGCTTCGAGAACGGCGCGGCCGCGATCAGCGCGGCTGCGAAGAGCCGTCCTCCGATTCCCGCCCAGGCCTCGGTGCGGTGCAACGGCTGCCCGCCGAGGACGGGCGCGATGGCGAACACGAGCGTCGACGCGGCCACGGCGCTGAAGCCGCCGCACAGCAGCAGGTCGAGCCGGCGGCCGTCGACGGAGAAGCGGATGCCGGCAAGCAGTGCGACGATCGCGGCAGCCAGCATCACCGCCGTGTCGAGCACGAGGCGCACGTGAGGCAGGGCGTAGGTGCTGCGGAGGCTCGGGTTGGCGACGAACAGCGCGAGAGCAGCGCCGAGCAGCCCGATCAGGAGCACCTCGCCCCAGAGCCAGGCCTGGTAGTCGTCACGCTCGTCGTGCCGCATACAGCCCTTGTCGGCACGCCGCGCGCTGCCGATAAGGGCGGCATGCGGATCTTGATCGTGGACGACCATCCGATAACGCGCGCGGCGCTCTCTTCGCTGCTCGAGGCACACGGGTTCTCCGTCGCGGGCGAGGCCGCGGACGGCGACGAGGCGATCGAGCTCGCGCGGCGGCTCCTGCCCGACCTCGTGCTGCTCGACCTCTCGATGCCGGGCCTCGACGGCCTGCAGGCCCTGCCGCGCCTCCGCGAGGCCGCGCCCACGGCCGAGGTCGTCGTCCTCACCGCCTCCGGAACCGAGGAGAACCTGCTCGCGGCGATCCGTGGCGGGGCTGCCGGCTACCTGCTGAAGAGCGAGCCGCCGGAGCGCATCGCCGAGTTCCTGCACGGCGTGGCGCAGGGCCAGGCGGCCCTCTCCGGCGAGGTCGCCACGCGGCTGCTCGAGCAGGTGCGCGAGGGCGGGCTCGGCCGCGGTGTCCCGGAGGAGATCGCACGCTCGCTCAGCGCCCGGGAGCTCGAGGTGCTGCTCCTGCTCGACGAGCATCTCGGCACCGACGAGGTCGCGGCGCGCCTCTTCATCTCCGAGCACACGGTTCGCTCGCACGTGAAGAGCCTGCTCCGTAAGCTGAACGTCTCGTCACGCCGCGAGGCGCTGGACTTTTTGGCAACCGCGCGCGCCGCGTAAATCACCCACCGTGGGGGATGCGAATCACCCAGGTTCGAGGCGATTCCGGCCCGATACTGGTCTCGGAGCGCGGTGGCTCTGTGCTTCTTCGGCGGAAACGGCCGGCCCGTCGGGCCGGCCGTTGTCATTCCTCGAACCCGTCGAGCGCCGCCTGCACCAGCGCGGGCAGCGTCTGCGGCTCGTAGCCGCCCTCCAGCACTGCCGCAACGCGCGGGCCGAGCGCCGCGGAGCGCAGGGCCAGCTCGCGAAAGCCGTCGACGGTGACGCGCATCCCGGCGAGGGGGTCGTCGACGTGGGCGTCGAAGCCGGCCGAGACGAGCACGAGCTCCGGCTCGAACGAGCGAACCGAGGGCTCGACGCACTCGTCGAACGCGTGTAGGTAGTCGTCGTCGCCGGATCCCGCGGGCAAGGGGACGTTCACCGTCGTCTCGTTCTCCTCGCCCGGGCCGCCGGTGCCGGGATAGAACGGCCACTGGTGCAGCGACGCGAACAGGACGGAGCCGTCGCCCCAGAAGATGTCCTGCGTCCCGTTGCCGTGGTGGACGTCCCAGTCGACGATCGCGACGCGCTCGATCCCGAGCTCGGCCTGCGCGTAGCGGGCCGCCACGGCAGCGTTGTCGACGAGGCAGAACCCCATCGCGCGATCGGGCAGCGCGTGGTGGCCGGGCGGGCGGACAAGCGCGAAGCCGCCGCGGTCGACGGCCGCGAGCGTACAGCCGGCCGCCAGCAGCGCTGCCTCGTAGCTCGTCTCTGAGGCGACGGTGTCCGGGTCGAGCAGCGTAGGCACCTCGAGCGCCTCGAGCCGATCGAGATAGGCGGCCGAGTGACAGCGCTCGACCTGCTCGCGGGTGGCCGGCCGGCCCGCGACGAACTCGAACGAGTCGAGCAGCACGGCCAGGCGCTCGCGCGTCTCCACGTGCGGCTCCGTCGGGTGGAGCTCGGCGAGCGAGGGGTGGCTTACGAACTCCGTCTGACCGCGTCCGCGAGGGTCTCGAGGTCGACTTCGCGTCGTACGCGGCCGACCAGGTAGCAGAGCAAGGGCGCGTTCGTGCGCTCGCCGGAGTCGTGCGCGGCGATGCGGGCAAGGTCGAGCAGCGTCCGTTCCTGCTCGTCGTCGAGCTCGAGCTCTTCCACCGGGACCCCGGCCGCGCGCGCCAGCGCGTCCCGCACCTCAGTGAGCCAGGCGTCCATCAGGAGAGTTTGGCGGAACGTTGCTCGTCGCCGGGGCGCGATGCTCGTTCCGAGGCAAGGACGCAGGGAGCGTTCGTACCTGGAAGGTACGGGCGCGACTGAGGACGCCGCCTCGGGGCGAGCAGCGCGTTCCGGCGGCACAGTCGACGTTTCGTCAAGCTCTCCTAACTGAGACCAACTTTGCCAGGCGGTCGGCGAGCGCGTTCAGGCCCAACTCGCGCGCCATGGTGGACGCCTCCGCCCACGAGGGATGTTGGTCGTGTAGGGGAGGGAGCGGGGCAGAGGCGTCCACGGTCGCAATTCGCCGGTAGAGCCGCAGATCCTCCGCCTCGGCCGAGAAGCGACCGGCATCCAGGGCGGCCTCGAGCGTGCCGTACTCGCGCAGAATGTCCGCCGCCTTCTTCGGGCCGACCCCGGCCGCGCCGGGGAGCTTGTCCGAGGGGTCGCCGCGCAGCGCGATGAAGTCCGGGACCTGCTCCGGCTCGACGCCGTACCGCTCCCGCACCTCCGCCGGGCCCACGCGCGCGAGCTCCGAGACCCCCCGCACGGGCTGCAGGATCGTCGTCCGCTCGCTCGCGAGCTGGAAGAGGTCGCGGTCGGAGGTCGCGACGAGCGCCTCGCCTCCGCGGGCCTCCTCGGCAGCGACGGCCGCGCCGAGGAAATCGTCAGCCTCGTAGCCGCCCTCCTTTGCGTTTGCGAACCCGAGCGCGGCACCCATCTGCACCATCAGCGGCAGCTGCTCGAGCAACGAGTCCTCGAACACGCGCCCGCTCTGGTAGGCCTCGAACGCTTCGTGGCGGTAGGTCGGGACCTCGTAGGTGTCCCACCCGACGAGTACTGCGCGCGGCTGCTCAGCCTCCCACAGGCGCACGAGCATGTTGGCGAAGCCGAGCACGCCGTTCAGCCGGACCGACTTCGGCATCGCGTGGTAGGCGCGGTGGCCGAGGGAATCCCCGTCGACGACGAGCAGTGGTCTCACAGGGTCGCCTTCAGCCCCTCGATCGCCTCCATCAGCCGCTGCGTCGCGAGCGTAGCGGCCGCCTTCGTCTCGAGGCCGTCGAGATCGGAGAGGTCCACCGGCTGCCCATAGGCGACCCGCAGCGGGCCGAGCCGGCTGAGTCGGTCCGTGCCAGAGATGGCGGCAGGGACGAGCGGCGCCGGCGCAGTCAGCGCGATTCGAGCCGCGCCGCTGTGCGGCCGGGCGGAGTGCTTCTTCCGCAGGCCTTTTCTCTGCCGCGTTCCCTCGGGGAACATGACCACGATCTCGCCCGTCCGCACGAGCTCGACGGCCGTGCGCATCGCCTCGACGTCGCCCTCGCCGCGGCGCACCTTGAACGCTCCGCCGACGCGCAGGAAGGGGGCCAGGACGGGGTTGAAGAGCTCCGCCTTCGCCATGAACCGAAGCTGGCGCCGTGGCCAGAGCGGCATCCCCAGCGGCCAGGGGTCGAAGTTCGAGGTGTGGTTGGCCGCGAGCACGAAACCTCCCTCGGGAAGGTGTTCGACACCGCGGGCGCGAAGTCGATACACGGCCTTTATGACCGGCCAGCTGACCGCGCCGGCAAACGCGTAGAACGGCATCACCATGGCACGCAATCGTCACATTTCCGTAGATCTCATGCGCCTTTTCGGCCACTACTGTGGTTCCGAGGGCGTCCGCTAAGGTGGACCGCGTGAAGACTTTGGTAATCGCCGAGAAGCCTTCGGTCGCCCGCGATCTGGCCGATGCGCTCCCTGGCACATTCGAGAACCACGACAGCTATCTCGAGTCGGAGGACACCGTCATCACCTTCGCGGTGGGCCACCTCGTGCAGCTGATCGACCCCGAGGATTACGACGAGCGCTTCAAGAGGTGGCGCATGGACGACCTGCCGATCGTCCCGGAAGAGTTCCAGCTTCGCGCGCGCGACAAGAAGGCCGAGAAGCAGCTGAAGGTGATCCACAAGCTGCTCAAGCGCGACGACGTCGACCGCGTCGTGAACGCCTGCGACGCCGGCCGCGAAGGCGAGCTGATCTTCGCCTACATCCTTCAAACTGCGATGGCGAATGCCGGGCCTGAGGAGGGGGC
>JBKPHO010000406.1:0-4849 GCA_046729915.1 Actinomycetota bacterium | reverse complement strand
GGGATGTGCCGAAGGTGTGATCCTTCGTCCACGGGCCGCCTTCCTGCCTGGGCTCTAGACTGCAGGCGGTGATCGCGCGCTACTCCCGACCCGAGATGGCCGGGGTCTGGTCGGACGAGAGCAAGCTCGCGCGCTGGCTGGACGTCGAGCTCGCCGCCCTCGAAGCGTGGGCGGAGCTGGGTGCCGTTCCCGAGGAGGCAGTGGACGAGATTCGGTCCCGTGCGAAGCCACCGACGCCCGAGCGAGTCGCCGAGCTCGAGCGGGAGACACAGCACGACGTGGCCGCCTTCGTCGATGCCGTCGCCGCTGAGGTCGGGCCCGCCGGCAGGTGGGTCCATCACGGCCTGACCTCTTCCGACGTCGTTGATACTGCCCTCTCGCTGCAGGTACGCGAGGCCGGCCAGCTGCTGCTCGCAGGCGTGGAGCGCGCGTTGGACGCCGTCGTGGCGCGGGCGGTCCGGCACAAGGACGACATCTGCATCGGCCGGACGCACGGGGTCCACGCCGAGCCAACGACGTTCGGGCTCAAGCTCGCCGGCTGGGCGTTCGAGCTCGACCGCGCGCGGCAGCGCCTCTCCCGTGCGCTCGAGACGATGCGCGTCGGGAAGCTCTCGGGCGCGGTCGGCACCTACGCAGCGAGCGACCCGGAGCTTGAGCGGCTCGCCTGCGAGCGCCTCGGGCTCGAGCCCGATCCGGTTTCGACGCAGATCGTGCAGCGCGACCGCCACGCCGAGCTGCTCGGCGCACTAGCCCTCGTCGCGGCCTCGCTCGAGAGGTTCGCGCTCGAGATCCGCCACCTCGCCCGCACGGAGGTCGGCGAGGTCGCGGAGCCGTTCGGCAAGGGCCAGAAAGGCTCCTCGGCGATGCCGCACAAGCGCAATCCTGTCGTCGCCGAGCGCATCTGCGGCCTCTCGCGCGTGGTGCGTGCGAACGCCCTCGTCGGGCTCGAGAACGTGGCGCTCTGGCATGAGCGCGACATTTCTCACTCCTCCGCCGAGCGGGTGGTCATCCCCGACTCGTTCCTCGCGCTCGACTACATGCTCGACCGCTTCGCCTGGCTCGTCGAAGGGCTCGACGTCCGGCCGGAGCGGATGCTGCGCAACCTCCAGTCGGCTCGCGGGCTCTTCTTCAGCCAGCGGCTTTTGCTGGCTCTCGTTGAGTCCGGCCTGCCGCGCGGCGAGGCGTACCGGCTGGTGCAGCGGCACGCCCTGCGCGCGCATGAGGAGGAGCAGGACTTCCGCAAGCTCGTTCGCGCGGACGAGGAAATCGCTGGCCGCGTCGACCTCGACCGGATCTTCGACCTCGGCTGGTACACGCGTCACGTCGACATCGTCTTCGAGCGGCTGGGCGACCTCGCCCGGAAGGAGGAAGCGGTTCATGCCTGAAGCGGCCACGCACGTCGGGAGCGGAAAGGTCCGGGAGCTGTACGAGCTCGACGACGACCGCCTGCTGCTCGTCGCGAGCGACCGGATCTCGACCTTCGACGTCGTCCTCCCGACGGAGATCCCCGACAAGGGACGCGTTCTGACGGGGCTCTCGGCCTACTGGTTCGGTCGGACAAGCGAGCTCGTGCCGAACCACCTGCTCGGGCTTCGCCCCGACGGCCGCTCGACCGAATGCCGGCGGCTCGAGATGCTCCCGCTCGAGTGCGTCGTGCGCGGCTACCTGACCGGCTCGGGCTGGAAGGACTACCAGGCAACCGGCGCAGTTTGCGGCCACGTCTTGGCGGACGGACTGCGCGACTCGGACAAGCTGCCCGAGCCGATCTTCACGCCCGCGACCAAGGCGCAGGAAGGTCACGACGAGAACATCGACCGCGATCGCGCTGCGGAGCTCGTGGGCCGCGAACGGTTCGAGGAGGTCGAGCGCGTGTCGCTCGATCTCTACCGGCGCGTGTCGGAGCACGCGGCCGAGCGCGGCATCCTGATCGCCGACACGAAGTTCGAATTCGGACTCGACCGCGACGGTCGTCTCGTCCTCGCCGACGAGGCGTTCACGCCCGATTCCTCGCGCTTCTGGCCCGCGGACGAGTACCGACCCGGCCGGCCGCAACCGTCCTTCGACAAGCAGTTCGTCCGCGACTACTGCGAGAGCCACGGCTGGGACAAGAACCCCCCAGGCCCGGAGCTCCCGCCCGACGTGGTCGCCGGGACCCGCGCCCGCTACGTGGAGGCGTTCGAGCGGCTCACGGGCATCGACTTCGACGACTACCACGCCGACCCCGAGGTCGTGCTGTCGTGAAGGCGACGATTCTCGTCCGGCCGAAGCCCGGGATCCTCGACCCGCAGGGCGAGGCGGTCCAGAGCTCGCTGCGCCAGCTCGGTTTTGCGGTTTCGGAGGCCAGGGTCGGACGAGTGATCGACCTCGACCTCGCCAACGGCGGCGGCGACCGAGAGCAGGCCCGCGCTGACCTGGAGCGCATGTGCGAGCAGCTGCTGGCGAACCCGCTGATCGAGTCCTTCGAGATCGTGCTCGAAGAGTGAACGAGCCAGCGAGCCCGACGATCGCCGTCGTGGTCTTCCCGGGGTCGAACGACGACCGGGACGCCGCTCTGGCGCTCGAACGGCTCGGCGCGGAGCCGACGCTCGTCTGGCACGCCGACCGTGAGCTTCCGACGGTCGGTGCAGTCGTCCTGCCAGGGGGCTTCTCGTACGGCGACTACCTGCGCTGCGGGGCGATCGCGCGCTTCGCGCCGGTGATGGAGGCGGTTCGCCGGTATGCGGACGCCGGCGGGCTCGTCCTCGGCATCTGCAACGGCTTCCAGGTCCTCTGCGAGGCGGGGCTGCTGCCGGGAGCTCTTCGCCCCAACGCGTCGCTCGAGTTCGTCTGTCGCGACGTCACGCTGCGGATTGAGCGGGCGGATACCCCCTTCACGAGCCGCGCCGAGCCGGGCCAGGGCCTGACGATCCCCGTCAAGCACGGCGAGGGCTGCTACTTCGCGGACGAGGACCTTCTCGCAGAGCTCGAGCAAAGCGGACAGATACTCCTTCGCTACCAAGACAACCCGAACGGCTCGGTCGCCGCGATCGCCGGGGTGGCGAACGAAGCCGGAACCGTCTTCGGCCTGATGCCTCATCCGGAGCACGCAGTGGACCTGCTGCTCGGCTCGACCGACGGCGCGCTGATCCTCGGATCGCTCGTCGACGCCGCCCGCGACCGGATGCTCACGGCGGCGTGAGGCCGAGGGCGTCCGCCAACGCCGGTCGCTCGGCAAGCCCCGCACGCAGACGCTCGAGGTCCCGCCGCCGCAACGTCACCGGCCCGCGCCGCGCGGAGCCGCCGGTCGTGTAGGCGAAGCGAACGAGCCGCTCACCACCCTTCGCCTCGAGGAGTTGGACGACCGACGAGAAGCGCTTGTCGCCCGCGCGCTGGGCCAGCGTCAGCTCCTCGAGCAGCTCCGCAGGGCCCCATGGTGTCGCCGCCTTCGCCATTGCAGCCACCGTAGCGGCGCATCTGTCACGCGTGAGTCACGCCTTTGTGCCGGATCTGCAAACACTCGTGGTGCACGAGAAGAGGGCGGCCCACTGATGCGGGTCGAGCTCGCGCGCAGACGCTCCGGCGACACCCAGCCTGCGAAGCACGCGTCCGGTCGCGACGGCGCGGAGACCGCGACGAAAGCCACGACCAACGAAGTGTCGGTAATCCCGTGCGAAGCGTTCAGGAACGAGCGGCCAGGCGCGCCGCTCGAACACGAGCACGCCCGCGTCCACCGACGGTGGCGGTTCGAAGGCCGACCGTGGCAGCCGCCGCGGGAGGCTCGTCGCGTACCACGCGCCCCAGACCACGTCGTTGACGGTGCTCGGCCACGGCAGCGAGCGCTTGAGCGCGACCGGCCACTCGACGATCACGTCGGCACGAAGCAGCGGCACGCGCGGGTCATCCAGCACGTGCCGCAGGATCGCGGTCGTGCTCGAGAACGGCAGGTTCGCGACGATCCGAAATGGCTCGCGCGGAAGGGTCACGGACGACGCGTCACCCTCCACGACGGCGACGTTGCGCCACCGCCCGCGCAGACGCGCCGCCAAACGAGGATCCAGCTCGACCGCGATCACCCGCCGCGCCTCGGGCGCGAGCTCGGCGGTCAGTCGGCCGCTGCCGGCCCCGAGGTCGAGCACGAGGTCGCCCGCGCCCACGCCGGCATCGCGGACGAGCTCCGCGGCGAGCGCCTGTGTGCGAAGGAAGTGCTGACTACGAGCGCGCGCCGACCGGCGCGCAACCTGCGCGTGCCGCTCGGACACGAACCACCGTCGTCATCGCGCCGAGATGATACGCGCCACCATGCAGATCCGCCCGCTCGGCCAGGAAGACCGAGCCTGGCTCGAGCAGTTCGTGCTCGAGCGCTGGGGTACTCCGACGGTCGTCGGCCACGGCCGCGTCCACCGCGTCGCCGACCTCACCGGCTTCGTCGCGCTCGAGGGCCGGGAGCCTGTCGGCCTGATCACGTACTCGATCGAGGACGACGCCTGCGAGATCGTCACGATCGACAGCGTCACCGAAGGCACGGGAATCGGCTCCGGCCTCGTCGGGGCGGTCGTCCACACCGCGCGCGAGGCCGGCTGCCGGCGGCTCTGGCTGATCACGACGAACGACAACCTGCGGATGCTCCGGTTCGCTCAGAGGCGCGGGTTCGAGCTGGTCGCGCTGCGCCCGAAGGCCGTCGAGGAGTCCCGGAAGCTGAAGCCGGAGATCCCACACCTCGGCCGCCACGGCATCCCGATCAGGGACGAGCTGGAGCTCGAGCTGAGGCTGTGAGCAAACCCGTTTGTCAGAAGGCCGGGTAGGCGTTACGGTTCCGCCCGTGCTGAAGCGCGCCGTCCTGCTCGCAGCGCTCGCCGGCCTCGTCTCGGTC
>JBKPHO010000405.1:0-1258 GCA_046729915.1 Actinomycetota bacterium | reverse complement strand
TCGAGCAGGTCGGCTGACAGCAGCTCGCAGAGCTCCGGCCCGACCGGGAGGTCGTAGCGGCCGACCGTGAGGTTCGCTCTCAGCAGATCCGCGGCGGCGGCGGCGCGGTCCGGGAACACGTACGACGTACCGAGCCTGTCGATCAGCGCATCGACGAGCTCCGCCGTCTCGGCGAGCCGGTTCATGTTTCCTCCAGAGGGACGGGGTACCCGAACGCCATGACGCGCACGGGCAGGGCATCGGCGGGTGGGTCGTCCGCATCGGCGACGCGATACCGGGCAAGCACTCGCTCGATCTCGACGCGGAGCTCGTCCAGCTCGGCGGCCGTGAGGCGGAGCGCGCGCGACTGGAAGAACGACGCCTGGTCCCAGTCAGCCATTCGCGAGCGCTCTGCGAGGAAGCGATCAACTGCGTGCGCTTCACGGCTGAGGAGCTCTGCGACGAGCCGGCGCATGTCGCCGCCGTGGTCACTGACGGCCGGCCGGTGCTCGCGGTAACGCCACCAGCGCTCGCGGCCGGCCGCCTGGTCCTCCTCCACGTAGCCGTAGCGGGCGAGCTGGCGCAGGTGGTAGCTCGTGGCGCCGGTCGACTCGCCGGTTCGGCGAGCGAGCAGCGTCGCGGTCGACGGTCCTTCGAAGCGGAGGAGGTCGAGGAGCTCCAAGCGCAGTGGATGCGCCAGGGCGCGGATCGAGCGGACGTCTTCCATGACTGCAAAGGTATCTTTGCAAAACTGTCTTTGTCAAGTCGCCTGTATACGGAGGCCGCGGTCGGCGCGGTCGACGTCGATGCCGATCACGTGCCAGCCGGGCCCTGTGGCCACGCGTAGCGAGACCGGGCCGGTCACCCGCAACGTGCGGACGGGCTTGCGGTCGACCGAGACCGTGGTGCTGACGGGGTCGCGGGTCGTGAGCCTGAGGCTGGCCGGCCCGCGCGCCCAGAACGCCGCGTGCCGGTAGCGCGGCGAGCGGCCGTTCCAGCCCTCGCAGAAGACGATGCGCCGCGTGGGCTCGGCGATCGGCGACTCGGCGGCCGCACGTCCGCGGGCGAGCATCGAGATCGCTCCGTCCCGTGCCAGCTGCCCGAAGCCGTGTTGCCCCAGGACGCGCCAGGCGAACCACTCCCTCGGGCCGGAGAGCCCGCGGTGGAAGGCGACGTAGCGCACGCCGAGGCGGCGCAGGAGCTCGTCCGTGCCTGGACGCCAGTCGCCGCAGTTCAGCTCCTGGAGCCGGAGCGAAAGCCGTGCCGCCGCGTTCGGCGC
>JBKPHO010000404.1:0-26822 GCA_046729915.1 Actinomycetota bacterium | reverse complement strand
TGGACACGGACATTGTCGCGGGCCTCGAGGCGGGCATGTACACGGTGCTCGTCCTGACGGGGTCGACAACACCTGACGACGTCGAGAGGTACCCCTACCGTCCGTCGCGTGTCGTCGAGTCGATCGCAGATCTCCTCGCCGGGATAGAGGAAGACGAAGCAATCCCCGCCGGATAGCCGCCCTCAGATACGTACGCGGTCGAGCCCTAGAGCCCACGAGCGACCGGCAGCGGGGCGAGCTACCGGAGACCGCTCCGTCCTCCGCCTTCCCGCCATGCTCGCCTGTGCCGTGGCTGCCCTCTTTCTCGTCGGTGTCGCGGGCGCTACGGGCTCGGCCTCCTTCCCTGACCGCGTCGGCGACGCCGGCTCCTCGCTCGACATCACGCGCCTCGACGTATCGGAAGAGGGTGGGTATCTCACCGTTCAGATCACGGTCGCAGGCCGCCACGACTGGGACCTCGGCAGGGCCGAGGCGCTCGTCGCGCTCGACACCGACCAGAATCCCGACACCGGGAGCGCCTTCTACGGGACCGAGGTCGAGATCGCGTTCGAGGCCGAGCCATTCGACCGGGCCGGGGCAGTGCTGCTCCGTGCCCATGGTTGGGACTTCAGACGCGTGACCCCGCCGGAGGGCTGGGGGTGGGGATTCGGGGACAGCGTCCTGCAGTTCTTCGCCGAGCGGTCAGACCTCGGGCTCGCACCGAACACGGGCTTGAACGTTGTCGTGGCGGCGCTCGGCCCGCACACGGACACCGCTCCCGACATTCGGACCTTCAACTACCAGCCCGTGCCCGGAACGCCACCGCCCGATCCCGGCCCGGACACTCGCGCGCCCCACGTCATCGCGTTCCAGTCACGCGGTGTCCATGGGAGGGTCCTCGACGTGCGCTACTGGGTGCTCGACGGTCGTGGCAGGAGCGCCGAGACGATTCGCGTCTACCGCCGAGGACGCCTGATCAAGACGATCCGCAGGCCGCTCCGAGACGCGAATCCCTTCGACGTCTCGCACGTTGCCTGGCGCGTGCCGAGAAACGTCCGCGGACGGCTCCGCTTCTCCGTTCGCTCCGTCGACGCTGCCGGGAACGCCGGCAAGCTGAGCTGGGCCTCGCTCGTCATCCGGTAACGCGCCTCAGCCGGCGCGCCGTACCGCGAGGGTCAAGCCGTCGATTCGTTCGATGCGAACGGTGTCCCCGACGTCTGCTCCCTCGGGGCAGCGCGCCTCCCAGAGCTCCCCCTGGACGCGAACCTGTCCGTCCGGGTGGCAGGGAGCGACGACCTCGGCGGTCTGGCCGATCATCGCTTCGGCTCCGGTCTGCGGTCGCCAGCGGCGGGCGAGCCGGAGGCCCCACGTGATCTCGACGGTCTCGATCCCGAGGCCGACCAGCACCGCCACCAGGTTCCACGGCCACGGAGCGAAGAAGGCCAGGATGATCGCGACGGTCAGCGCCATGGCGTGCCGACGATCTCTTCCAGGACGGCGGAGTAGTCGTCCCCGCCGCGCCCGCGTGCCTCGGCGTCAGCAAGCCAGGCGCGCGCCGCGGCGCCGAGCCTTACGTCGATTCGGGCCGCGGCCGCGGCCCCGAGGATCAGGTCGGCGTCCTTGCGCGCGAGCGAGAGAGGGAAGCGCGGCGGGTACTCGCCGGACTCGAAGGCGGTGCGCCGGCGCTCGGCTTGCGCTGCCAATGCCGTCGTCGCGAGGACCTCGAACGCCGTCTCGCGCGAGAGACCGAGCCCGGCAGCCAGCGCGAGCGTCTCGCCGAGAACGCCGATCAGACCGACCAACGTCGTGTTCGCGACCAGCTTGGAGGCCGTGCCCGCACCGAGCGGGCCGACCGGAATCACCGTGCCCAGGACCGAGAGCAGCGGCGTCCAGCGCTCCACGAGCGCCTCCGGACCGCCGGCGAAGATGTTGAGCGTTCCGCCCTCGGCCTCGCTGATGCTGCCGAGCACGGGCGCGTCGAGGAGCGAGCCCGCCGGTAGGAGCTGCGCCAATCGCTCGACGGCCGGGGGCCCGACCGTCGACATCTGGATCAAAGTAGCCCCCTCCGAGAGCCCGCTCACGACGCCTTCGGAGCGCTCCGTGACAGCCTCGAGCGCGTCGGGGTCGCTGACCATGATCACGACCACCTCGGCGCTATGGGCAGCCTCCGCTGGGGTTGCGGCCACCGCAGCGCCGGCCCCGGCCAGGGGCTCGGCTCTCTTGGCGGTCCGGTTCCAGACCGTCAGCTGGTGGCCCGCATCCACCAGACGGCGGGCCATCCGCGAGCCCATGGCGCCGAGGCCGATGAAGCCGACCGCGGCCATCAGGCGAGCACCTCCGCGGCGCAGCCGAACACGAGCGCTGCGTGCAGGTTCTGAGGCTCGACCCCCGACAGCGACGGATGCTCGAGGTTCGCCTCCACGTCCGGCCAGCGCTCGAGCCCGAGCGCGGCCGCGCCCTCGTCCGCGCCGCAGCAGAGGAGCGTCGAGACGGAGATCACGTTGCGGCGGCCGGCGCGCCGGCGCGCGATGCCCTCGAGCTCGCGCAGCTCCTCCAGCGGGTCGATGCGGACGTTCGAGTCCGAGCCGATGCACATCCCGATCCCACGCTCACAGATCTCGGCCGCCGGCACGAAGCCGTCGCCAAGGTTGGCCTCGGTGGTCGGGCAGACGCAAACGCGCGCACCCGCCTCGGCGAGGAGGTCGAGCTCGCGGTCGTTCGCGTGGGTTGCGTGGATCACCGTCGTGTGCGGCCCGAGGCAGCCCGACTCGGCCAGGAGCTCGATCGGCCGCAGGCCGTGCTCCGCCACGCACTCCTCGATCTCGCGCGGCTGCTCGTCGGCGTGAACGTGGAGCGGAAGCGACTCGCGCGCCGCGTAGGCGCCGAGCTCCTCGAGCCAGTCCCGGGGACAGGCCCGAACGGATTGGGGGGCGAGCCCGGCGTGGACGCCGGTGGCGCGCACGGACTCGAGCTGCTCGAGGAACTCCGCCGCGGAGCCCTGCCGGAAGCGCTCGAGCCCGCCACGCGCGTAGGCGGCCAGCAGGAGCACCATCTCGATCCCGGCCTCGGCCGCGGCCTCGACAGCCGCGTGCGCCTCGGGCAGGCCGAGGTAGTGGAACTCACCGACCGCGGTGTAGCCGGCACTGAGCATCTCCCGGTAGACCTGGACGTAGCCGCTGCGGACCTGGTCCGGGGACAGTCCCTCGGCCAGAGCCAGCATCGCCTCGCGCCACCCCCAGAAGTCGTCGCCTTCGGTGCGGCCGCGCAAGGCGCGCTGAAACGCATGGCTATGGGCGTTGACGAAGCCCGGGAGCGGGAGCGTCTCTGCCATCGCCGTATCCTTTCACCGTGGCCGCCAGGGCCGTACCGGCTCCCCTCGCGCAGCTCCCGAATGCGCTCACCGTCGCGCGCCTCGTCTTGATCCCGGTCTTCGTGGTGCTCGTCCTGAGCTCCGACGGCGGCTACAGCTGGCCCGCGGCGATCGTGTTCGCCGTCGCGGCCGTCACCGACCAAGTCGACGGCTGGCTCGCGAGGCGCTGGCGCGTCGAGTCGAGCTTCGGCAAGGTGGCCGACCCGCTCGCCGACCGGCTGATGATCGACGCCGCGGTGATCCTGCTCTGGCACGCCGGCCGGCTTCCGTGGATCGCCCTCGCGATACCCGCACGTGACGTAGCGCTCCTCGCGGGGTACAAGCTCGTCGTGGACCGCGGCTACGACTTCTCCGTCAACCTCGCAGGGAAGGTGGCAACGTGGCTGCTCTACGCGTCGCTCGCCTTCGTGATGGTCACGCACAAGGGAACCGACTGGCCGCTCTGGATCTTCTGGACCGGCGTCGGCCTCGCCGCGGTCGCGCTCATCGGCTACGTGCTCAAGGCGCGGCGGGAGGTGCTGACGTGAAGGCGGTCGTGATGGCCGGCGGCGAGGGGACGCGCCTGCGCCCGCTGACCTCGAACCAGCCCAAGCCGATGGTGCCGATCGTCGGCAAGCCGTGCATGGAGCACATCCTCGAGCTGCTCAAGCAGCACGGGTTGGAGGACGTGATCGTGACCGTCGCCTTCATGCCGCAGGCCATCCGCAGCTACTTCGGCAACGGCGACAACCTCGGCCTGCAGATCGAGTACTCCGTCGAGGAGTCGCCGCTCGGGACGGCCGGCTCGGTTCGGCTCGCGAGCGACCGGCTCGGCGAGACGTTTCTCGTCATCTCGGGGGACGCGCTCTGCGACGTCGACCTCACCGACCTGATCCGCTTCCACCGCGAGAAGGGGGCTGCCGTCACGATCGGGCTCAAGTCGGTCGAGAACCCGCTCGAGTTCGGGATCGTCGTCACCGACGAGGAGGGCCGCATCGAACGCTTCCTCGAGAAGCCTTCGTGGAGTCAGGTCTTCTCGGACACGATCAACACCGGCATCTACGTCCTCGAGCCGGAGGTGCTGCGCCACGTGCCCACCGACCGGGCGTACGACTTCTCGAAGGAGCTCTTTCCGCTGCTGCTCGAGATGGGGCGCCCGCTCTACGGGTACGTCTTCGACGACTACTGGCAGGACATCGGCAACCTCGACCAGTTCCGGCAGGCGAACTTCGACGCGCTCGACGAACGCGTCCGCCTCGACATCCCGGGGATCCGCCTGCGAGGGAACGTCTGGCTGGGCGAGGGGGTGGAGGTGGACGAGCTCGATTCGATCGAGGGCCCGGCCTTCCTCGGCAACTACTGCCGCATCGCTCCCGACGCGACCGTCGGCGCCTACTCGGTGCTGGGCTCGAGCGTGACCCTGCTCGAGCGAGCCCGCACAGAGCGCTCGGTGATCGATGCCGCGACGCACATCGGGCGCGCCGCACGCGTGGAGGGCGCCGTCGTCGGGCGCGCCTGCGACATCCGCGCCCATGCACAGGTCCAGGAGGGCGCCGCGATCGGCGACGAGGTCACTCTCGGCGCGCAGAGCAACGTCATGCCGCAGGTGCGGATCTACCCGTACAAGGAAGTCGAGACCGGCGCGCAGATCCACGAGAGCCTGATCTGGGAATCGCGGGCCTCGTCGAACCTGTTCGGCGCGAGCGGCGTCTCCGGGCTCGTGAACGTCGACCTGACGCCCGAGACGGCCGTGCGCTTGGCGGCGGCGCTCGGCACGGCCTTGAAGCGCGGCGCGCGCGTGGTTGCCAGCCGGGAGTCGCCGGCGGCCTGCCGGATGATCAAGCGGGCGATGATCTCGGGGCTCAACTCGACCGGCGTCAACGTCGCCGACCTGCGCGTGCTCCCGGCCGCGGTCAGCCGCCACCTGCTGAAGAGCGAGGGCTTCGACGCCGGCTTCCACGTCGGCGTGAGCTACAGCGACCCGGAGATGCTCGAGATTCGCTTCTACGAGCAGCCGGGGATCCAGCTCACAGCCGAGCTGCAGAAGGAGATCGAGAAGCACTTCACGCGCCTGGAGCTTCGGCGCGCGGCCTTCAACGCCGTCGGTGCAGTGAGCTACCCGGCCCGAGTCCGCGAGAGCTACGCCCAGGACCTGCTCGCGAGCCTCGACGTCGAGGCGATCCGCGCGCGCGGCTACCGCATCGTCGTCGACTACGGCTACTCCGCCACCTCCTACGTGCTGCCGCTCCTGCTCGGGCCGTTGAGGGTCGAGGCCGTGAGCGCACACGGGTTCGCCGCCGACTCCTCGGAGCCGCCCGCCGGGCTGCGCGAGGCCGTGGGCCAGGCGAAGCGGCTGGTGTCGGCGATCGGCGCCGACCTCGGCGTCGTCTTCGACCGGGCCGGCGAGCGCCTGTTCTTGATCGACGAGCAGGCCCGGGAGATCCCAGTCGAGCAGGCGCTGCTGCTCTACCTGCGACTGATGGGCTCGAACGGGCGCCGCGGCAAGCTGGCCTTCCCGATCACGGTGACGAGCCACGTGGACGAGCTCGTCGCGGGCAGCGGGCTGGAGGTGATCCGCACGCCTGCCTCCCTCGCGGAGCTGACGAAGGCCGCGGCCGAGGACGGCGTCATCTTCGCCGGGGCGGTCGGCGGCGGCTACGTCTTCCCGGAGTTCCTGCCCGCATACGACGCCGTGGCGAGCCTCTGCAAGCTCCTGGAGCTCCTCGCGCCCGTCGAGCGGCCGCTCTCGCGGCTCGTGGCGGAGCTCCCCGCCACCACGCTCGTTCACCGCCAGGTGCCCTGCCCGTGGGCGATGAAGGGGACGGTGATGCGTGTCCTGACCGAGCGGTTGCGCGACCGCAAGGTCGACCTCCTCGACGGGATCAAGGTCTTCGACGAGCGCGGCTGGGCACAGGTGCTGCCCGACCCCGACGAGCCGCTCGTGCACATCTACGCCGAGGGCGCCACCGAGGAGGCGTCGCTCGAGCTCGAAAGGGAGCTGCGTGGCCTTGTCGAAGAGATCATGCAGACCGAGGGCGCCGAGGCCGCAACCTCAAGCTGAGGTTGACCCTTCGGGGCCGTTCTGATTGACTAGAACGCTCCCGCCCGCGGACGAAAGGCTCACGTGGAACCGTTTCCCGATCTCGCATCGCTCTCAGACGACAGCCTCAAGCAGCTGATCGACGACCTCACGCAGGAAGAGCAGGAGGTTTCGTACCGGAGGCGCATGCTGCACGGGAAGATCGACCTGCTGCGCGCAGAGCTCCAGGCGCGGCTCAGGGAGACCGGGGGGAAGAGCGTCCTGGAGCAGGTCGACGTCGACCGGCTCGCCGCGATCCTCGCCGGAAAGGCAGCCCCGCCGACCGAGGCTAAGTGAGCCACACGCTACGCGTCTGGTTTGGCCTGAGAACCGCCTGCGATCGGGCTGATCAGCGCGCCATTCGCGCAATGGAGACGATCGCATGAGCCATGTTTACTGCCCCGAGTGCGGGTTCCAGAATCCGGAGACCGCAAACTATTGCGCCCGCTGCGGCGCGCTGCTCGTCAAGGACGAGCCGGGCTCGGAGACGACGATGAGCTACACGCCGGAGGAGGGCGAGGAGGGCACCGCGCCGACGCTGGAGGAGCTCGGTGCGGAGGGCCCGGCGCTCGTAGTCCGCTCTGGCGGCGGCCGTGCCGGGGAGCACTTCGTTCCGCAGGGCGAGCGCACGACGATCGGCCGCTCGCCCGACTGCGACATCTTCCTCGACGACGTGACCGTCTCGCGCAAGCATGCCGTGCTCGTCTACAAGGACGACGCGTTCTTCATCGAGGACCAGGGGAGCCTGAACGGGACCTTCCTCAACCGCCGCCGCATCGAGTCCGGCCGCCTGGAGAACGGCGACGAGCTCCAGATCGGCAAGTACAAGCTGAGCTTCCTGGAGAAATGAGCACGCTGCGCACCTGGTTAGACCCCTGGCAGTCTCTTCTCGGCGCGCCGACGCGAGCCTGCACAAAGCAGGGGCGCAGGTCGTGACCGCGGTGGAGGCGACATCCGAGCGACTGCTCACGATCGGCACGGTCTGCCGGCGGCTGCAGGCGGAGTTCCCCGACATCTCGATCTCCAAGATCCGCTACCTCGAGGACCAGGGCCTGCTCGCACCGCGGCGGACGCAGAGCGGCTACCGGCTCTTCAGCGAGGACGACGTCGAGCGGCTCGAGACGATCCTGCGCCTACAGCGCGACGAGTTCCTGCCGCTGCGAGTCATCCGCCAGGAGCTGGCCTCGCCCTCGGGACCGGGGAAGGAGCGGCGCCGCAGGCGGGCGGCGGTGGGTCTCGCCGACCCGGACGACGAGCTCGACCTCGGCGAGCTCTGCGAGCGTGCCGCGATCACGCCCGAGCTGGCGAAGGAGCTGGAGGACTACGGGCTGCTGCAGCCGCACCGCGACGGCGGCGACAAGCTCTACCCGGCCGGGGACGTCGAGATCGCGATCGCCTGCTCGAAGCTCTCGCGGTTCGGCATCTCCCCGCGCCACCTCCGCACGTTCCGCACGGCGGCCGACCGCGAAGCCGGGCTGCTCGAGCAGCTCGTCGCTCCCTCCCTGCGTTCCCGCAACGCGGAGAGGCGCGATGCTGCCGTGCAGCAGCTGCAGACGCTCGCCGAGGTTGCGCAGGAGCTCTCGCAGCTGCTCTTCTGGCGCGACCTGCGGCAGGTCGCGACCCACTGATGGCGGTCGCCGACCTCCGGGCAAAGATCCGCGACGTTCCGGACTTCCCGGAGCCCGGCATCGTCTTCAAGGACATCATGCCGCTGCTCGGGGACCCGGGCTCGCTACGAGAGACGGTTGAGCTCCTTGCCGAGTGGGCGGAGCCGAGGCGGCCCGACGTGATCCTCGGCGCGGAGGCCCGGGGCTTCATCCTCGGCGCGGCCCTCGCGTACAAGCTCGGGTGCGGGTTCGTCGCGGCCCGAAGGCCGGGCAAGCTGCCCTGGAAGACCGTCAGCGCGACGTACGCACTCGAGTACGGCGAGAACTCCCTGGAGTTGCACGCGGACGCGATCGCGAGTGGAGCGCGCGTCCTGGTGCACGACGACGTGCTCGCCACCGGCGGCACCGCACGGGCGATATGCGACCTGGCCGAACAGCTCGGCGGCGAGATCGTCGGCGTTGCGTTCGTGATCGAGCTCGAGTTCCTCGAGGGCCGCAAGCAGCTCGAGGGCCGCGACGTCTACTCCTTGATCTCGTACTAGCGGCGACGAGGACTACGCTTCGGCGTCCGAGGCGCCGATTACAAGAGAGCAATGTACGACGCGCTCACGGCCCGGTACACGTTCTCGTGCCCGGAGCGGGGGGAGGCGCGCGTGGCGCTCTCATCGTTCCGCCGCGTCGAGCAGCTTCCCGGCCCCTCGCAGCCCGCGGTCTTCGAGATCGAGTTCGGTTGCGGGTGCGGAACCGAGCACCCGGGCCTCGTCTCTCACGACGAGCTCGACTGGGCGCCGCTCGGCCTCGGCGGCGAGGCGAGGTTCGTCAACCTGATGACGGCGACCGTCGACCCGCTCGACGCGGAGCTGGCCGATCTCGCCGCGCGCCGGATCCAGGCCGGCCAGTGGCCGTGGAGCTTCTTCTGCTACGCGGAAGACCGGCCGCGGCCGATGTTTCCCTCGGCCTTCGTCGTTCTCGCGCCCGGCGGCCGCGGGGGCGAGGTCGGGCTGGCCGTCCGCTGCCCGGTTTGCTCCAGCATCTCGGTCAACCTCGTCAGCGCTCAACATCTCGACGTGCCCTTCCACAACGACCGCGAGGTAGGCGTGGTCGAACAGGTGTTCCCGGCGGACGCCGAGCGCGTGGTGGAGGAATTCGCTGCAGAGCTGGACTCCGCGGGCTTCGACAGCCGCCGCTTGGGGCTGCAGTAAGAGAAGGCGCGCCGGCAAAGCCGGCACACCCTCTGGTCGGCGTCGCAAGCGAGCCCTTAGCGGGTTCACATCTCGCTCGCAACGGGTAGTGCACAGGCGGAGGTGGTGGCATGTACGGCTTGACACGTGGAACGATCACGCTGATCGCCGCGGCGATCGCGGGGTTCCTCATCTGGCTCGCGACGCAAATCAGCGCCAGCTCGAACGGCGGCTACTGGGGCGTCTACGGCCTGATCGCGGGCGCCGGGCTGATCATGGCGGCCTCGCAGATCCTCGGCGGCTGGACGAAGTGGGGGTGGCCCCGCCTGTCGCTCAACGTCTTCTTGATCGCGTTTGTCCCCGTGCTCGTCGCGGCAGGGTGGGTGCTCGTTGCGGCCCAGCCCGACGCCAACTGGTTCCGCGACCACATCAATAACTGGTCGAGCGATATCGGCATCGGCGGCCTCGTGAGCGACATGATCGAGTACGTCTCGGTGCTCGCCTTCGGAATCGGCCTCGTCTTCGGCTTCACGTTCGACACGTCCGGCCCGGCCGCATACGGTCCGTTCGGCCGCCGCCGGCGCGCAGCGGCGATCCCGGCCGGCGGCGCGGCGCGTGGCACGGCGCCTCCGCCGGAAGACCGGCCGACCGCACGCGAGGAAAGCGAGGCGGAGCGTCAGGACGAGCTGGCCGGTCAGCGCGAGGCTGCCGGGCCCGTCGAGCGCGAGCCGACCCACTCGGAGTAGCTCAGGCTTCGATGGAGGTCAGCGGCGGTCGGCCCGCCGCGGTTGACGGCGTGGCTCGTCAGTCCCGTAGACCATCACGAGGATGTAGACGAGGAACCCGATCACGGCGCCGAAGATGAACGCCGTGCCGCCGCTCACGCCCACGGCAAGCCCGCCGAGCCACACGTAGAGGCCGAACACGAGCGCCCAGATGAACGAGATGACGCCGTGGGAGATCGCGGGGGGGCGCAGGTGCGGCACGGGCGTGACTCTACCGTCTCGGCCGCGAGGTGGTTATCCACATGCTGCACGCGCTGCTGTGGAAATGTGGAAAATTGAATTTCCGCAAATTGCGGCCTCGACGTGTCTCGAACCCCTTGAACCGGGCTTGCCCGATCCCTAGATTGCCACTTGCGCCGAGCACGGGACCGGAGTAGGTCGAAGCCGAGTTCGAAGGCACTACCCGCAAGGGAAAGGTCAGCGAAGGCGGTGGACGAAACGGAAACCGGCTCGGCGAATTTTATGGTCCGGCCGTCGGTGGGCGGTAGGTGCAGCAGGAACGACGCGTCTACTTGCTTCGAGTTGACATAACACCCGTTATCGTGCGCCAGGTGGGCGGCGAGTACGGCAGGGGGTTTCGACGCCGTCCGCACGGGACAGGATGCTGGTGGCAAGGATGACTGCGGTCGAAATCGAGAACGTACTCGCGACCGCCGAGCTGCACGAGCTGTTCGAGCAGGCCGAGCAGACCGGTTCGCTCCGCTATGGCGAGCTGCTCGAGACGCTGGAGCCGCTGCAGCTCGACCCGCTCGAGACCGATGCGGTCTTCCGCGAGCTCGAGCAGCGCGGGATCGAAGTGCTGGAGCCGGAGGCCGAGCAGCGCGAGGCACCGCCACCACCGCCGCCGCAGCCCGTCCAGGAGACGACCACCGACGCCCTCCAGCTCTTCCTGCGCGACGCGGGCCGGCACCCGCTGCTGACGGCGGCGCAGGAGGTCGAGCTGGCGAAGCGGATCGAGCGTGGCGACATGCAGGCGAAGCAGACGATGATCCAGTCGAACCTACGTTTGGTCGTCTCCATCGCCAAGAACTACCGCAACCAGGGCCTGCCCTTCCTCGACCTGATCCAGGAAGGCACGCTAGGGCTCATCCGCGCGGTCGAGAAGTTCGACTGGCGCCGTGGCTACAAGTTCTCGACCTATGCGACCTGGTGGATCCGGCAGGCCGTCGCGCGGGCCCTCGCGGACAAGGCGCGGACGATCCGCATGCCCGTCCACATCGTGGAGCGGATGCAGAAGCTGAACCGCGCCGAGCGGACGCTCTGGACGCAGCTCGGCCGGGAGCCGACGCTCGAGGAGGTCGCGGAAGAGGCGAACCTCCCGATCGCGCAGGCGCACGAGGTGAAGGCCGCTGCGCGCGCGTCGACGAGCCTCGACCAGCCGGTCGGCGAGACCGAGGACGCAGTGTTCGGCGACTTCGTTGCCGGCGACGGGCCGCTGCCCGACGAAGAGGTCGAGGTCTCGCTGCGCTGCCAGGCGCTCGCCGAGGCGCTGGCCGCCCTCAGCGACCGCGAGCGGCGCGTCCTGATCCTTCGCTACGGCCTCGACGACGCCGAGCCGAAGACGCTCGAGGAGATCGGCCGTCGCCTGGGCCTGACGCGCGAGCGTGTGCGGCAGATCGAGACCGAGGCGCTCAAGCGCCTCGCGCGGCTGCGCGAGATGGAAGCGGTCGCCGAGGCCTGATCCCAAGCCTCGACCCGTCGAACAGCGGCAGCGCTGCCGCCTCCCCCACTCTCGCCTTCACCAGCTCGTAGGCCGTATCGAGGCGCGCGGGACGCCGCACGCGGTGCCCGTCCGAGGCGACGATCGCCGCATCACCCGACTCGACGAGCTCCCAGGCAAGCTCCTCCGACTCCGGCCCGTGGCGGCCGAGCAGGCTCGTCGCGTTCACCTGCAGAAGCCAGCGCTGGGCGAGCTCGTGCGCCAGCTGCGGGCATTCCCTGACCGCTTCCGTGCGCTCGGGGTGAGCGATCAGCGGGGTCAGCCCGGCTCGCTCGATGTGTTCCGCGAGCTCGATCAGCTCCGAGGCCGGCCCGACGAACGGCACCTCCGCAAGCACGAGCTCCGTGCCTTCGAGCGCGTAGCGGGCTGGATCCTCCCGCAGCAGGGGCGGCGCGGGCGTGAGCTCGAATCCGAGGCGCAGCTCGAGCCGGGCGCGCGGCCGCAGGCGCTCGAAGGCCCGCCGAACCTGCCGCTCCCGCTCCTCGGTGAGCGTCAGGTGTGGCCAGACGTGCGGCGTCGCGAAAAGCAGCGTCGTTCCCGCTTCCGCGGCAAGGTCGCAGAGCTCCAGCCCGTCCTCGAGCGTCGCGGCGCCGTCGTCACCCGAGGGCACCACGTGCGAATGGCAGTCGACGAAGTTAGGTGACATGCCTAGCAAAGCTAGCGCAGCGCCCCGTCATGGCCCGCGAAGTGGGCCGGACTTGCGAGGGCGTTACTCGCCGCGGAGGTACAGCTGCAGCGCCGGAGCGACCGAGCGGAGCTCGCGCAGGGCCCGCGATTCGAGCTGCCGCACGCGCTCGCGCGTGATGCCGAGGTCGGAGCCGACCTGCTCGAGCGTCTGCGGGGGCTCGCCGTCGAGCCCGAAGCGCCGCGAAACGACGTGGCGCATGCGCGGGGTGAGCCGCAGGAGCGCCTCCGCGAGCTCGGCGGAGCGCAGCACATCCGCAGTGGCTGTGTCGGGGCGGTCGGTCTTCGTGTCCTCGATCAGGTCGCCGTAGAGGCTCTCACCGTCCCCCACGGGCGTCTCCAGGCTGACCGGGTCCTCGACCAGCTCCAGGAGCGTGCGGACGCGCTCCGGCGGGAAGCCTGCCTCCTCGGCGATCTCCGGCAGCAGCGGCTCGCGGTTCAGCTTCTGGGCGAGCACGCGCCGCGCGCGCATCACGCGCCGCACCTGCTCGGCGACGTGGACGGGCAGCCGGATCGTGCGGCCCTGGTCGGCGAGCGCGCGCGTGATCGCCTGCCGGATCCACCAGGTTGCGTAGGTCGAGAGCTTGAAGCCAAGCTTGTAGTCAAACTTCTCCACCGCCCGGATCAGGCCGAGGTTTCCCTCCTGAATCAGGTCGAGCAGCGGGACGCCGGCCTTGGTGTAGTTGCGCGTGATCGACATCACGAGCCGCAGGTTCGACTCGATCAGCTTCCGCTTGGCGGCCTCGTCGCCCAGGTCCTTGAGCCGGGCGAGCTCGCGCTCCTGGGCCGCCGTGAGGAGCGGCCCGTCGCCGATCTGGCGCACGTAGAGCTTGAGCGGATCGGCGGTCTGAGGCTCGGTCTCCTCGACCTCCTCCTCGTCGGCCTCCGTGTCGGCGGCCTGACCGTCGGCGGCGCCGGGCTCCGGCACGACCTCCAGGCGGGGCTCGTGTGCGTCGGGCTCGGGGAGAGGTTTTGGGAGCGGCCGCTGCTCCATACGCTTGGTCTATCGGCGGTCGGCGTCCCCCTCTTGAGGGACGGGTCTACCCGCAAGAGGGATCAGGCTTCGAGGTGTCGAACCGAGACGAGGGTTAGCCTCTAACTCTCAGCCGAGGATGACGTCAAACTCGGAGGGCGACCGAAATGGTCGCCGGTTTGATTGAAGGGGCTTTTTTAAGAAAGTGTGTGGGATCGCCGGATACAGCCTGAACGCGTCGAGCGGCGTGGCCCGCACGCTCGCGGCGCAGGCTCTGCTCGCGGGAATCGCGGAGCGCGGCGCCGACGCGGTCGGCTATGCGTACCGGCGGGGCCGAAGCCCGGTGACCATCCACAAGCAACCCTCCGGGGCCAGCGCGTTGCTGGAGCAGGTGATCGTTCCGGCGAGCACGACCGAGGCGCTCATTCACGTCCGCGACTACACCAAGGGGCATCCGCGGATCGAGGAGAACAACCATCCGATCCGCCACGGTGAGGTCGTCGGGATCCACAACGGGATCATCTTCAACGACGACGAGCTGATGGATGAGCACGGCTTCGCGCGGGCACAGCCGGAGATGACCGTCGACTCCGAGGCGATCTTCGCTCTGGCCGAGGCGCACGAGGGCCGGCCCGAGGCGCTCGAGCAGCTGTGCGGCTCGATGGCCACAGCCTGGCTCGACGAGCGGCGCCCCGGCACCCTCTTCCTCGCCCGCGGAGTCGGCAGGCCGCTCTGGATCGGCAAGGGCCACGACGAAACCTTCTTCGCCTCGACGAAGGGCGCGCTCGAGGTGGCCGAGCGCTTCCTCCACCTCAAGCTCCGCAAGCAGGAACTGGCCGAGGGAACGCTGGTCGTGATCTCGGACGGCGAGGTGCTCGAGCAGTCGCGCTTCGAGCCCGACCGCGACTTCGAGGAGCGCTCGCTGCCGGCGGTGCGGGCGCCGCACGAGGGCGCGTTCTGCCTGCAGCGCCTCGCGGCACTCGCCGCGGTCGCCTAGCGCCGCTTCTTCTCCCTTCTTACGCGCGAGGACGTAGTCGCGTCATCGAATTGACGCTAGTCGATCCTGCCGTCGTTGCCTACACCCGTTCCGGTGGCAATCAGGCGCTCGCGGATCAGGAACTGGAACGTCGACCACGCCCCCTTGCGACCCTCGAACATGCGGTAGATCTGCCATTCCGTGAGCATCGACTCGTCGCTCCGCCGCGCTTCGGCCCAGTCGGCGAACTTCGGCAGGCGGCCGAGCCGGCGGGCGAGCTCCATCCCCTGCTCCAGCGCCCGCTCGAGGCGCTCCTCGCCGACCGGCACGTCGAAGCCGGCCTCGCGGAGCGCGCTCGCGAGCGAGCCGAACGTGTGCCAGTAGAGCGACTTCGAGGGCATCCGGCCGCGGTGCTCCTCGATGTCACGTGCCGTCGGGATCCGGCCGAGCTCCTCCCCCAGGCCCTTCAACAGCTCGAGCAGCTCCCCGCGGGTCGCGAACCGGCGCGGCACGAGCCCGGCCTTGCGCTTCGCCTCGTTCCAGCTGCCGAAGTGCTCGATGACGGTCTGGGGATGGACGCTCGTCTTCGGGTCGGCGGCGAACTCGCGCATCGTTGGCGAGCGCCCGAGCCGCTCCGCGGATGCGGTCAGCTCGCCGAGGATCTGCTCGTCGGAGTAGCGCTTGCGGATGCCGGCCTGGAAGGCCTCGAGCGCCTTCCGGTCGATGCCCGCGAGCGCGCGGTACTGAGGCCGGCGGGGCATCGGATCTTCCAAACAGGATAGAGCAACAGCACCGGAATGCAACTCCAGGGCTAGCGTTTGCGGAGGATTGCTACGCGGCTCGACTAGGAGGCCACGAGCACCCGCGGGCGGGTCTCCCCGTCGTCTACGCCCTCGATCGGCAGGATCCGCTCGAGGGCGGTAACGCAGCGCGGGCAGAACTGCGTCCCGGCCGCGCGGCGGAGCTCGTCGAGCGCCTCCGCGGCTGGGCGGGCGGCGCGGTAGATGCGCGTCGTGAGCATCGAGTCGAGCGCGTCCGCGACGTGGATGATCCGTGCGCCGAGCGGGATCTCCTCGCCCTTGAGGCCGTCTGGATAGCCGGTGCCGTCGAAGCGCTCGTGGTGGTGGCGGATCGCAGGAACGGCGTCGTTGAGGAAGCCGAGCCGGTCGATGATGCGCGCGCCCTCGTCTGCGTGGCGCTGCATCAGCTCCCACTCCCCGTCGGTGAGGCTCGCTGGCTTCAGCAGGATCGCATCCGGGATCGCAAGCTTGCCGATGTCGTGGAAGAGGGCCGCGTGGCCGAGCAAGTCGAGCTCCGCCTGCGAGAGCCCGAGCTCACGGCCGATCGCCAGGGCGAGCTGCTGAACGCGGCGAGAATGGCCGGCCGTGTAGGCGTCACGCGCGTCGACGGTGGCCGAGAGGCTCTCCATCGCGGCCGTCGAGCGCTCCCGCAGGAGCCGGTTCGCGTGCTCGAGCGACACGTTCTGCGTCTGGATCGTCTCCGCCGCGGCTCGGAGCTTCTGGGCGCTGCGCTGGGTGTGCCGCAGGTACGCCTCCTGCGTCTTGCGCATCAGGAGGAGCGGCACGGCGAAGACCGCGAGGGCCCAGAGGCCCGCCGTCTCGTTCCCGACCCAGATCACGCCGCCGATGAAGCCGTAGACCAGGTAGTGCGTCGCCAGCCAGGCGAAGCGCTCCCGGAAGACCGCCCACCAGCGCTCGTGCCCCTCGATCGCGACGACGAGGCTGAGCAGGCTCATGTTCACCGCGAAGTACGTCGCGCCGGCCGCCACGCCCGCCGCCACGTAGACGAACTTGCCGACGTCGCCGCCGAAGCCTGCGGTGAAGACGGCCGCCGCGGCCAGCGACGAGAGCGCGAGCGTGCCGATGTTGAAGACGACGTAGTGGAACGGCGAGCGGCGCGCGCTCCACTCGACGGCAGCAATCGTCACTGCGAGCGCGAGAGCGGCGCGAGGGCCGAACAGCGCAGCGCCTGCGATCGAACCGACAGCGCTGACCGAGATCGAGCCGTCGTCGACCTCGAGCGCGAGGGCCTGGCCCGCGCCGACGAGCGCGACCAGGGCGATCAGGCCGATCCAGTCGGTGCTGTTGCCGAGGATCGCGCCTGCGATGCCCGCGCTCACGCCGACGGTGCTCACGAGGCCCACGAAGACCGCCAGCCGCCGAGAGAGCGAGAGGAAGCGCGGGCCGTGCATGGCGTGCGGCCGAGGGTGCCGCCGCTCCTGGGCCGGGATCGTCTCTGCGGCCGGCGGCAGCGGCGCGACGTGGTCGCCGTCCTCCGGGACGGCGACGAGCCGCCCCTGGCGCTTCTCCGGCATCAGCAGCGGCTCGGAGCTCGCGTCGAGCACACGGTTGCGCCCCTGGAGCTTCGCGCGGTAGACGGCCAGATCGGCCTGGTGGATCAGCTCGTTGGCGTCGGAGCCGTCCCGCGGATAGCCGGCGACGCCGATCGACACCGTAGCGCGAATCGGCTCGCTCGACGTCTCGACGTCGAACGTGCGCGCGGCGACGGCGCACCGGATCCGCTCGGCGATCTCGAAGGCCTCGCCAGGCGGCGTCTCCGGCAGGAGGATCGCGAACTCCTCGCCGCCGAAGCGCGCCGGGACGTCGTACTGGCGCAGCTGCGCGCGGAAGACCTCGGCGATGCCCTGCAGCACGGCGTCGCCCGCCAGGTGGCCGTACGTGTTGTTGATGTCGCGCAGCAGGTCGAGGTCGGCCATCACCAGCGAGAGCGGCCGGTCGAACCGCTCCGCGCGCAGGAGCTCGTCGTTGAGCGCAGCGGCGAAGTGCCGCGCGTTGAAGAGGCCCGTCTTCGGGTCGACACGAGCCTCCTCCTGGAGCTGCGGCACCGAGAGCGAACGGTGGATCAGCAGCAGCGGTGCGACCGAGAACGGGATCAGCCATGGGTTGATCACCCAGAACGCGGCCATTGCGACGCCGAGCATCGCGAGAACGAGGTCGGTCGACAGGCTGGGGAACGAGAACAGGCCGGACTCGCGCAGCGAGTGTCCCCGCGCGAGGTGGAGCATGGGCGCCATCAGCAGGTGGTTCACGCCCACGATCGCGGCCGCGGCTGCGAGCCCTGCCGCCGCATACTCGACATCGGAGCCAGAGTTGATGCTGAGGATGCCGTGGAAGGCCGCGTAGGCCGCGAGCATCGACAGCGTCCAGTTGCAGATGTTGAAGATCTGGATGTACCAGGCGCTGCGCGTCTTCAGCCACTCCGGAAGGTGCTGCACGACGCCCATCAGGGCGACGAGCTCCGGTGGGAGCAGCATCGCCGCCGGGACGAGGAAGACGATCGTCGTGTGGTACGACTGGTTCAGGCGGGGCATCCGCACGACGAAGAGCTGCGCCGTCGCCGCGATCGCCCCGAAGACGAAGAACGTCGTCCAGCCCGGCGTCTCCGGGCTCAGGTGTGACAGCAGCGGGACGACGGTCGCCATCGTCACGGCGGCGACGACGAAGAAGTAGCAGGCGGCTTTCGGGGCGAGCCTCGGCGCGCCGGGGGCCACGGTCTCGACGTCGCGCGGGATCGCGCCCGGGACCGCGCTCACCCGTCCTCCCCTCGCTTCAGGCTGAGCTCGAACCCCGTCATCGCCCGCTCTTTTCTCCTTATCTCCGCGCGTTCCCGCGGGGCCGCACAAGCAGAGCCGTTCGTCGGTGGTGAGCGCACCGCGGTTGGATCACCACTTCTGGACGCTACGCGCGCCGAAAATGGGTCACATCCCCCTTTTTCGGTACGGCCCGAATATCCCCCGAACGAGTGAGGGGCCGGGAAGCTCGTCCCGGCCCCTCACGACTGCTGTGCCCCGTCCGCCGCCTCAGCCGATTGGCGCCGCCGCGACCGCACTTGCGACCGCGGCCGGAAGGTTGTTCGGTTCGGGAGCGACCTCCGGGTCGGCCATGACCTCGGCGGCCTGCTCCGGCGTCAGCGAGTACCCGTTCGGGCCGCCGCCGGTGTCGCCCTCGGCCGCGTCCTCGTAGGACATGTCGGCCCAGGAGACGTCGGCCCACGACACGTCGGCCCACGAAACATCCGCCCAGGAGACCGAGTCCCAGGAGACGTCCGCCCAGGATACGACGCTCCACGCGGCGTCTGCCCAGGAGACGTCCGTCCAGGAGACCGAGTCCCAGGAAACGTTCGACTTGGCGGAGTCGAGCCAGCTGACGGAGTCGAAGCTCTTCCCGCTGCCGACCGAGTCGGACTTGAGGTACTGGCCGAGCGCCTTGTTCGGGTTCGGCGGCCGCGTCACGAGCCCCGCCCTGCTCATCTGTAGCTCGCCGACACCGACCGAGCCGAACGCCGCGCCGTCGACGGTCTTCGTCGAGACCATCAGCGCCCCCTTGACCTGGTCGGGGGTGAACTCGGGGTGCCGGGCCAGAATCTGCGCCGCGGCGGCCGAGATCACCGGCGCTGCGAAGGACGTGCCCGAGAGCTGGATGTACCCGGGCGCGACGAGCTTGTCGGCGTGCTCGACCGTCAACGCCGAGCCCGCCGGCACCGGGCCGACCATGTAGCGGCCGGGTGCGGCCAGATCGGGCTTCATGAAGCCGTCAGGCGTGCGGCCGTAGGCCGACCAGGGCGCGTTCGTGTCGTCCTTGGCGTTCTTCGTCCCGCCGATGTCGACCGCGCCGACCGTGATCACGAACGGATCGTTGCCGGGGGCGTAGAGCACGCCGCTCGGCGCGTTCGGCAGCCCGTAGTTGCCGGCCGCGGCGACCACCACGACGCCGTTGAACCAGAGCTTCTCGACCGCCTGGTCGAGCGGGTCGCGGAAGAAGTGGCTCGAGGTCGCCGAGTGCAGCGAGAAGTTGGCGATCCGGATGTTGTAGGCGTCCTTGTTCGCGAGGATCCACTGGCAGGCCGCGATCACGTCGCTCGTGCGGGCGATGCCGTGGTCGTCCATCACGTCGAGCGAGACGAGCTTCGCCTGCGGGGTTCCGCCGGTGTAGTTGTCGGAGCCGCCCGCGGCGATGCCGGCCACGAAGGTTCCGTGGCCACGGCCGTCGCCGGGCGAGTCGTCCGGGAGCGTGCCGAACTTGACGCTCGCCAGCACGCGGCTGACGAAGTCGGGCCGGTTCGCCTCGATCCCCGAGTCGACGACCGCGATCGTCGGCATGGTGCTCACCGGCGGTGCGTCTCCCCCGCCCCAGCCCTTCGAGAGACCGGTCTCGTACGGCCACAGCTGAGCCGAGCTGTAGCCGCTGACGTGTACCTGCACGTCGGGGGTGACGATCAGGTCGCGCAGCTTCAGCAGCTTCGGCACGGCGCTCGCGCGCACGGTCACAGCGACGCCGTCGATCAGGCTCAGGCGCCGGTTGAGCCCGTCGCGGTCGTCGTCCGCATACTGGCCGAGGTGGGTGACCGCCGAGAGCGCCGGCGAGATCCGGCCGTTGGTGCTCTGGATGATCACTCGCACGTACTGGTTCGGATGCTGCTTCGCGCCGCGCAAGAGGCCCGGCGAGATCCACGTCCGCTGCGGGGACGCCTTTCCGCTCAGCCGCGCGTGCTTGAGATGGACCGCGCTCGATGCGAGAGGAACGCTGATGGCCAGCATCGCCACAAGCGCGGTGATCGCTCCTCGGCCGCCCTTGCCCCAGAGCGCGCTCGAGCGAGACTCGCCGCCGCGGTTGCCCGTTCCCCACAGGGCGCTCGATCGCGTCTCTCCCCGATCGCCGTTCGTCCGCACCTTCCGTCTCTCCTTTCCACGCCCTCACGCGGGCCGCAGGTCTGCCTCTGCTCGCAGAGCGCCCGTCGGGCGGTGGCTGCGAAATCCGGGCGGAAACTAGGCCTCCCCGGGCGGGCCCTACATCCCCCGGCAGGGTGAGGGCCCGCAAAGTTCCCTCGAACGAGTGAGGGCGCGGCGCGCGAGGTAGCGTGCCGCCGTGCGCGTCCCGCTCGCCTTGGAGATCGGCCTCGCCCGCACGGCCGCTGGGCTCTCGCGGCTCGCGGGGGCCGGCGGCGGCACGACGCTCCCCGGGAAGCTGCTCTGGAAGCTCGATCCGGGGGCCGTCGACCGGCTCGCGGCGCGGCTCCCCGAGGGCTCGGCGCTCGTCTCCGCAACGAACGGGAAGACGACGACGGCGGCGATGGCCGCGCGGATCCTGGGGCCTTCGCGGCGGCTCGCGCACAACCGCGCCGGGGCGAACCTGGTCTCGGGAGTGGCCTCCGCACTGGTGGCGGCACGCGAGGCGGAGCTCGGGCTCTTCGAGGTCGACGAGGCCGCGCTGCCCGAGGTCGCGCAGCGGGTTCGGCCAAGGGCCGTCTCGCTCGGAAACCTCTTTCGCGACCAGCTCGACCGCTACGGCGAGCTCGAGCTGCTGGCCGAGCGCTGGCGCGAGATGGCCCGCGCGCTTCCGCGTGACGCTGCGCTCGTCGTAAGCGGTGACGACCCGCAGCTCGGCGCTCTGGTCTCGGCGCGCGATCCTGGAACACGGAGCGTTGTGTTCGGCCTCGACGACCCGCGGCACGCCGCGCCCGAGCTGCAGCACGCCGCCGACTCGAAGTGGTGCGTGCGCTGCGGCACCCCGTACGAGTACGCGGCCGCGTACATCGGCCACCTCGGCGACTACTGCTGTCCCTCCTGCGGGAACGCGCGGCCTACGCTCGATGTCTGCGCGCGGGAGATCGAGCTGAACGGGCTCGAGAGCGTCTCGTTCTCGCTTGTCGCACCCGAGGGCTCGCGGCGGGTGGAGCTGCAGGTGCCCGGCCTCTACAACGTTTACAACGCGCTCGCCGCCGCTTCGCTGGCCCGCGTGCTCGGCGCGTCCCTCGATGAGATCGTGGCCGGTTTGCAGGGCTTTTCTGCGGCTTTCGGCCGGTTCGAGCGGATCGCGATCGGTGATAGGTCGCTGCTCGTGCTGCTGATCAAGAACCCCGCCGGCGCGAACGAGGTCGTGCGCACGCTCGTCGCCGGCGGTGCGCCGCGGTTGCTCCTCGTCGCGCTGAACGACGGGATCGCGGACGGACGCGACGTCTCGTGGATCTGGGACGTCGACTTCGAGCCGCTGCTCGGCGGGCTCGAGCGCCTGGTCGCGAGCGGCGAGCGGGCGGCGGAGCTCGCGCTGCGGTTCAAGTACGCGGGGCTCCCGGAGGAGTCGATCGAGGTCGTTCCTTCGCTCGAGCGGGCGCTCGACCGCGGGCTGGAGCTCACTCCTCCCGGCGGTGAGCTCGCTGCACTGCCGACCTACACGGCGATGCTGGCCCTGCGCGACCTCGTGGCGCGCCGCGGCTTCGTCCGGCCCTACTGGGAGGAGGCGGCCGCATGAAGATCGTGGTCGGCCACCTCTTCCCGGAGTACCTGAACATCTACGCCGACCGGGGCAACATGGCCGTTCTGGCGCGGCGCGCGGCGTGGCGCGGCCACGAGCTGGCGGTGCGGGCGCTAGGCCCGGGCGACGTCCTGAGGCCCGGCGAGCACGACCTGTACTACGTCGGCGGCGGCCAGGACCGCGAGCAGGAGCTGATCGCCCCGGCACTCGCGGCGATGGGGCCCCCTCTGCGGGAGGCCGTCGAGGGCGGTGCGGCAGCTTTGGCGGTCTGCGGCGGCTACCAGCTTCTCGGGCGCTTCTACCGCGACCAGAGCGGCGACGAGCTGCCGGGGGCGGACCTACTGCCGCTGCACACTGTGGCCGGCGAGCGGCGGATGATCGGCGACGTGCTGCTGGAGTGCGAGCTCGAGCCGGGTGAGCGATGCACGCTGGCGGGGTTCGAGAACCACGCGGGGCGCACGGTGCTCGAGGACGGCGCAGAGCCGCTCGGCCGCGTGCTGGCCGGGTTCGGCAACGACGGCGAGAGCGGCTACGAGGGCTGCCGAGCGGGCCGCGTCATCGGTACGTACCTCCACGGCCCCCTGCTCCCCCGGAACCCGTGGCTCGCGGACTGGCTCCTCGCGCAGGCCCTGGCCCATCGAACCGGAGAGCCTCCGGAGCTAGGTCTGCTCGACGACGACCTCGAAGCCGAAGCCCACGCGGTCTCCGCCAACCGAGCGAGAGAGCGAGGCGGCCGCTTTTAGATCAAGTAACAGTCTGTTACTTGGGAGCGCCCGGGTCGTTCGAAGTCAGCGTGCCCAGAGGGCGCCGAGGTAGACCGCTGGGTCGCCGGGGGTCCAGCGCTGCAGGAAGCGTTGGATCGGGGGATGCAGGACGATCTCGTCGAGCTCGTCCGGCGTGAACAGGCGGTGCCCGCGCACGGCGGCGTCGTGCGACGTGACACGCTCCAGCGAGCGGCCGGTCAGGTCGCCCGCGAAGATGATGTGCACGACGTGCTTGGCGGCGAAGCTGCGCACGGGCGCGATCGAGTCCACGATCGCCACCGGCCCTTCGACGGGCACCTCGTCGTCGAGCCCGACCTCCTCGGCCAACTCGCGGTGCAGCGCGTCCACGAGGCTCTCGCCCGAATCGACGCCCCCGCCGGGAAGCAGCCAGTGCTCGCGGCCGGACTTCTCGTGGCGGCAGAGCAGCAGGCTCTCCTGCCAGCGCAGGATCGCCGAGACCCGGATCCGCGGCTCGCCCACTACGACAGAGACGAGCCGAAGCCGCGGACGCCGCGTTCGCTCTCCGGCAGCTCCTCCACGACGACCGGCTCCAGCTCTGGCACCGGCAGGACGACCAGCTGGGCGATGCGCATCCCGGGCTCGACCACGAACGGCTCCGTCGTGTCGGTGTTCAGCAGAACGACGCGGATCTCGCCGCGGTAGCCGGAGTCGACGAGCCCCGGCGAGTTGACGACGCTGATCCCGTGGCGCGCAGCGAGGCCCGAGCGCGGCTGGACGAAGCCGGCGTAGCCCTCGGGGATTGCGACGGCGAGGCCGGTTCCGAGGACGGCCCTCTCCCCCGCCCCGAGCTCGTGCCGCTCGCAGGCCGCCAGGTCAAGGCCTGCGTCGCCGGCGTATGCCCGCTCCGGCAGCACCGCCTCGTCGCGCAGGCGTCGGATCGGCAGCTCGATCACGCGCTGGAGCGCGCCCCGGACTCGATGATCAGGTACGGCGCGAAGCGGCGCACCTCGCGCCTCGGAAGGCGCGCGCGGATGAAGACGCCCTCGGGGCGGTCGGCCCGCTCGTCGACCGGGGTGCCGAGCGCATAGAGCTCGGCCAGGCGCGCTCCCTCGCCGTACGGGATCAGCAGCCGCACCGGCTCGAAACGATCGCCGAAACGCTCCGCGACGCGCGTCCGCAGCTCATCGAGGCCTTCGCCGGTCCTCGCGGAGACCTGTAGCGCCCCCGGGAAGCGGTTCGCCAGCCTCCGCCGGCGCAGCGGGTCGACGGAGTCGATCTTGTTCAGCACCAGCTCGGAGGGGAGCTCTCCCGCGCCGATCTCGGCGAGGACCGACTCGACCGCGGCGAGCATCGCGTCGAGCTCGTGGTCCGCAGCCGATGCGTCGGCGACGTGGAGCACGAGGTCCGCGACCAGCGTCTCCTCGAGCGTCGCCGCGAAGCCCTCCACCAGCTGGTGCGGGAGGCGCCGGATGAACCCGACCGTGTCCGTGAGGAGGTAGCGCCGCCCGTCTACCTCGAAGCCGCGCGTGGTCGGGTCGAGCGTCTCGAACAGCCGGTCATCGACAGAGACGCCGGCATCGGTGAGGGCGTTCAGGAGCGTCGACTTGCCGACGTTCGTGTAGCCGGCCAGCGCGATCGTGGGAGTCTCCGAGCGCCGGCGCGACTTCCGCCGCGTCGCGCGCTGCTTGCCGAGCCGTCGCAGGCGGTCGCGCAGGATCGTGACCCGTCGCCTGGCGAGGCGCCGGTCGGTCTCGAGCTGGCTCTCCCCCGGGCCCCTCGTGCCGACGCCCCCGCCGAGGCGCTCGAGGTGCTGCCACATGCCCCGCATCCGCGGCAGGTTGTACTCGAGCTGCGCCAGCTCCACCTGGAGCTTGCCCTCGGCGCTCACGGCATGCTGGGCGAAGATGTCGAGGATCAGCTGCGTGCGGTCGACGACGCGGGCCTGGAGCGCGTCCTCGAGCTGCCTCTGCTGAACCGGCGAGAGCTCGTCGTCGACGATCAGCGACTCCGCGTCCGAGCCCCGGAACTGCTCCTTCAGCTCGGCGAGCTTGCCCTTGCCGACGTAGGTGCGCGTGTCCGGCCGCTCGCGGTGCTGGACGAGCTCGGCAACGGGCTCGACCCCCGCTGTGCGGGAAAGCTCGCGCAGCTCGGCAAGGTCTGCATCGGCGCCCTTCGGCGGCACGGCGACCACGAACCCGCGCTCGGGCTCGGCGCCCGGCGCCGGATCGGGCTGGTGCGTCACGCTTGGATTATGCCGCTCCGGAGAGAGGCTTCGATACGCCGCATCGCCTCTGACAGTTCGTCGTCCGGCACAGTCAGGGAAATGCGGAAGAAACCCTCGCCGCTCGGCCCGTACGCCGGACCGGGCGAGACGACCACGCCGGCTTCCTCGAGCACGAGCTCGGCGAACGACTCGGAGGTGTGGCCGTCGGGGACCCGGACCCAGAAGTACGGCGTCGCCTTCGGCGGGTCGACGGCGAGCCCGATCGCGGCGAGCGCCTCGGCCACCAGGTCGCGCCTGCGCTCGTAGACCGCCGACATCTCACGCGGAAACTCGCGCGCCTCGGTGAGCGCCGCGATCGTCGCCCGCTGGACGGCCTCGAACATCCCGGAGTCGAGATTCGTCTTCAGCTGCCGAAAGCGCTCGACGACCTCGGCGTTGCCCGCGACGAGCCCCGCGCGCCAGCCGGTCATGTTCCAGCCCTTCGAGGGTGAGAAGATCTCGACGCTGACCTCCTTCGCCCCCGGGGTCTCGAGGAAGCTCGGCGCCCGGTAGCCGTCGTAGCAGAGCTCGGAGTACGCGTTGTCGTGTACGACCACCAGGCCTTCGCGGCGGGCGAGCTCGACTGCGCGCTCGAAGTAGCCGGGCTCGACCACCGCTCCGGTCGGGTTGTTCGGGTAGTTGAGGAAGAGCACGTTCGCGCGCGCCAGCACCTCCGCGGGGATCGTGTCGAGATCCGGAAGGAAGCCGTTTGCCTCCTCGAGTGGCAGGTAGTGCACCTCGGCGCCGGCGAAGACGGGCCCGGACGTGTACGGCGGGTAACCAGGATCGGGCGAGAGGCACACGTCACCGGGGTCGAGCAGCGCCAGCGCGATGTGGCCGACCGCCTCCTTGCCGCCGAGCGCCGGCACGATCTCGGAGGCCGGGTCGAGCTCGACGCCGAAGCGCCCGTAGTAGAACCCCGCAGCAGCCTCGCGGAACTCGTTCGAGCCGTGGTTGGTCGGGTACTGGTGCGTGCGCGGGTCACGCACCGCCACGGCGAGCGCGTCGACCACCGGCCGCGGCGTCGGCAGGTCCGGGTCACCGATCCCGAGGCTGATCACGTCCACCCCGGCACGGCGCTTCTCGGCGACCTTGCGCTCGAGCTCCGCGAACAGGTATGGCGGGACCGCGTCCAACCTCTGTGCGAACCTCACAACGAGAACTCCGCCGCGAGCTCGACTGTGCAGATCTCCTGCGCCGGCCCCGTGAGCCGCGCGTGCCCGCCCTCGAGGTCGACTCGGAGATCGCCGCCGGCGAGGTGCACGGTGACCGGGCTCTGGCACCAGCCGTTCGCGACCGCGGCCGCACTGGCCGCAACGGCACTCGTGCCGGACGAGAGCGTCTCCCCCGCCCCGCGCTCCCAGACCCCGACCGTCAGCTCGTGGTCGCCGTCCACGCGGACCAGCTGGACGTTCGTGCGCTCCGGGAAGCGGGCGTGGTTCTCGACCAGCGGCCCGAGGCGCCGGAGCTCGGCTCGGTCTGGGAGGCGCTGGATGACCGCGTGCGGGTTGCCGACCGAAACCGGCGTCAGCTCGACTTGCTCGCCGTCCAGGTTGATCGTCTCCGGCCCGCCCACCTCGACTGCCCCCATCTCCTGCTCCACGTCACGCTCGCCGCGGAGCCGCGCCGTGACGATGCGCGGGCCGACGAGGATCCGCACCTCCTCGGCCTGCGAGCGTCGCGCCAGCCAGCGCGCCGCGATGCGCGTGCCGTTCCCGGACAGCTCGGCGGTCGAGCCGTCGGGGTTCCAGATCAGGACCTCCGCCTGATCGCCGTCCGCCGAGACGACCTCGATGATCCCATCGGAGCCGACGCCAAAGTGGTAGTCGCAGATCCGCTTCACCCGCTCCGGAGTCAGTGGGACGGGCAGCTCGGCCCGCTCGACCAGCAGGTAGTCGTTCCCGAGGCCGTGCCATTTGGAGAGCTTCATCGAGCCGGCGCCACGCTACCAAGCTGCGCGACGATCTCCGCCGCGACCTCGGAAGCCGGACGATTGCCGTCGAGGAGCACGATCCCGGGGATCCGCCGCATCCACTTGCGCTGGTAGGCGGCGTAGCGGCGCGTGCGGGCGGTGAGCCCCTCGATCGCATCCTCGCGCGGGACCTCCGCCACGTCCCGCAGGCCGTGAATCGTGGCCGCGGTTGCCGAGACCCGCCCCTCGAGGGCCCTTCGCACCTCGTCCTCCACCCCGCGCTCGAACATCGCGCGG
>JBKPHO010000403.1:0-1310 GCA_046729915.1 Actinomycetota bacterium | reverse complement strand
GGGTCGTACTCGATCGCGGCCACCTTCGCCGGCACCCCGTCCTTGACGCGCTTGAAGTCGATCTTGCGGTACCGGCGCTTGTGGCCGCCGCCCTGGTGGCGCCGCGTGATGCGGCCGTACGTGTTGCGGCCGCCGCTCTTCTTCAGCGGCTCGACGAGGCTCTTCTCGGGCTCGCTCTTCGTGATCTCGTCGAAGGTCGAGACCGACATGAAGCGGCGGCCCGGGCTGGTCGGCTTGTACTTACGGACCGGCACTACGCCTGAGCCCCCTCGAAGATCTCGATCGACTCGCCCTCGCGGAGCTGGACGATCGCCTTCTTCCAGCCGGGCTTCTGCCCGCGGATGAGGCCGCGGCGCTTCGGCTTCGGCTGCACCGTGACGATATTGACGCCCTGCACGCGCACGTCGAACAACTCCTCCACGGCCTGCCGGACCTGCGTCTTGTGGGCGTCGGGATGGACGCGAAAGGCGTACTTGCGCTGGTCGATCAGCTCGTAGCTCTTCTCGGAGACGACGGGCGCGAGCAGGACCTGGTTCGGGTGCAAGCTCACAGGCCACCTCGTGCGCAGGTCGCGCCCTGCAGGAGCTTTGCGGCCCCCTGCAGCGTGCGAAATGTGCGGGAGGGGGCCGTCAACTCGCACGCCCCTGAACGTACTCCAGTGCCGGCTCGCTGACGAGCAGCGAGCGGGCCCAGACGACCTGCTGGACCTCGAGCTCCGCCGGCACCGTCACCGCGACGCGGTCGAGGTTGCGGAACGACTTGATCAGCGCCTCTTCCTCGGGACGCGCGACGACGAGCAGCGGCAGGTCCTTGCCCCAGTTGCCGAGCAGCTCGAGCGCAGCCTTCGTCGAGGGCTCGTCAAAGCTGCCGGGATCGAGGACGCCGATCGTGCCGCCCTGCGCGTGCGCCGAGAGCGCGCTGCGCAGCGCGGCCTTGCGAGCCTTGCGGTTGACCTTCGAGTCGAAGCTGCGCGTCCCCGGCGGGAAGGCGAGACCGCCCCCGGTCCATTGCGGCGCGCGCGTCGAGCCGGCGCGGGCCCGGCCGGTGCCTTTCTGGCGCCACGGCTTCGAGCGGCCGCCGGCGACGAGGCCGCGGCTCTTTCCGCCATGCGTGCCGGCACGGGCGGCGTTCAGCTCGGCGCGCACGGTCTCGTGGACGAGGTGCGGCTTGACCTCGGCGCCGAAGACGCCCTCCTCGAGCGAGAGGCTCTTCGAAGACCCGACCACGGGAGCCTTAGGCGCGGCCATGGCTGCGGTCCTCCCTCACCTCGACGTAGCCGTTCTTGGGCCCCGGAACGGCGCCCTTCACCA
>JBKPHO010000402.1:0-6327 GCA_046729915.1 Actinomycetota bacterium | reverse complement strand
CGGTAGCCCTTCGCGATCGAGACGACGAGCCGCAGGTTTGACTCGATCATCCGCCGCTTGGCGGTCGCGTCGCCGCGCTCGATCGCCTTCGCGAGCATGACCTCCTCGGCCGCGGTCAGCAGCTTGTGCCGGGCGATGTCGGCGAGGAAGAGCCGGAGGCTGTCGGCGGCGCCGACGAGCACCTGCGCCTGGGGCTGCTCGGCGGCAGGGGGCTCGGGGGCCTTCTCGGCCTCCTCGCCTTCGGAGCGAGGCTCGCCCACCTCGAGGCCGATCGCCTCGAGCTCGCGGGTGAGCTGCTCGACCTCGTCGTCGCCGAGGTCCTGCTCGAGAGCGAACGCCTCGAGCTCGGCCGCCTCGACGAAGCCGCGCTCCTCCGCGCCCTCGAGCAGCGTGCGCGCAGGCTCGGTCTCAAGCAGCTCGTGAAGTTGGTTCTGGATCAATTTCTCCTCTTGGCTCTCAAAACTCACTCGCACTGTAAGCATTCCCTCGAGCTAACCAGGGGGAACCAGCGTCCTCGCGGTTGCGACCGTGGCGATGTTGAAGAGGGCGCGAGCCCGCTGCTAGCCTCGCCGCCGCATGGCCTTCGCCTTCCGCGACCGACCACCATCCGAGGACGACTTCGAGCGGCTGGGGCTCGTGCTGAGCGTCTTCCGACTGGCGACAGGTCCAGAGAGCGATCGCGGAGCGGTTGTGGTCAGACAACCACAACGACAAGGCAGACATCGAAGCCCGCGTTAACGAACTCGCAGATGAAATCGGACTCCACCCGAACGCCGTTAGGGAGCTCATCTACAAGACTAAGCCTGGCGAGACTCTCTACCTTGTGCCCGGGCCCGCCGACGCAGCGACCGCCGAGGCGTTCGAGTGAGCGCGCCCGAGTCGCGCCGTCTCGAGCGCGGCAGCGCAAGCCTGAGCCGCAGAAGCAGCCGCACATGACAGATCAGCCCAAACTTCTCAGTCGGAGCACCCGTCGCTCGAGCCGCTTGCGGCGCAGTGGTGATGTCGCGTTTCGGCTTGTCTGCGACACCCTGAGCCGGCGACGCCCCAGCGGGCAGGACGACCGCGCGAGCACGAAGTGGGGGGATGGCTCTCGTTCGCCTGCCCATGACGCTCGCCGCTGGCGGTCGGCTGGCGTTCGTCTGGTGGCGGAGTCGCCGGAGCTGGCGTGCTTATGCAGGCTCGCGGCCGACGCGGAGCGTCCGTGCCGAAGACCAGCCCCCGTCGCAGCGGATGACCTGGCCGGTGATCCAGCCTCCGCTCGGCGAGCAGAGGAAGGCTACAAGCGCCGCCGAGTCTTCGGGACGGCCAAGGCGACCGAGCGGCATCTCCGCCTCGATCCGCTCGCGTAGCTCAGGCGTGAGCCAGCCGGTGTCGGTCGGGCCCGGGTCGACCGCATTGACGCTGATCCCGCGCGGAGCCAAGTCTGCGGCGGCCGAGACGGTGATCCATTCGAGCGCGCCCTTGCTCGCCGCGTAGGCGAGCTCGCCGGCGAGTGGCAGGCCGCTGGTGAAGGTCACGATCCGCCCCGCACCCGCCTCGCCGCGGAAGCGGCGGGCGAACTCGGCCGAGAGGAGCGCCGCGCCGCGGGCGTTCACGGCCCAGTGGCGGTCGAGCTGCTCGGGCGTCGCCTCGAGCAGGCCGCCACTCTCGGAGTGGGCGTGGACGTTCACGAGCGCCGTCAGCGGTCCCACCGCCCCCTCGGCCGCGTCGAGGATTCGTCCGGGCGTCCCCGACTCAGCGAGATCGTCCTCGTGCCAGGCCGCGCCGAGTTCCGTGGCGAGCTCCTCCGGCTCCGAGCTCCAGCCCTCGCGGGCATCGTGAGGCGGGTAGCCGGTGAGCGCGAGCGTCCACCCATCGCTGACGAGCGCGACTGCGACCGCCGCCGCGATCCCGCCCTTTCGGGAAGCACCGGTGACCAAGGCGGCGGCCATCCGCGGGCAGGCTAGTCGCTAGGGCCCGGCTCGGCATTGCGCAGAACACCGCCCGCTCGCGGTGCGGTCAGTTCTCTTCGCGTTCCGGTCGCACGGAAGAAGCAAGAGAAGGACGAGTGGCTCGAGGGCCTGCCGGTCGGGCTCCTCGCTCGGATCTGCCCGGTCTCCGCCCGCACTCTCCGGGGAGCATGTTGAAAAGGCGGCCCGCGCGAGGCGCGAGCCGCTTAGCGCGCCCCAGGGAGATCTCCGGAACGGGCGAGAGGTACCTATTCCGAAGACGTAGAACTGGCTCGCGCCAGAGCAAGAGGTGCGCGCGGAATTGTTGCTAATCGCCGGGCGAACTGACGCAAGTTCCTCTCCCGCGACAACCGCCCGCATAGGGTGCATAAATTCGGTCATGGCGCCGTCGGCGATTCAGGCCAGCACCGACCGCGATCGGACACGGAGGCTGCCTGCAGGGTCCAGCCCTCGTAGCAACGAGGCGAGCAAGGAGGTCACTCTCAGACAGAGCTTGAGTGTCTTATCACCTGCGAGCTCTGATCAGCGATGCGAACGAACGCGGTGCGTTCGCGGCTGGAGGGGAAGACGGCGGCTCAGGAATCTCCTGCCGGGTCCCCGCCGTGCGGTCGCGCTCCCTCATCCCGCCCGTGTTGTGCCGGAAACTCGAACACGTCCTGCGGATCTACATCCAGCACTACAACCGCGAACGCCCGCACCGCGGACTCGCGCTCGAGCCACCCCAACCGATACAGCCCGAGCCACCGGCCAGCGGCCGGGTCCAGCGCCGCGACCGCCTCGGCGGCCTCGTGCACGAGTACTACCGAGCCGCGGCATGAGCGAACCTGGTTTTGACACCCTTCACCGGGCGGTAGCCGAGCGTTCGTTTCTTTACGTAACAGGATCTGATCGCATCGGAGGCAAACGTTAGCATTTGATCGACGGTACACAATCGGCTAGACTTTGGCTGCGATGCAAGACCAGGAACAGACGCTGGCCGCGGTGACCAAAGAGGCACGCGTGCGCGCGCGCCTCTCGATGCGGGGGCTGGCGCGGCGGAGCGGCCTCTCGGCTGCGCAGGTCAGCCGGATCGAGGCGGGCGAGGTCGAGCGGCCCGCGGCCGAGACCCTCGTAAGGCTCGCCAAGGCCCTCGATCGGGACGCGCAGCTCCTTCTTGTCTTCGCCGGACACATCAGGGGGGCCAGGGCACGGCGGCTCCTGCGAGAGGCGATCGAGGCCCTGCCCGAGCCAGGCAGAGCCGAACAGGCCGATGCACTGGCGCGGCTCGAGGCCGAGGATGGGCGCGAGCAGCGGCTCCGGGACGAGCTGGCCGAGGCCGAGAGGGCGCTGACAAAGGCTCGGCAGGACCTGGACGAGGCCCGCCTCGCGGCAGCGGACAGCAAAAGAACAAAGCGCCTACCCGAAGCTCAGGAGCGGTTGCGCGAACTCGGGATGCTTGCCCAAGGCTGCGCTGCCGAAGTCGCGCAGAAGCGCCGGCAGTTTGAGCAGCTAGACGATGCTCAGAGCGAGGAGGTCTGCGCCTTCGCTGGTCGCCTCTTTTTGCAGGCGGCCGCTGGCGGCGACCACCTCGAGGCCTGGCGGCAGTTCTCGGGTCAGATCACGCCTGAGGATCCGGAGCTGCGCCAGCTCCTTCAGGCATGGCGTCAGCTTGAGCACGAGCGGCGCAAGAAAGTACTCGAGTTCTCCCAGGATCAGTTGGCTCTCTCGCTGCTCCGGGTTGAGGAGGCCTTCCTCGGGTCTGCCCAGACCCCCGAAGAGGCATTCGAGATCGTCCGCAACGTGTCCGCCGGGACGGCCGAGAACGGGCGGACGAGGAGACATTCGCCATCGGCGAAGAGGCCCTCCGCGAAATCGAAGAGCGGGAGGTGATGCCTATGGAGGGAGCTAGGCACCGACTCGTTCGGAAGGAATGAAGGCCCACCGAGTCAGGGCGAGTCTTTCGAAGGCGGTTCCGCGACCAGGCGGCAGCCGTCGCGCTCCGCGGACACTCCGAGCCTAGCGCGGAACCGCCGGCAGCTCGATCGGGCGAAGGCCCGGGAAAGAGTGAAACTGTGGCGATTGCGCCGACCTCTGAGTCGGCAGCTGCACCCGCTGCACTCCTCGACGGCGAGCAGATGTCGATCATCGAGCTGCGCGAGAGCGATCTGAAGCTGGTCGCCCTGGTGCCTGAGGCCGGGGACTCCGAGGTCGCGGCTGGCAGGAAGGGCAAGCGGGCCGAGTACCGCTGCGCTGCCTGCGGCTATGGCATCGTCGTTTACGGGCGACCTCCAGACTGCCCGATGTGTAGCGAGGGACGCTGGGAGCAGCGTGAGTGGCGGCCCTCCTCCCATCCGCTCGACCACAATGGCCTTCCGGTCGGCAGCCAAAGCGAGCAGCGTCACCTCCACGTGCCTCCCTCGCCAACGGCCGAGGAGCCGATCCGCTACCTTCGCCCGGGTCAAGCCGGAGCATCGCTGGAAAAATGACGTCGCAGGAGGAGCTCGAGCGGCTCGCCTCCGCCCCGAAGGAAAGCGGGCTCGAGCTCTTCCTCGCGGAGCTCAGGCGCCACCGGCTGCTGAGCGCCGCCGAGGAGGTGGCCATTGCCAAGCGGGTTGAGCGTGGCGACCTCGCTGCCAAGAAGGAGATGATCAACGCGAACCTGCGCCTCGTCGTCTCGGTCGCCAAGCGCTATCGCGGCCTCGGCGTTCCGTTCCTCGACCTGATCCAGGAGGGCACGCTCGGCTTGAACCGCGCGGTCGAGAAGTTCGACTGGCGGCGGGGCTACAAGTTCTCGACCTACGCCCACTGGTGGATCCGGCAGGCGGTCGCGCGCGCGATCGCAAACCAGGCGAAGACGATCCGCATTCCCACGCACATCGGCGAGCGCCAGCACAAGCTCGCTTGCGCCGCCCGAACGCTTGCGCCCGCACTCGGCCGCGAGCCGAGCCTGGAGGAGCTCGCCGAGGCGACCGGCCTGTCGCGCGGACACGTCCGCCAAGCGCTTCGCTGCGCCGAGGCTTCGGCCTCGCTGAACGAGGCGCTCAACCCGGACGGCGATACCGAGCTCGCCGACTTCCTTGCCGATCCGGCTGCCGCCGACCCTGTCGAGGAGGCAGAGCGGTCGCTTCTTCGGCAGACGGTGCGGTACAGGCTCGAAAGGCTGCCGGAACGGGAGCGGTTGATCGTCGAGCGTCGCTTCGGCCTTCAGGGCGAGCCGCAGTCGCTCGAGACGGTCGGGCGCGGGCTTGGGCTCACCCGCGAGCGGGTGCGCCAGCTGCAGGTGCAGGCGCTGAAGCAGCTGGAGACCGAGCTGGCAGATCTCGCTCCGCTGCAGACTGCTGCGGCTGGCACGGCGCAGGCGCACGAGGCGGAGCGAGTACCGCCGTAGGGCCGCGGCTCGTAGCGCGACCGGTGGACATCCACGCCGAGCAGTCGCAGCGATCACCCTCCCTGCCGCGCCTACGCCGCCGCGCGGCAGTCGGTCGCTAGACGTTCCGCCGCGCCGATTGGCAATGGAAACAGAAGGGGTCTCGGTTCGAGTCCGGAAGAGGGCTCTCGCAAAACGCCCGCAAGACGCTATCCCTCTGCACGATATTGCACTTCTTCCGGCACGCCCAGGGATGCAACAGAGTTTGGAACAGCCAGACTCGGAGGCCGCCAGTGTCATCTGAGCTGGCAACGAGGCGGACGAGAAGCGCGGAGGTTCGGCCATTCGACGAGCGCTTGCAGGTGAGCGCACGTGGGCCTTGAGAATGAGTCGAGGTCGGCACGAAGCCGAGCGTGGTTTACAGCGCGTCGATCCCTCAAGCCCGCAAGTGCCGGGGTACTGTTCAGCAGTCGGCCACGTTCTGGAGGGCCAGGTGCCCACGGAAGATTCGTTCGACATGGTGGTCATCGGCTCTGGGCCCGCCGGTGAGAAGGCGGCGGCGCAGGCGGCCTACTTCGGCAGGCGGGTCGCCGTCGTTGAGCAATCTCGCGTGCCCGGCGGCGCAGCCGTCAGCAACGCCAGCATCCCGAGCAAAACGCTCCGGGAGACAGCGATGTACATCACCGGGTTCCGGCGAAGGGACGTCTACGGGCTGCGCCTCACCCTGGATCCGGAGGCGACGTTGGCGCAGCTTAGGACTCGAACGGCGCAGGTGATCGAGACGATGACGGATGCGGTGCGCCTAAACCTCGAACGCCACGCAATCGAGTTCGTCCACGGACGCGCGAGGCTCGGATCAGATCGGACCGTCCACGTGGCTGTCGATGCCCGTCAGGAGCGGGTGCTCCGCGGCGACGTCGTCTTGATCGCCACCGGTTCGCGGCCGTTCCGCCCGCCAGACGTTCCCTTCGATGGCCGCGACGTCCACGACTCGACCACCGTCTTGGACATCGACCGCCCCTTCGGCAGCAT
>JBKPHO010000401.1:0-35411 GCA_046729915.1 Actinomycetota bacterium | reverse complement strand
GGCAGGCGTGCTGCTCGGGCTTGTCGCGCTCTTGGCCAGGGGCCGGCCGGTGGCGTGAGACGCGCCTGGCTGCTTGCCCTCACAGCAGCGGCGGCGCTCGCGCTGCCTGCTGCCGCGTGGGCGCACGCGGCCCTGCTGCGGACGGCCCCGGAGGCGAGCCGCACGATCAACCGGGCGCCCCCCGAGGTGCGGCTCACGTACAGCGAGCCCGTCGAGCCGCGCTTCGCGATCGTCTCCGTCACCGATGCGACTGGGCGGCAGGTGACGAGCGGGGAGCCGGCGGCCGCGCCGGGTGCGCCGCAGACGCTCGTGACCCCGCTGCGCCGCGTGCCCGAGGGCTGGTACCTCGTCTTCTGGCGGGTGATCTCGGCCGACGGCCACCCGGTACGCGGTGCGTTCACGTTCGCGGTCGGCCCGAACCCTGGGCCGCCGCCGCAGTTCCGGGTGCCTTCGCTGAGCGAGACGGCCACTACGACGCGGCTGCTGGTCTCGCGCTGGGTCGTCTTCCTCTCGCTGCTCGGAGCGCTGGGGCTGTTCGTGCTGCGGGCGATCGTGGCGCGTCCCGTTGCGCGGGCGGTACGCGGATGCTCGCTCCGGCCGCTCACGATCGCCTTCGCGGTCGCCGTCGCGATCGCGCTCGTCGCGATCCCGGTCTACGTCCTGCTCGCGACCGCGCAGTTCACGCTGCGCTCGGTATGGGACCTCGGCGACATCATCCCGGCGGCGCGATCGTCCGGGTTCGGCCGAGACTTCCTCGACCTCGAGCTCGTGCTCGCGCTGTTCGCGGTCGCTGCAGGGGCGGCGCTCGTGGTCGACCGGCCGGAGCGGGACCAGCGCTCCGTGGCAGAGCTGCTCGCGCTGCCCGCCGCGCTGGCGGCGGGCGCCGGGACGCTCCTGCTCCCCGCGCTCGCAGGCCACGCGGGACAGAAGTCTCCGCGGGGCCTGTCCCTGCCGCTCGACGCGGCGCACCTCGGTGCGGTCGCGATCTGGCTCGGCGGCCTAGTCGGGCTGGTCGTGTTCTGGCTCTCGGTCGGGCGAGAGGCGCGCTCGGCGGCGCTCGCGTTCGTCGTGCCGCGCTTCTCCGCGCTCGCGTTCGCGTGTGTGCTCCTGCTGATCGGCACCGGCATCGGCCAGGCGCTGCTCGAGCTTCCGACGCTCGCGACGCTCTGGCAGACCTCGTACGGACAGGCGCTGCTTTGGAAGATCGGGCTGCTCTCGGCAGCGCTGCTACTTGCCGCGGTCAACCTCGCGCGGACTAAGCCACGCCTCCAGGCCGGAGACGCATCGGCGCCGTTGCTCCTACGGCGCCTCGTGCAAGGCGAGATCGTCTTCGTCGCGGCCGCGCTCTTCGCAGCGGGCGTGCTCGCGAGCCTGCCGCCGCCGTCGAGCGCGCTCGCGCGCGTGCAGGACGTCGCCGCCCGCGTCGGGCCCGGACCCGTCTCCAGAGTGGTCGCGAAGGGGCCCTACCGCGTCCGCGTTCGGGTGACGCCGAACCGAGCGGCGGTGGCGAACGACTTCTCGGTCGCGCTCACGCGTGGGGGCGCGCCGGTGCGCGGCGCCGACGTCGTGACGAAGTTCGACATGCTGGACATGGAGATGGGCGAGCAGAGCTACCGCTTCCGCGAGCTGCGGCCCGGCGTGTTCGCGAAGTCAGCCCCCGCGCTCGTGATGGTCGGGCACTGGGCGCTGCAGTTCGAGGTCACACCTCCGGGCGGAAAGCCGTTCGTCGTAACGCTCCTCGACAAGGCGGGCGGATGAGGGTGCGGCTGCTAATCGCGCTCGTCGCCGTCGCCGCGGCGGCGGTCGCCTGGGTCGTCGTGATCGACGCGATCCGCCGCACGGTCTAGTGCGGGTCGCGCTCGCAGTTGGCCTGGGCGTGCTCTCGGTGCTCGCGGCTCCGGCGGCCGCGGATGCCCACATCCGCAGCGGGCGCACCGCCGTCGACTACCGGGCGACCATTTTGACCACGCCCGCCGGAGTCACGGCGCGGGTCTACGAGAGCGACCTGGCTCTCGGCCTGACGGCCGCTCCGGGCCATGACGCCGTCGTGCTCGGCTACCTCGGGGAGCCCGCGATCAGGGTCGGCGCTGCCGGCGTCGAGGTGAACGAGGCCTCCGCGACGGCGGCCGGGACCGGTCTGCTGAAGCAGCGACCCCGGCCGGCAACGGGGAAGCCGAAGTGGCGGCGCATCTCGCCCAAGAGGACCGTCGTCTGGCACGACGCAAGGCTGCAAGGAGTGCCGCCGGGTGAGACGCGCCGGCGGTGGAGCGTCCCGCTCGTCGTCGACGGGACCCGCGCGAGGCTTGCCGGCGAGCTGATACGCGCTCCCAGGCCCTCGCGGCTGCCGTGGCTGGCGCTCGCGGCGATCACGGCGGTCGCCGTAGCGATCGTGCTCACGCGGCGGAGCAGCGGGCTGCTTCGCACCGCCACCACCACCGTGGGCCTCGTGGCCGCCGCGGCGACCGTCGTGACGGCTGCGGACTTCGCTCTCGCCTCCAGCGCCACCCAGGGCGCCTGGGTCGAGGCAGCGAACGAGCTCGTCTTCGTGCTCGTCGGGCTTGCCTTCATGGTGCGCGGCTCGCCCAACACGCGTGCACTCGCCGGCGGCGCGGTGGGACTGCTGGCGCTCGCCGTCGGGCTGAGCAAGCTGCCGGCGCTGCTGCACGGGATCGTGCTCTCGGCGCTCCCCGCCGACGCATCACGCGCCGCGGTGGCGCTCGCGATCTGCGCCGGCGCCGCGGCGACGGTCCTGGGCGTTGTCGTCTTCTTCGACGTGCTCGAGCACTACGAGGAGCCCGTCGGCGGCACGATTCGGAGCGGCCGGTCGAACTCCAGGTAGCGGTGGGACATGAAGTGCGCGGCGGCGGTCATGCGCAGCCGGAGGGGCCGGTACGTCTCGCGGTCGACCCAGACGGTGAACCATGCCGGCGTCGTCGGGTTCGCGAAGGACACGACCCAGACCGGGCGGCCCTCCACGCGGCCGGTGCCGAGCAGGCGCGCATTGGTGGCGACCGCGCCCCAGGCAGGCAGCGGGACGCGCAGCGCCGGGAGCTGCTGCGAGCCGCGCCACGGGGCCCCGGGGTGGTCGCGGTCCCAGCGGCGCTCGCCGATCACCACCGCCGCGGCGCCTCCCCGGATCCGGTACTCGACCTCGTCCGGCGCCTTCAGCTGCCAGGTCGTGAGCAGGCCGTCCTTCGGGCCTGAGCGCAGCGACTCGACGTAGACCAGGCTGCGGAGCGAGCGAATCACGCGCGACGTCCGGGCGACGATCGCCGCCGCGCCCGGCGCCGAGGTAGGGACGCGGAACACAACCGGCCGGCTGCCGCTGGCACTTACCTCCACCCGCGCGGCCGGCGGAGCGGACGCGACGTAGCACCCGGCCCCACACGAGCGCGCTGCCACGACGCGCGAGCCGACGCGAAAGGAGACCTTCAGCCCCGATAACGGCCCGCCGTCGGGCGAGAGCACCGTCGCCGTCAGCCGCCCGCGGCCCACGGCCAGCGCGACCGCGCGCTCGCCTGACTCGCCGGCGAGCACAAGCGCGCCGCGAGGCGGCGCAGGCGGCCTGACGACCCCGACCTTAAGCGACGAGGTGCCGACCGCCGGCCCCGACCCGTGGCCGGAGCCGCTCCCCGCCAGGACCGCCACCCCCGCGACGAGCGCGCCGAGGAGCACGATCCCGACGACCGCGGCGATCCGCCACGAGGTCCTGCTCATCGCCGGACACGCTAGCCCAGCGGCCGTGCCTGGAGGTCAGGCTGCCTCTTCGAGAGCAACCGCGTCGGGGTCGACCTCCTGCGCGCGAGCGCTTGGAACCGGCGCCGGCCTCACGAGCGCCACCGCAACTACGGCGCCGAACACCAGCAGCCCGATCAGCGCGTACAGCGCCGTTTGGAAGCCGTGGTCGAGCGCGACGGCGCTCGAGGCACTGACGGCGGAATGCGTGCGCGCGTAGCCGGCGGTCGACGAGGCGGCGATCGCGCTCATGCCCGCGAGCGCGACGGCGCCGCCGATCTGCCGGCTCGTGTTGATCAGGCCGGACGCGACGCCCGCATCGGAGCGCTCGACTCCGGTCAGGCTCGCGATCGTCACCGGGACGAACGAGAGCCCCATCCCCGCACCGCCGAGCACGAAGGCCGGGAAGAGATCCCAGAAGTAATGGCCCTCCACCGGCAGCCGAGCCAGCATCGCGACCGACGCCGCGGAGATGAGCAGCCCGGCCGTGAGGGTCGGCCGCACGCCGAGTCGGCCCACGATCATCTGCGCGAGGTTCGAGACGACCACCACGGTCAGGGCGAAGGCCGAGAAGGCGACGCCGGTCTCCACCGCCGTGTAATGGAGGACGTCCTGCAGGTACAGCGTCAAGAGGAAGAACTCGGAGAACGCGACCCCGCCGACGACCGCCATCGCCACGTTCGCGCCCGTCAGCGTCCGCAACCGGAAGATGCGCAGCGGCATCAACGGCGCCGGCGAGCGCAGCTCGATCGCGAGGAACGCGAGCACCAGTGCGGCCGCACCGCCGAGAAGCGAGAGCGTCACGGCGGAGCCCCAGCCGTCGCTCGTCGCGCGGGTCAGCGCGTAGACCAGGAGCATCAGGCCGGCGGTGACGGAGGCGGCGCCGGCGAAGTCGAAGTGGCGGCGCGCGAGCTCGGCACGGCTGTCCTGCAGGAGCACGGGGGTGAGCGCGATCGCGGCCACGCCGACCGGCACGTTGATGAAGAAGACCCATGACCAGCTCAGGTAGGAGGTCAGCAGGCCGCCAAGGAGGACTCCCGCGGCCGCGCCGCTACCCGAAGCCGCGCCGTAGATCCCCAGCGCGATGTTGCGCTCACGGCCCTCCGCGAACGTCGTCATCAGCAGGGAGAGGGCAGCTGGCGCGAGCAGCGCCCCACCGAGGCCCTGCACCGCCCGGAAGCCGATCAACGACGGTTCCGACCAGGCGAGGCCGCAGAGCAGCGAGGCCGCCGTGAACAGCGCGAGGCCCGCGACGAACAACCGCCGCCGCCCGAGCAGGTCGGCGAGCCGGCCTCCGAGCAGCAGCGCGCCGCCGAACAGGATCGCGTATGCCGAGATGACCCACTGCAGGTTCGTCTGTGAAAAGCCCAGATCCGACTTGATGGACGGCAGGGCGACATTCACGATTGCCACGTCGAGGATCACCATGAACTGCGCTGTGACGATGAGAGCCAGCGCGCTCCAGCGCCGACCGTGCTTCGAGGCAATTGGCACGTTTAGTTGTCCTCCCCAATCGTTGACATACTCAACATTACAGCATCACAACGGTTGGCCGCGCTACCATATTCCGCGTGAGCGTCACGAGCCCGGAAACAGCAGAACCTTCCCCGCCGACCGCGCTTCCGCGGCTGCCGGCAGAGCTCGTGGCTTCGACGTCGTTCCTAGTCAAACGGCTTGGCTTTGCGGCCAAGGAGCAGGCCATGGCGGCGTACGAGCCAAGCGGCCTGCACCCGTATCACCATGCGGTGCTCGCCGTGCTGGACGAGGGCTCCCGGGAGACGCAGGGGGCGATCGCCGAGGCGCTCGGCTATGACCGCGGGCAGCTCGTCGGGCTGCTGGACGAGCTCGAGGAGCGCAAGCTGGTCGAGCGACGCCGCGATCCGGCCGACCGGCGCCGGCACATCGTCCGGATGACACCCGAGGGCAGGCGCGCGCTCGCAAGGCTTCGGGCAGTCGCCCAGGGGGTCGAGGACAACTTCCTTGCCTCGCTCGACGAGTCCGAGCGCGCCCAGCTCCACGCGCTTCTTCTTCGGGTGGCACAGCAGCACATGCCGCACTGCGCCCCGAAGACGCCGCCCGCCTAGCGGCCCCCTCACTTCAAGAAAGCTAGCGTGAGCCGCTGGTACGGTCAGTCGCGAAGTGCTCTTTCGGCAGCTCCTGGACGACGACCTCGGCTGCGCGTCCTACCTGATCGGCGACGAGGAGGCCGGCGAGGCGGTGGTGGTCGACCCCGCCTACGCCATTGAGCGCTACCTCGAGGAGGCCGAGCGCAGCGGCGTGCGCATCGTGCGCGTCCTCGAGACGCACACGCACGCCGACCACGTCTCGGGCCACGGCCGGTTCGCGATCGAGCACGGCGTTCCGGTCGGGGTCCACAGGCTCGCGGAGCCGGAGTACCCGTCCGAGCCGCTCGAGAACGATGACGAACTCCGCGTCGGCTCGATCGCTATTCGCGTCCTGCACACGCCGGGGCACCGGCCCGAGCACTGCTGCTTCCTCGTCGAGGGCCACCTGCTGACCGGCGACTCGCTGCTGATCGGCGATGCGGCCCGGCCGGATCTCGCCGTCGAGGCGAAGGAGGGCGCCGTGGACCTCTTCCACTCGCTGCGGCGGCTGGCAGAGCTTCCCGATGAGACCGAGGTCGACCCCGGCCACGTGGGCGGCTCGCTCTGCGCCGCCGGGATCAGCTCCGAGCCCGTCTCGACGATCCGTTCCGAGCGGCTGACGAATCGCGCGCTCTCCTTTTCCGACGAGCGCGAGTTCGTGGCCGACTCAGCCGCGATCTCGACGCCCCGTCCGCCGACGGTCGAGCGCGTGGTCGAGCTCAACCGCGGGCCCTTCGTCCCCGCGCAGCCACCGGTGCAGGAGCTCGACAGCGTCGAGGGGCAGCTGCTCGACGTCCGGCCGGCGGCTGCCTTCGCGGCCGGCCACGCCCGCGGCGCGCTGAACGTCCCCGTCTCGGGTTCGTCGTTCGGCACCAAGGCCGCGTTCGTGCTCGACCACGAGCGACCGGTCACGATCCACGCCTCCACGCGCGACGAGGCCGGGCTCGCGGCTCGCCGGCTCCATGCGGTCGGGCTGCTCGGGACCGCGGGCTACATGCTCGAGCTCGACACCCCGGGCCGGCTCGATCCGATCACGGTAGCCGAGCTCGAGTCGCTGCTCGCCGACGACGCGGTCGACCTCGTCGACGTGCGCGAGAAGAACGAGCGGGACGAGGGCTTCATCCCCGGCAGCCGCCACATTCCCTACCGGTTGGTTCGCGCGTACCGCGAGGAGCTAGAGAACGGACGGCCGGTGGTGACGATCTGCGAGAGCGGCGCGCGGGCTGCGGTCGCCGCCAGCGTCCTCGCTGCCGAAGGTGTGAACGTCCGCCCGGTCCTCGAGGGCGGCATCGAGGAGTGGCAGCGGCAGGGCCACACGCTGACCGCCTTCCGCCGCTGCGGCTCAGGCTGACGCCGCCGGCAGGCGGCCACGGCTACCTCAGGCGTTCGACGGTGTAGCCGAGGCTGCGCAGCGTCTCCAGCAGCACGGCGCAGTGGTGCTCGTCCCGCATCGCCAGGGTCAGCTCGACCTCGCTCTCGTAGACCGGCACGTCCATCCCCTCGCGGTGGTGGTCGACGGAGATCACGTTCGCGCGCTCGCGGGCGACCAGCGAGAGGAGCTTGAGCAGCTCACCTGGGCGGTCGTGCAGGCGGCTGCGCACGACCAGGTAGCGGCCGGCCGAGGTGAGCCCGTGGCGCATCACCGAGATCAGCACCGTCGGGTCGATGTTGCCGCCGGAGAGGACCGCGACCACCGGCCCGGCGCCGCCGACCTTGCCCGAGAGCAGCGCCGCAACGCCGACTGCCCCGGCGCCCTCGACGACCAGCTTGGAGCGCTCGAGCAGCAGCAGGATCGCGTGGCTGATCTCGTCGTCGCTGACGCTGGCCATGTCGTCGAGGACCTCCTCGAGGATCCGGCCGGTGCGCTCGCCGACCTCCTTGACCGCGATCCCGTCGGCGATCGTCGGCCCGTCGAGCCCGGCCTGAACGCCGACGATGCGGAGCCTCGGGTTGACCGCGCGCAGCGCGAGCGCGATCCCCGACGCGAGACCACCCCCGCCCACTGGGATGGCGACCGTCTCGGCCTGAGGCACCTGCTCGGCGATCTCCAGGCCGATCGTGCCCTGGCCCGCGATCACCTTCTCGTCCTCGTAGGGATGGATGAACGTGGCGCCGGTCCTCTCCGCGTGGTCGAGGGCGGCCGCCAGAGCATCCTCGAAGGCGGCGCCGACGAGCTCCGCCTTCGCCCCGTAGTTCTTCGTCGGCTCGACCTTGGCCATCGGTGCGTCCTGCGGCATGAACACCGTTGCCCTGACGCCCTCCTCGCGCGCCGCCCAGGCCACGGCCTGGCCGTGGTTGCCCGCGCTGGCCGCGACGACGCCCGCACGCTTCTCCGGCTCGGAGAGCTGGGCGATCTTGTTCACGGCGCCGCGGACCTTGAACGAGCCCGTGCGCTGGAGGTTCTCCGTCTTCAGCCACAGCTCTCGGTCGACCCGCTTGGAGAGCGTCTCGGTGCCGTAGACCGGCGTGACGCGGGCAACGCCGTCGAGCCGCGCCCGCGCCGCTTGGATCTCTCTCAGGTCCGGTGCGGTCTTAGTCGCCATCGGCGGATAGTCCTATGTTCGCCGGTGCCAGACTGAAGTCAGGCACCGGATACTTTGAATACCTTCCCCAGTATCTCCCGGACCGCGGAGAGCGGGTCCAGCTTCCGGCTCTGCACCTCGTCCAGCAGCCGCCGCAGCTCCGCGTCGTCGGCGACCGCCTGTTCGAGGTGCGCTTTCGCCCGAGCCGAAGCGACGGCGAAGACCTCGCCCGCCAGGTTCTCGCGCCGCCGCTCCTCGAGCAGGCCCTCGGATTCGAGGAACGCGCGGTGCTGCTCGACCTTCTCCCACAGCTTCGCCACGTTCTCGCCCCGCAGGGCCTCGGTGAGCACGATGGGCGGCTTCCACGCGCGGCTCTTGTCGAGCGACAGCACCGAGCGCACCTCGTTCAGCATCGTCTTGGCGCCGGGGTGGTCGAGCTTGTTGATCGCGATCACGTCGGGGATCTCCATGATCCCGGCCTTCAGCGCCTGGATCGAGTCCCCGGAGCCAGGCATCAGCACCAGCACGATGGTGTCCGCGATGCCGATCACCTCCGTCTCGCCCTGGCCGGCGCCGACGGTCTCGAGGAAGACGAGCTCCTTGCCGGCCGCGTCGAGGACGAGCATCGCCTGGAGCGTCGCCTCGGCAAGCCCGCCGAGGTGGCCGCGGCTGCCCATCGAGCGGATGAAGACTTCCGGGTCGAGGAAGTGGTCGGCGAGGCGGATCCGATCGCCCAGTAGCGCGCCCTTGGAGAACGGGCTCGACGGGTCGACGGAGATCACGCCGACCGAGCGCTCCTGCTCGCGCACGTGCCGGACGAGGGCGCTGATCAGGCTCGACTTGCCGACGCCGGGCGGCCCGGTCACGCCGACCGCGTACGCCCGGCCCGTCTCGGGGTAGAGGTCGCGCACGACGTCGTAGGCCAGCGGCTCGGAGTTCTCGACGAGGGTGATCGCGCGAGCCAGCGCACGGCGGTCGCCGGCCCGCACGCCCGCTGCGAGCGACTCGCGCGTGAAGTCGCGGCGTTCAGCCACGGTCGTGATGCTAAGAGACGCCTACTGCGTCTGGTCGGCGACGTGGGCAGAAACCGGGAGCGACTCGGCCTCCGGCCTCACCTGCCGCTCGGCTGCGCGGGCGAGGGCGAGCCCGGCGACGCCGGCGAGGGCCGCGGCCGCAGCTGCGACGGCCCAAACCCAGCGCGGTCCAACCACGTCCGTGTAGTGGCCGGCGATGACCATCCCGAGCATCAGCGTCGCCACGTTCGTGCTCATCAGGACGGCGAAGGCGCGCCCGCGGAGCGCGTCGGGCGCGCCACGCTGGACGAGGAGCGCGTTGCAGACGACGGCGGCCCCGTTTCCCGCGCCCGAGACGATCACGCACGCGGCCGCGACCCAGACGGTGGGCGAAGCCGCCGCGAGGCCGATCCCGACCGCCATCAGCCCGAGCGATGCGCCGTAGACGTTCGACAGCCCGCGCCGCTCGATCCACTGCCCCGCGAGGTAGGAGCCGATCGCCAGCCCCACGCCCGCGCAGCCCATCATCAACCCGAGCCCGAAGCGCCCGGCGTCGAATGCGCGGAAGGCCAGCCGCACCTCGGCCACGTTGACGGCGGCGTTGGAGAACATCGCCACGTTCCAGGCGATCAGGACCGCCAGCAGCGCACGCGAGCGGACGGTCAGCAGGAAGCCGTCCTTGAGGTCGGCCCAGTGGCCGCGGCTGGCGGCAGGCGTCGCCTGCAGGCGTCGCTGGGGGATGCCCCACAGGAAGGCGGCCGAGACCAGGAAGGTGGCGGCATTGAACCAGTACGCGGCGTCGATCCCGGAGGCGGTGACCAGCACGCCGCCCGCGACGGATCCGATGGCCCAGGTGAGGTTGTCGACCGTCTGCAGGAGGGCGTTTGCACGCGTCAGGTCTGCTTCCTCGATGAGGTTGGGCAGCCCGGCGTAGACGGCGGGCCGGAAGAAGCCCGTCGCGGTCCCGGCGACGGCCGCCAGCGCGACGACCTGGGTCGCGCTCGTCGTGAACGGCAGCGACGCGAAGACGCCGAAGCGCACCAGGTCCGAGCCGATGACGAGCTGACGGCGCGAGAGCCGGTCGACGAGCGGCCCGACGAGCATCCCGATCGCGAAGGTCGGCAGTAGGTCGGCAATCAGCAGCGCCGCGACCCACGCGGAGGACTCGGTGCGCACCCAGACGTCCACCTCGAGCGCGACGAGGGCCAGCCACGTGCCCGCACCCGAGCCCAGCGTCGCCAGAAACAGGCGCCGGAAACCCGGCTCGCGACGGAGCAGCGCGAGCGGACTGCCGGGTCGGTGGGGACGGCCCATCGGCCTTCGAACGGTAACACCGAAGGTGGGCCTCGAACGAGGGGTTTTTCGGCCGTGTCCCGTTTGATCAGGCCGTTGCGAGGACGCGAGCGAGCGCCTCCGCGAGGTGCTCGTGGTCCTCACGGATGCCCACAGTGATGCGTACGGCGCCGGCGGCTCCGAAGCCGTGCGTGGGCCGCACGATCACCCCCTCGCGCAGAAGCTGCTCGAAGAACGGCCGCGAGTCCTCGCCCACCTCCACGAACAGGAAGTTGCCCGCCGCTTGGCCCGCCGGGTCGAGGTTGTGCTCGCGCAGGATCCGCTCGAGATCCGCCCTTCCCCGCTCGTTCTCACGCCGCCGCCGCGCGAGCTCCTCGGGCGAGTCCAGGCTCGCGAGCGCGGCCTCCTGGGCCGGAGTGGTGATGTCGAAGGCGCGCCGGGCCTTCCCGATCGCGGTCACGATCGGGGCCGGCGCGAGGCCGTAGCCCACGCGCAGCCCTGCGAGCCCGTAGATCTTCGAGAAGGTGCGGAGAACGACGACGCGTCGGCCCTGCTTCAGGTAGCCCTCGACGCCGTCCGGGTAGTCGGGGTCGTCGATGTACTCCGCGTAGGCTTGGTCGAGAACGGTGACCACGTGCCCGGGCACGCGCTCGAACCAGGCGTCGAGCTCGGCCCGCGTGTTCGTGGTGCCGGTCGGATTGTTCGGGAGGCAGACGTAGGCGATCTTCGTGCGCGGCCCGATCGCCTCCAGCATGGCCTCGAGGTCGTAGCGCCCGTCGCGCAGGGGAACCGTACGCGGGACGGCGCCGAGCTTCCGCGCGTCGATCATGTAGCTCGGGAACGACGGCCAGCCGCAGACGATCTCGTCGCCCGGCTCGAGCGCTGCCTGGCTCAGGCAGTCGACCAGCCCGTCGGAGCCTGCGCCGACCGCCACCTCCTCGAAGCGGAGGTCGAAGCGCTCCGCCAGGGCAGCGCGGAGGCGGTAGGCGCCGCCGTCCGGGTAGCGGTTCAGCTCGGCTATCGAGCGCTCGATCGCCTCGCTCGCCTCGGGGAACGGACCGTAGGGGCCTTCGTTCGAGGCGAGCTTGACGACGCGCTCGAGCCCGAGCTCGCGCTGCACCTCCTCGACCGGCTTTCCGGGCTCGTACGGCACCAGATCGTTGACCGCGGGCCTGAAGAAGCTGTCCGCGATCTCTGCGAGCCGCTGCGCCACCGCGTCGAACTCTACTCGGGGAGCCAGCCGGGCCGGTAGCGGCAGCGCTCGAACTTCGGGAAGCGGCGGTACGCCTCCTCCGGGCTGCTCGCTTCCTGCTCGACGCCGGCGTCGTGGGCGAGCGCCAGGTCGTCGACCGGGTAGACGATGCCCTTGCGTCCGCCACGGGCGCCCACTGCGAGCACGACGGCCGGGCCTTCTCCCGCACCGATGATCATGTGCTCCGTTCCGCCCGGGCAGTGGAAGAAATCCCAGGCTTTCAGCTTCCGCTCCTCGCCCTCGACGAGCAGGAGGCATTCGCCGGCGAGCACGAGGAAGTCCTCCTGCGCGCGTTCGCGGTGGTAGAGCCCGATCGGCTGTCCCGGCTCGAGGACGTTCAGGTTGATCCCCTGCTGGCGGAAGGGGCTCTTGCCTTCGAAGTTGCAGTAGAAGCCGAAGTGGCCGGTGTCGCGCCAGCGGCTCTCGCGCGCGTTGATCACGAACCAGCCGTCCCCGTCGGCCACGAGGCCGTGCTTCGTCTCGCGGAGCGGAATCTCGGGCACCGCCATCCCCGCCAGCATAGGCGGCTCGCCGTCGCCTCTCCCCCAGCGGTCGTCGCCGCACGCAATAGCATTCGCCGCGCATGAGGATCGGGGTGCCGAGAGAGACCGCCGCCGGTGAGCGGCGCGTGGCGCTCATCCCGGAGGTCGTCGGCAAGCTCGTTCCCAGCGGCTTCGAGGTGCTCGTGCAGCGCGGTGCCGGCGAGGCGGCGTCGTTCCCGGACGCCGCGTTCGAGGAGGCGGGCGCGCGGCTGGTCGACGACTGGACGGAGGCAGAGGCAGTCGTGAAGGTGCAGAAGCCGAGCGAGGAGGAGGCTGCGCGGTTGCGCGAGGGCCAGGTGCTGATCAGCTTTCTCCAGCCGCTCACCGACCGCGAGGGGATCGAGCGGCTGGCGCAGCGGGGCGTGATCGCCTTCGCCATGGAGTCGATCCCCCGCATCACGCGGGCGCAGCCGATGGACGCCTTGTCGTCGCAGGCGACCGTGTCGGGGTACAAGGCAACGCTGCTCGCGGCCGAGCGCCTGCCGAAGTTCTTCCCGATGCTGATGACGGCCGCGGGAACGGTGGCGCCGGCGAAGGTGCTGGTGCTGGGCGCCGGGGTCGCGGGCCTGCAGGCAATCGCGACGTCACGACGGCTGGGCGCCGTCGTGACCGGGTTCGACGTACGGCCCGTGGTGCGCGAGCAGATCGAGAGCCTCGGCGCGAACTGGCTGGACCTGGGCGTCGTCGGAGAGGAGACCGAGGGCGGCTACGCGCAGGAGCTCTCGGAGGAGCAGCAGCGGCAGCAGCAGGAAGAGCTCGAGGCGAGGCTGCCGGAGTTCGACGTCGTCATCACGACGGCGCTGATCCCGGGTCGCCCCGCGCCGCAGCTGATCCCGGCGAGCGCCGTGCGTGCGATGCGGCCCGGGTCGGTGGTGGTCGACCTCGCTGCCGAGGCGGGCGGCAACTGCGAGCTGACCGAGCCCGGCGAGGAGGTAGTGCGCGAGGGAGTGACCATCGTCGGCTTCACGAACTTGCCGAGCTCGATGCCGTTCCACGCGAGCCAGCTGTACGCCCGCAATGTGGTGGCGCTCCTTCACCACCTCGCGCCCGAGGGCGAGCTCGTGCTCGACTGGGACGACGAGATCACGGCCGGTGCATGTGTGACGCGCCGGGAAGAGGTGGCCGCGTGAGCGCGCGGCGTGGCGCTTGGGCCGAGACAGGAGGCCCCAGGAGCAATCAACGGGCAGCGCGGAGCGACGGGCAGCGCGGAGCGGCCGAAATGGGCCGTTCAAGCGCGATCAAGCGGCCCGGCCGAGGACCTGAGTCCACGAGCGCGCATCCGACGAACTGGCGGCGCGGTCATGCGACGCACTGGCACGAAATCGACACACCTGAGGCACACACCCGTGCGCAGCGAACGGGTAGCGTGCCCGCCGAGGGCGGTGGGACGACAACCCCCACCCTGGGTGGGGGTTTCTGGTTCTCGGGTGATACCTCAACGCTCGGCGCGCGGGGCACGCGTGGCCGCATAGCTCTCGGCGGACAACCAACGGCAGGCGCTAGATGAGTCACGGGCAACTGCTTGTCTTCGAGATCACGATTCTCGTGCTCGCGATCTTCCTGGGGTTCGAGGTCATCTCGAAGGTGCCGACGCTCCTGCACACGCCGCTGATGTCGGGCACCAACGCCATCCACGGGATCGTGATCGTCGGCGCAATGCTCGTGATGGGCGCCGGCCACAAGGACACGCTCACCTGGGTGATCGGGTTCGTCGCTGTGATCCTGGCGTCGGCGAACGTTGTCGGCGGATTCGTCGTCACCGACCGGATGCTGGAGATGTTCAAGCGTCGCCGGCCGGAACGCGCTCCCGCCGGTGACGACGGCAAGCCGCCGGCTCAGCAGTGAGCCGCACGACCACCGACCTGCTCTACCTGGTCACAATCGTGACCTTCATCCTCGCTCTGCGCTTCCTTTCCAGGCCCGACAAGGCTCGGTGGGGGAACTGGATCGGAGCGCTCGGGATGTTGCTCGCGATCGCGGTGACCTTCGCGCAGAACGAGATCGTGAGCTACTGGGAGATCGCCGTCGGAATGGTGATCGGCGGGGGCTTTGGCGCGGTGGCTGCGCGCCGCGTGAAGATGACAGCAATGCCACAGATGGTGGCGCTGTTCAACGGCGTCGGCGGCGGGGCAGCGGCATTGGTCTCATGGGCCGAGTTCCACAACCATGCGCCTGACCCTGGGAACCTCAAGCTCGACATCAGCATCGCGATCATGCTCTCGGCCCTGATCGGGGCCGTCTCGTTCGCGGGCTCGATGGTCGCGTTCTCGAAGCTGCAGGAGCTGATTCAGGGGCGGCCGATCACGTATCCGGGCCAGCAGGTCGTGAACGGCTTCGTGCTCGCCACGGCGGTCGCAGCGGGGATTTCCATCGCTGCGGGAGGCGAAGAGCAGTGGCTGATGTGGGCGCTGCTCGGCTGTTCTGCGCTGTTCGGCGTCCTCTTCGTTCTCCCGATCGGTGGTGCCGACATGCCGGTCGTGATCTCGCTGCTCAACGCCTTTACGGGCCTTGCGGCCGCTGCGACCGGCTTCGAGCTCGAGAACAACGTCCTCATCGTGAGCGGGATGCTCGTCGGCGCCTCCGGAACGCTGCTCACGGTGCTGATGAGCCGGGCGATGAACCGATCGATCGCGAACGTCTTGTTCGGTGCGTTCGGTCAGGTCTCCTCGGGCGCCGCCGCCGCGGCTGCCGCAAGCGACGGCGGAACCGTCCGCTCCGCAACCGCCGAGGACGTGGCCGTCATGCTCGCGTACGCCCACAAGGTGGTGTTCGTGCCCGGCTACGGGCTCGCCGTCGCGCAGGCGCAGCACGACGTCCGGCAGCTCGCCGACCTGCTCGAGGCAAAGGGCGTCGAGGTCTCCTACGCGATCCACCCCGTCGCCGGCAGGATGCCCGGGCACATGAACGTGCTCCTGGCGGAGGCCAACGTGCCCTATCCGCAACTGAAGGAGATGGATGAAGCAAACCCCGAGTTCGGGCGGACCGACGTCGCAGTCGTCGTTGGCGCAAACGACGTCGTCAATCCGGACGCCCGCAATAACGAGGGGAGCCCGATCTACGGCATGCCGATCCTGAACGTCGACGACGCGCAGACCGTGGTCGTCCTCAAGCGCAGCATGAACCCCGGGTTTGCCGGCATCGAAAACCCGCTCTTCTACAACCCGAAGACGGTGATGCTGTTCGGCGACGCCAAGGAGTCGATCACCAAGCTGATCGAGGACGTCAAGGGCCTCTAGCGGCGTGGTCCCCGTCTTCGCGGCCACCCATGTCGAGGCGGCGGTTTCCCCGGAGCGCGCGCTCGAGGCGGTGCGAGACGCGTTCGTCGCGTACGCGCGCGGCGAGTGGTCGATGCCGCCGAAGGTTTACGTGCCGGCCTACCCCGCGGGCGATTTCCGCGCGATGCCGGCGCTCGGGGCCGGACACGCGGCACTCAAGTGGGTGACGTCGTTCCCGGGGAACCCGGCGCGCGGGTTACCGACAGTGACGGGCCTCGTACTGCTTTCGGACGCCTCAGACGGCTCGCTCGTCGCGGTGCTCGAGGCCGGCGCGGTGACGGCCCTGCGGACCGGTGCCGCCGCGGCGCTGGCGACGGAGACACTCGGACGCGATGGAGCGGGCACGGCGGCGGTGGTCGGCGCCGGAGTCAACGGACGCGCCGCGGCGCGGACTCTGGTCGCACGCGGACGTGAGGTCCTGCTCTGGGACGTTGACGAGCGGCGGGCACGCCAGGCCGCCGAGGAGATCGGAGCCGGAGTCGCGAGCTCGCGGGAAGAGGCGCTCGCTGCCGATGTTGTCATCACGGTCACACCGGGTCACGAGGTGCTGTTCCCGCCCGGATCGCTGCAGGAGGGGCAACACGTCAGCCTGATGGGGGCGGATGGGCCGGGGAAGGCCGAGATCGCGGTGGAAGAGCTCGTGCGGACGCGGGTGTTCTGCGACGACTGGATCCAGGCGTCGCACAACGGCGATCTCGCAGGCGCAGTCGAAGCGGGTGCGATCAGTCGGGATCACGTCACGGAGCTCGGCCGCGTGCTCATCGGCCACGCCGCTGGCCGCGGCTCGGATCAGGAGATCACAACCTTCGACTCGACGGGGCTGGCGATCCAGGACCTGGCGATCGCCCTCGCCGCTCTCGAGCGTGCGGAAGGGCTCGATCTGCCCGTCCTGGACCTGTAGCCAGTGCCTCGGTAATGGCGCACGGGCGGGAGATAGGCTGCACGCGTCGACCAGAGGAGGCGATCGATGGACGGACAGCTGGTGCACTTCGAGCTCCCGGCTCGGGACACGGGTCGCGCGATGAGCTTCTGGAAGTCGCTCTTCGGCTGGAAGTTCCAGGAGTGGAGCGGCCCCGTCGAGTACCACATGCTCGGTGGGAACGAGCCGGGCGGAGCGATCTATCCCGCCGACGACGGTCCGTCAGGGCCAATCGTGTACTTCGGCACCTCCGACATCGACGCCTCGATCGCCCGCGCACGAGAGCTCGGCGGCACAGCCGAGGACAAGCAGCCGATCCCGGGCGTCGGCTGGTTCGCCCGCTGTGCCGACACCGAGGGGAACGCCTTCTCGCTCTTCCAGAGCGACGAGTCGGTTCCTGCCCCTGGCGAGGGCTAGCGGTCGACCAGGCGGGCCGGGTTCAACAGGTCGAGCTGCGGCGCCGTCTCTCCGAGGATCGCGCGGCCGAGCATTTCGCCGCAGGCGAGGCCCATCACGTTGCCGTGACCCGCGTAGCCGGGGGCGACCCAGACGCCGTCGTTCCCGGGGACCGGACCGACAAGCTGCAGACGGTCCCTTGTGTTTCCGAAGAGGCCGGCCCAGCGATGCGTGATCGCGGGAGTCTCGTCTAGCAGGCTCGCGTAATGCGGGCAGGGGAATAGGCGCCGCTCGAGCGGCTCGGTCGCAAGCACCTGGCCTCGGATCGGCTTGACGACCGCGTCGAGCTCCGGAAGGAGCCCCTTCGTGTAGCCGTCGGTTGCGATGACGACTTGCTCCGCGTCGACCTCGTCGACTGATCCGACGCGCGTGTGCTCGCAGAGCGCCGCACCGGCCTTCGCTGCTTTCGCGGCGAGGCGCCTCACCCAAGCGGGCAGGCTGCAGCGATCCATCAGGTGGATTGAAGATCGCGCCAGCGAACCGTCCCGCCAAGGAGTGTGGAAGCTCTCTGCGCCACTCAACCGCGAAGCCGTCCTCGCGCAGCGCCTCGTACTCCGCCTCCAGCTCGCCATACTCCGCCTGATCCGCGGCGAGGCGCAGGCTGCCGGTTCGCCGGAAGGCGTCACCCGCCAGCTGCTCGAGCCGGTCGATGGTGCGCTCGGTCAGCTCCCAGAGCGCTCGGGCTCGCTCGGCGCCGAGGTCACGGCGAGCGACGTCGTAGGCCGGGCCCGCTCCACGGAGTGCGAAGCCGCCGTTTCGGCCGCTGGCGCCGCCCGCGATCTCCCGCGCTTCGTACACGCGCACCCGCTTGCCTCGCTCGGCCAGCGTGAGCGCGCAGGCGCAGCCCGTGACGCCGCCGCCGACGATTGCAACGTCGACCGGCCCCGCCGACCGATCGACGCGGGCGAGCAGCGGCGGGCGCTCTTCCAACAGCCAGTACGAGCTCGTCTCGATGTCGGCGATCCTAGTCCTGCGGCCTCACCCCCCTGTACAGGCCCTCGGCCTCGGCGACGATGCCAGCGAGCTCCAGCTCGGCGAGCGCGGTTGACACCGCGGCCGCGTCGAGGCCGGTCCCGCGAACGAGCTGATCGACCCCGGCCGCTTCCTCCGACAACGCCGCCAGGACCGTCGACGCCGTCTCGCCCAGCTCCGGTAACCCACCGGCCGGCGGTTCGACGCCGAGCGCCTCGAGCACGTCCCCGGCGCAGGTCAACGGCGTCGCGCCGAGTCGTAGCAGCGCATGCGTGCCCACTGACAACGTGGACGTGATCTCGCCCGGGACGGCGAAGACCTCTCGCCCGGCCTCGAGGGCGAAGTCGGCCGTGATCAGTGCCCCGCTGCGCTCGCGGGCCTCGACCACGACCGTGGCCGCGGCAAGGCCGGCGATAACGCGGTTCCGCGCCGGGAACCTCCACGGCGCAGGCTCCACACCGGGCGCGTACTCCGACACCACGAGCCCCCGGTCGCAGATCCGTGCGGCGAGCTGTGCGTGCGCGGCTGGGTAGTCGCGATCGATGCCGCACCCAAGCACCGCGACGGTCCGACCGTCGGCATCGAGCGCGCCGCGGTGCGCCTGTCCGTCGACTCCTCGCGCGAGGCCGCTGAGGACGACAAGCCCCGCGGCCGAGAGCTCCCGTCCCAGCAATTGCGCGACCTGCGATCCATACGAGGAGCACGCCCGCGCGCCCACTACCGCCACGGCCGGAGCGCTCAGGAGCTCGATCGGGGCGCCACCGCGAAGGAAGAGCCCGGGCGGAGGGTCGTGAAGCTCGCGCAAGCGCGGTGGATAGGCGCCTTCCTCCCGGCCCACGAACCGCAGGCCACGCGCCGAAAGCTTCGATCGGCACGACGCCTCGTCGAAGCTGCGCCGGAACCGCTCGAACCGCCGCTCACGCGGCACTTCCACGAGGTGTGCCCCGGTCTCGGCCGCAAACACGGCGAGCGCGAGATCGCTCACGGTCGCGTCAGCTCCGTCGGGGAGCGGTAGGAGAGGGCTTCCGCCACGTGCTCCGTGTCGACCTCCTCCGATCCCGCCAGCAGCGCCGCGGTGCGCGCTACCCGGGCCACTCGGGCACGACCTCGCGCAGACAAAGGCAGGCGCTCCACTGCCCGCGCCAGCAGCTCGTTCGCCTCCTTCGAGCGGCGCAGCGGCTCGCCGCGAGCATGCTCGCGTGCAGCTGTCACCCGTGTTTGGACCGCGTTCGAGGCCTCCCCCGCCCCGCACTCGAGCTCACGCGCCCGCGCGCGCGGAACCGTCACGACCAGGTCGAAGCGATCGAGCAGCGCCCGCGAGAGCTTGTCCCGGTACGCCGCGAGCCGTGTAGCCGAGCATGAGCACTCGGTCGCAGGATCGCCGCGGGCGCCGCACGGGCACAGGTTCATCGTCCCGACGAGCTGAAAGCGGGCGGGGAAGACGATCTTGCCGCCGACGCGCGCGATCGAGATGGCCCCGTCCTCGAGCGGCTGCCGTAACGCCTCGAGCGCGTTCCGCGGGAACTCCGCGAGCTCGTCGAGGAAGAGCACTCCTCGGTGAGCGAGGCTCGCCTCTCCGGGGCGGGGCGACGATCCCCCGCCTACGATCGCCGAGACGGACGCCGTGTGGTGCGGCGCGCGGAACGGAGGCACGGTAACCAGCGGCCGCCCGGGCGGCAGTAGGCCGGCGACTGAATGAATCCGTGTGACCTCGAGCGCCTCCTCAGGCGGCAGCCGCGGCAGGATCCCCGGCAGTCGCCGCGCGAGCATCGTCTTCCCGGTTCCGGGCGGGCCGCCGAGCAGCAGGTTGTGGCTGCCCGCCGCGGCGAGCTCGAGCGCTCGGCGCGCCCGCTCCTGGCCGCGGACGTCGGCGAGATCCGGGACGGCAGGCTGCGCCCCGTTTCCGTTCTCCGACGACGGCAGCTCGTCAGGCGGAGGCGGCTGCCATTCGCCCCGCAGGTAGGCGACCGCCTCCGCCAGGTGATGCACGGGCACGGGCTCGATCCCGGCGAGCGCGGCCTCCGCGGCGCACTCCGCTGCGCAGAGGAGGTGCGAGAGGCCTGCCTGCCGCGCGCCGTCGGCCGCCGCCAGCACGCCGCCCACCGGCCGTAGGCGCCCGTCCAGCGCCAGCTCGCCCACGGCCGCGTGCCCGCCGAGCGACTCCGGCGGGACTTGGCGCGAGGCGGCGAGGACGGCGAGTGCGATCGGGAGGTCGAACCCGGACCCCTCCTTGCGCAGCTCAGCCGGCGCCAGGTTGACGGTGATCCGACGCATCGGCCACTCCAGCTCGGCCGAGGCGATACCGCTCCGGACTCGCTCCTTCGCCTCCTGGCACGCGCGATCGGCCAGCCCGACGATCGCGAAGGCAGGGACGCCGAGCTGCAGATGAGCCTCGACTTCGACGCGGCGGGCGTCGAGACCGACGAGGGCATGCGTGACGGTACGTGCGAGCACGTTGCCACGCTAGACATCAAATAGTGACGTGTCTGCGACGGGACCGTGACGAAAGTGGAACTACCGTGGCCGTGCCACGAGCACGTCCTCGAAGAACTCGCCCGCACGCCGGCCGGTGCGGCGGTTCACATGCCGCCGGTACCGCTCCTCCAAACGCAGGCCCGCCAGCTCGAGAATCTCCGGGTACAGCTCGCGTCGGTCGTTGATCACGATCACCACCGGCGCGCCGCGCACGAGCGACCTACAAACGTTGGTGAGCACCGCGGCAACCCCCTCGACGTATGCCCCGAGCGCGGCCCGGCTCGATCCCTTACCGAGCTCGAGCTCGCGGCACTCCTCGAGCCCGAGCAGCTCGTAGGCGTACCGGTGCTGCTCGTGGTAGTCGATCAATCCCGGGTACGGCGGCGAGGTGACCACCCCGGCGAAGCCGCGGCCGAAGTCGAGCTCCCGCGCGTCTCCGTGTAGCACCTCCGCCTCCCGCCCACGCGCCCGCACCCGCGCGAACCATCGAACTCGCGCCAGCGTGTCGAGCGCGTACCGGCGCAGGAACCGCCGCGCCTCGCCGACCGGGTAACACTCGCGCCGATGCTTGTGGCACCAGTAGGGCGAGCGCTGCGGGGCCCGCGGAACGTCGAGGTCGAAGTGGGTCGTTCGCCTCGCCGACCGGGCCGCCCGCGCCAGCACCACCCGCAGCACGTCGGCGTGCTCGTAGTCCTCGACGAGCTCCCGGAAGAACAGCAGCTCCGCGGCAGCCCGTGGTGCGTACCAGTCGCGCACGAACCGCGAGGCCGGCCCCTTCGGCCTCGCCACGTCGAACCTGTCCAGCCGCGCGAGCGCGTCCCGCAGCTCCGACTCCAGCACGAATGGGTTGTACTCCCGCGTCTTCACGCGCATCAGCAGGCAGTTGAAGGGAGCGATGTCGGCGCCGCACGCGTCGTAGCCGGACTCGAGCGCCTGGACAAGCGTCGTTCCCGAGCCGGCGAACGGGTCGAGCACGCGTCCGCCGCGCGGGACGTGCCGCTCGAGCAGCGCCTCCACGAGCTGCGGGATGAACTTCCCGAGGTAGGGGTGGAGCCGGTGGACGTGCTTCGTCCGCTCGCGCTCGGGGAGCTCGCGCTCGGACCACGAGAGCTCGAGGTCGATGCGCCGGTAGAGAGCATCCTGTGTCGAGGCCACGGCTTCGCCGGGTTCGACGGAGCGACTAGAACGCCTGCCTGACGACCTTCGGCCGACCGTCGCGGAAGCCCACGACGTCGAAGCGCGTCTCGAGATCGGCGGCCTCCGGGTGCGACCCGAGCCACGCCTCGGCGGCTCGGCGCAGGCGGCGCTGCTTCTCCTCGGTGACCATCGCGAACGGGTCGCCGTAGCGCCCGCCGCCTTTCGCCTTCACCTCGACGAACGCGAGCTTCCGGCCCCGCCGCACGACCAGGTCAAGCTCGTTGCCGCCGATCCAGACGTTCCGGTCCAGGACGCGATAACCACAAAGGCGGTAGTGCCAGAGCGCCCGGCGCTCTGCGGCCGTGCCTGCCGCCCGGGTGCTAGGAGCCGTTCCCGGCCCTCCTCGGATGGTTCGAACCATCAGTTCAGGCGGGCACCCGGGCGAATCCCGTGCGCCTTGGTGTCGGCATCGCAAGCGGTGCCTCGGCGTAGCAGAGCGCCTGGAAGGAGCGGCGGTGGATCTCACAGGGCCCTCGCGCGCGAACGACCGCGGAGTGGCCGGGCGTGATGTACCCCACGTGCGAGCGGAACCCGTATGCCGGGTATAGAGCGTCCATCCGCCGCATCATGCGGTCGCGCGTCACCTTGGCCACGATCGAGGCGGCCGCGATCGCAGCGCTCTTCTCGTCGCCGTCGACTACCGCACGATGCTCCGGCGCGGAGGGCCCGAGCCGGAAACCGTCGACGAGGCACACCTCCGCTGGCGGCAAGAGCTCTGAGAGCACCGCCCGCAGCGCCGCCAGGTTCGAGCGATGGAGGCCGAAGCGGTCGATCTGCGTCGCCGGCACCGCGCGGACGACCACGCGCTCCGCGCAGCCGAGCACCGCGCGGTAAAGCTCCTCGCGCTCGGCCTCGGTGCACTGCTTCGAGTCGTTCAGGCAGCCGAGCGGCCGCACCTTGTGATCCCGCAGCTTCGCGTAGTCGAGCAGCACTCCCGCGACCAGCAGCGGGCCGGCGAGCGGCCCCCGCCCCGCCTCGTCCGCGCCGGCGACGAAGCGCGCACCGAGCTTGCGGTCGAACTGAAGGAGCTTTCGGCCGGTGCGTCGAGCCACGGTCGCGAGCATAGCGCCGCGCTCAGCGGACGCCCAGGGATCGTGGCGCTTTCGTTACTCCTTGACCGGCTCGGGCTCTGGCTCGCGCGCAGACTCGGCGGGGTCCGGCTCCGGCTCAGGCTCGGGCTCGACCGCCGATTCGGGCTCCGGGCCCGGCTCCTCCGTCGTTTCGGGCGCCTCCTCGGACGGGGCGTCGTCGGCCGGCGCCTCCTCCGCAGCCTCCGCGGCCTCAGCGACGAGCTCCTCGTCGACGGCCTCGCCTTCGGGCGGCATCGCGCCCACGAGCAGCTCCGACTCGGGCAGCGCCACACCGCGCTTGGCGCGCACCCGCGCCCGCTTGCCGACCTTGCCGCGCAGGTAGTAGAGCTTCGCGCGATTGACGTCGCCGATCGCCGTCACCTCGATGCGCTCGATCTTCGGCGAGTGCACTGGGAACGTCCGCTCCACGCCGACGCCGAACGACTGCTTGCGCACCGTGAACGTCTCGCGCACGCCGGCGCCCTGGCGCTTGAGCACGATTCCCTCGAAGACCTGCACGCGGCGGCGCTGGCCCTCGATCACCTGGAAATGCACACGCACGGTGTCCCCCGCCTTGAACGGCGGCAGGTTCGTCCGCAGCTGGCGCTGCTCGAGACTCTCGATCACCCGGCTCATAGAAAGAGGCCCCGGCGGGCCGACGCGGAATGCTAGCGCACGCCGGCGCGCTTTCGACGCCTCACGGGCAGCAGAGGCAGAACCAAAAGCAGCCCAACGATCCCCGCCCCCGGAAGGACCGTGTGGAGCGAGATCCGGTTCGGCGGCCAGTAAGTGGCGAAGACCTTCCCGATCAGCTTGCTGCGTGGCACCGCGCCCCAGCGCCGCGAGTCGCACGACTCGCCGCGGTTGTCTCCCATGAAGAAGTATTCGCCCTTGGGCACGTGCCAGCTGCCGGTGGTCGAGTCGCGGCCGCGGCGGTCGGGCTTGATGTACGGCTCGTTCAGCTTCACGCCGTTGATGTAGATCCACCCGCCCTGCCGCTCGTTGACCGTGTCTCCGGGAAGGCCGATCAGGCGCTTGACGAAGGTGCCGCTCGCCCCGCACATCTCCTTGGCCGCCTTGGGCGTGTTGAACACCACGATCTCGCCCCGGTGGGGGCTGCGGAAGTGGTAGATGAAGCGGTTGGCGAGGACGCGGTCGGAGAGGCTCGCCTCACATCCGTCGCCCGGTCTGTTGTGGGCGCAGTGGAGCGTGGGCTCCATCGACGACGACGGGATCCGGTACGGGTTCACCACCCAGGCCTTGATCGCCAGCACGATCCCGATCGCGCCGGCGATGGTGACGATCCAGTCGATCGCGATCCGCCAGGGGCGCGGCAGCCCGGCCGTCAGCCGGTCGAGCGGGTTGCGCGACCGGCGCTCCCGCTTTCGCGGCTCGGAGGGCTTCAGCACCGGCGGATAGCTCGGGGGCGGCCGCTCGGTGCGGTAGTCGCTGCGCGGCGGGTCGGTCTCGCCGAGCCGGTACTCCTCGCGCGTGCGGTCCTCGAAGCCGTCGCCGCTCAATGGATGGAGATCCGGGTCGGCGGCCAGTACGTGGCGAAGACGGGCCCGATCAGGTCCTTCCGGGGCACCGAGCCCCAGCGCCTCGAATCGCAGGACTCAGCCCGGTTGTCGCCCATGAAGAAATAGCTCCCCTGCGGCACGTGCCAGGTGTCGGTCTCCTGGTCGCGCTGCCGCTGCGTGACGTACGGCTCGTCGAGGCGCCTGCCGTTGATCGAGACGAAGCCGTCACGCTCGCTGACGGTGTCACCCGGAAGGCCGATCAGCCGCTTGACGAAGGTGCCGCCTCCGCAGCCCACTTCCTCGGTTCTCTTGGGCGTCTTGAAGACGACGATCTCGCCGCGATGCGGGCCGCGGAAGCGGTAGATGAAGCGGTTGGCGAGCACGCGGTCGGAGAGGCCGGCCTCGCATCCCTCGCCGGGACGGGCGCAGTGGAGTGTCGGCTCCATCGACGAGGTCGGGATCCGGTACGGGTTCACCACCCAGGCCTTGATCGCGAGCACGATCCCGATCGCGCCGGCGATGGTGACGATCCAGTCGATCGCGATGCGCCACGGGCGCGGCAGGCCCGCTGTCAGACGGTCGAGCGGGTTGCGCGAACGGCGCCGGCGCGGCTCCGGCGTGGTCTCCAGGACCGGCGGGTAGGGCGGCGGCTCGCGGAAGGGCTCGTCCCTCACGGCCATGTCTCCTCGGGATCAGCCGGTCGACCGGTCAGCGCAGACGGCCGAGCGGGCAAAGCCCACTCGGCCTGAGGTCGCCGTCGCGAGCGCCGGCTCACGACCCTGTCCTCAGACGACTCTGTTCCATCCGCCATTCCTCGATTCTTCCGTGATCCCCCGACAGCAGGACGTCCGGCACTCGCCAGCCCCGGAACTCTGCCGGACGCGTGTAGTGAGGGTACTCGAGGCCTCCGTCGAGCTCGGGGGAGAAGCTCTCCACCAGTCCCGATTCCTCGCTTCCAAGCGCGCCCGGAAGCCGCCGCGCGACTGCGTCGAGCACGACCATCGCCGGCAGCTCCCCGCCCGAGAGCACGTACGGGCCGATCGAGATCGCATCCGAGGCGAGGTGGATCGGCACGCGCTCGTCGAAACCCTCGAAACGCGCCGAGAGCAGTGTCAGCCGGTCTTCGCCGGCGAGCTCCTCGACGACTTCCTGCGTCAGCTGGCGCCCCTGCGGCGTGAGCGCAACGACGCGGTGCTCGGGCATCCCGCCGTAGACAGCATCGAGCGCCGCCGCGACCACGTCTACGCGGAGCACCATGCCCGCGCCGCCGCCGTAGGGCTCGTCGTCGACCTGGCCGCCCGTGAGCGGCGTGTAGTCGCGGTAGTTGAACAGGCGCAGCTCGAGCTCGTCGCCGAGGACGGCCGCAACCGGCCGCTGCTCCGTGAGCCAGGCGAACGCGTGAGGAAGGAGGGTGAAGACGTCGAGCTGCAAGAGACGGGCCGCGTGTCAGGTTAGCGAGATGGTTGATGCAGTGAGATCGCCTAGGCGTGCCAGATCGCGCAGCCGGACGCGCGAGATCGTTGCATCAATCATCCAGGGCCGGCGAAGCCCCGCGCGATCAGGATTCGGCCTGCGTCGAGGTCGACCTCCAGGACGCACGCGCCGACGAGCGGCAGCAGCAGGCCCGAGTCGAGCTCGAGCACGTCGTTCGCAGGGCCGGGCTGCACCGAGGTGACGCGGCCGAGCGAGCGGCCGCCGTCCTCCTCCACGGCGAGGCCGACGAGCTGGAACTCGTAGTACTCGTCCTCTCCGGGCGGCGGCAGCTCCGAGCGCGGCACCGCGAGCTCTGCGCCCCGAGGCGCTTCGCGGTCGAGGCGGATCACGGTCCGGCCGCCCGAGCGCTTCGAATCGACCACCTGAGCTGGCTCGCCGTCGACGTGCAGCTTCGCGCCCACTGCGAACCGCTCCTCGTCCTCGCTGCCGTTCTCGACGAAGAACGAGCCGTCGAGGCCGTGCGGCTTGCCGACGCGACCCACCCGGATGAGGTCGCTCACAGGCCGGCCTCCGGCCTGTGAGCGGGGGAGGGGGCACCGGGGGGAAACCTCGTTTCCCCCACGGGAGCGAGCGCGAGGCGAGCGACGGTCATCCGCCGAAGACTTCGAGGGCCTCGGCTCGCGTCGGCGACTCGAGGATGTTCTCCGCCGCGATCTCCTCGGCCCGTGGGTGGCCGGAGCGACGGATCAGCTCCGCGGCGCGCTCGCGGTCGTAGTCCGTCCGCCGCAGCTCGACGCCTTCGTCCAGGATCGCCCAGAACGCGCCCGGCTTGCCCTCGTACGGCCAGCCGACGCTGCCGGCGTTGACGAACAGCCTGTCCCCCACGCGCCGCTCGAGCTGCATGTGCGTGTGCCCGGCGACGACGCGCCGCTGCTCGACGCCGGCGACCAGCTCCGCCAGCCGCTCGTCGGTAGTCAGCTCGGTGACGATGGTCTCGTCGTCCTGCGGCGTCGCGTGCACGTAGAGCGTGTCGTCGAGCACCGCCGAGAACGGCAGCGTCGTCAGCCACTCGACGTGGTCGTCGTCGAGCCGTTCGACCAGCCACGCGAGCCCCTCGTCGTCGCCGTACCGCGGGTCTCGGAGCCGGTCGGCGTTGCCGCGGATCGGATGGACGTTCGGCAGCGAGCGGACGAGCTCGACGACCTCCCGCGGCTGTGGCGGGCCGGCGGCGATGTCGCCACCGACCACGATCGCGTCGACGCCCTGGCGCTCGACCTCAGCCAGCACGGCCTCGAGCGCCGGCAGGTTGCCGTGGATGTCGTAGAGCGCGGCTACACGCACGGCGGCGCTAAACGCGGTCTAGAAGGGTGTTCATACGGGTCGACCGGTCATTTCAGCCGGAGGATCGAGCAGAGCCCGATCCTCCTGACGCCGGCCTCGCAAGCGATGCCTCATTCGACGATCTCGAGCAGCACGCGCCCGTGGCGGCGTGCGGCCGAGGCGCGGACGACCGTGCGCAACGCCCGCGCGATCCTGCCCTGGCGGCCGATCACCTTGCCCACGTCGTCCTCGGCGACGTGGAGCTGGATCACCGTATCGCCGTCCCGCTCGACCTCCTCGACGCGCACCGCGTCAGGGTCGTCGACGAGCCGGCGCGCCAGGTACTCGACTAAATCAGCCGACGTCGCTCCGCCCCTCTCCGCTCCCACGGGGGAAACCATGTTTTCCCCGTGTGCCCCCTTCTTCTTCCAAGCACGCCTCGCTGCGGGAAACCTCCCGGTTTCCCGAGACCCTTCCCCAGTCGGTGCTTCTCCGCCGAAGGCTCACGCCTTCGTCGACTCCTCGCCGACACCTTTGGCCTTGAGCAGCCGAGCGACGGTCTCCGAGGGCTGCGCGCCCTTCGAGAGCCAGTCGCGCACCTTCTCCTCGTCGAGCTCGATCGTCGACGGGTCGGTCTGCGGGTTGTAGCGCCCGACGATCTCGAGGAACTTGCCGTCGCGCGGCGAGCGCGAGTCCGCCGCGACGATGCGGTAGACGGGGTTCTTCTTCGACCCGACGCGGGTCAACCTCAGCTTGACTGCCAAACGGTTACCTCCGTGACTTGGACTTCTTCTTGCGCTTGCTCTTTCGCTTCTTCGTCGCCGAGCGGGACGGGCCGTTTGAGCCCGGCGCCAGGCCCGGCTGTCCGGGGAGCGCGGGCATCTTTCCTTTCCCGATCTGCTTCATCATCTTCGCCATCTGCTTGCGGGCCTCGAGCAGCTGGTTGACCTGCTCGACGGTCGTCCCGCTGCCGGCGGCGATCCGCTTGCGGCGCGAGCCGTCGATCACGTGCGGGAGGCGGCGCTCCTGCGGCGTCATCGAGAGCACGATCGCCTCGACGCGCGCGAGCTGCCGATCGTCGACGTCGTCGAGCCCCTCGAGCTGCTTGCCGAGGCCCGGGATCATCTTGAGCACGCCCTGAAGCGGGCCCATCCGGCGCAGCATCTTGTAGCTCCGCAGGAAGTCGTCGAAGGTGAACTCGCCCTGCATCATGCGGCGCTCCATCTCCTCGCGCTCGTCCTCCTCGACCGCCGCCTCGGCCTTCTCGATCAGGCTCAGGACGTCGCCCATGCCGAGGATCCGCGAGGCCATCCGGTCGGGGTGGAAGTACTCGAGCTGATCGAGGCGCTCCCCGACCGAGGCGAGCTTGATCGGCTTGCCGGTGACGGCCTTGACCGAGAGCGCCGCGCCGCCGCGCGCGTCTCCGTCGAGCTTGGTGAGGACGACCCCGTCGAAGGCCACGCGCTCGGCGAACGCCTCGGCGACCCGCACGGCGTCCTGGCCCGTCATCGAGTCCAGTACGAGGAGCACGTTCGTCGGGCGCGTCGCATCGCGCACCGCGACGAGCTCGTCCATCAGCTCCTCGTCGACGTGCAGGCGGCCGGCCGTATCGAGGATGACGGTGTCAAGGCTCTCGGCGCGGGCGAGCTCGACCCCTTGCCTCGCTGCTGCGACCGGGTCGGCGCGCTCCTCGCTGAACACGGGAACCTGCAGCTCGCGTCCGAGCTGCTCGAGCTGGTCGACCGCGGCCGGTCGCTGCAGGTCGGCCGCGACGAGGCCCGGCTTGCGGCCTTCTTTGCGCAGCAGCAGCGCGAGCTTCGCGGCCGCCGTCGTCTTGCCCGAGCCCTGCAGCCCGGCGAGCAGGATCACGGTCGGCGGCCGGCCGGCGAAGGCGAGCCGCGAGTCGCCGGCGCCCATCAGCGACGTCAGCTCCTCGTGGACGATCTTCACGACCTGCTGGCCGGGGGTGAGGCTCTTCAGCACGTCGGCGCCGAGCGCCCGCTCGCGCACGCGGCCGACGAACTCCTTGACGACCTCGAAGTTGACGTCCGCCTCTAGCAGCGCGAGGCGGACCTCGCGCATCGCGCGCGAGATCGCCTCCTCGTCGAGGCGGCCCCGCTTCCGCAGGTCGCCCAGCGCGCCCTGAAGCCGGTCTGAGAGCGTGTCGAACACGGCGGCCCAGTCTAGCTGCGGGCCTTTTGGGGTAGGCGAAACGCATGAAGGAGCGGCTGAAACGCTTCGTCAAGCTCTGGGTCGACCTCTTCGCCCGCCACCAGCTGCTCGACCACGCGAGCGCGATCGCGTTCCAGGTCCTGAAGGCGCTCGTCCCGCTGACGCTGCTCGGCCTGGCCCTCCTCGGGGCGACCGGCGAGGAGAAGGTCTGGAGCGAGACGCTCTACCCCGGGCTGAAGGACCACCTGCAGCCCACGACCGCGCACGCGATCGACTCGGCCGTCCAGCGGATCTTCACGACCGAGAGCGGCGGCCTGATCGCCTTTGCGGCGGTCCTCGTCGTCTGGTACGTCTCGGGCTCGGTCCGCGCGGCGATGGGAGCGATCAACCAGATCTACGAGACCGACGAGAGGCGCCCGTGGACTCGGCGCTTCCCGATCTCGTTCGGCCTCGCGGTCGCGATCGCGCTCTGCGTCGTCGGCGCGCTCGTCGTCGTCACCGCGGGGGCCGCGCTGGCGAGCAACGGCGTCGCCGGCGTCCTGGTCTCGATCGGACGGTGGATTGCGGCGGTGATCCTGCTGGCGCTGGCGGTCGGGCTGCTCGTGCGCTACGCCCCAGTGGAGCGGCGCGCCAAGCGCTGGGCGAGCGCCGGCTCCGCGCTCGTGATCACGGCGTGGATCGGTGCAACGCTGATCTTCGGGCTCTTCGTCGGCCACATCGCGAGCTTCAAGACCGCGATCGGGAACCTGACCGTATTCCTCGTCCTGATCGGCTACGTCTACACGTCTTCGATCATCTTCCTCGTCGGTGTGGAACTCGACGAGCTGCTGCGCGAGGATGCGACCCGCGGGCAGCACGGAGTGTTGGAGCTGTTGCTCGGATACGGCCGCTGAGCAAACGTCAACGGAAGGAGAACGGCAATGGCAAACATCGCCAAGGTGATCACGGTGATCGGCTCCTCGGAGGAGAGCTTCGCGAAGGCGGCCGACGCGGCCGTGCAGGAGGCGGCGAGGACGGTGCGCGACATCCACGGCGCGGACGTCGTCTCGATGAGCGCCGTGGTCGAGAACGACCGCATCAGCGTCTACCGCACGACCGTCAACATCGCGTTCGGCGTCGAGCGCTGAGTAGCACGGGGAGCCCCTGGTTCCCCCATGAGGCCCCTTAGGAGGGAGCGGATTCGCCGCCCGGCTGCATGGGAACTCCTTTGGAGGCTGAGGCGGCAAGCGCCTCGAGCGCGCGGGCGTTCCCGACTCCGTCCGCCCGGCCGAGGAGGAGCTCGCCCTCGCCGCGGATCGCGTCGCTGACGTTCTCGAGCTCAAAGCGGTAGGTGTCGGCTGGCTCGAGCTCGATCCGCTCCACCTCGCCGTCGCGTCGCAGTTCGATCACCGGCCTGCCCGCGTGCCACGGGTCGTCGAGGAAGAGCGAGCCCTCGCTGCCCAGGATCTCGAGCTCGTCGCGCTCGGGCAGGCTCGTCCAGCAGTCGAAGAAGCCGAACACGTCGCCCGGAAACCGCAGCGAACCGGTGAAGACCCAGTCCGTGCCGCTCGGGCCGACGAGCTGTTGGCCGAAAACGAGCTCCGGCTCACCGGCAACGAGCCGGAGGCCGTTGACGCAGTAGCAGCCGACGTCCATGAGGCTGCCGCCCTCGACGTCGGGACGGAGCCGGATGTTGGCGGTGTCGAAGAGCGCGAAGCCGAAGCGCGCCCGCGCGATGCGCGGTTCGCCGACCGCGCCTTCGTCGAGGAGCTCACGCAGCCGCCGGGCCTGCGGGTTGTGCCGGTACATGAAGGCCTCCGACAGCAGCAGCCCCGCGCGCTCCGCAACGTCGAAGGCCTGCTCGATCTCGGCCGCCCGCTTGCCCATCGGCTTCTCGCAGAGCACGTGCTTGCCCGCCTCGAGCGAGCGGACCGACCATTCGGCGTGCAGGTTGTTCGGCAGCGAGATGTAGACCGCCTCGATCTGGTCGTCAGCCAGCAACGCCTCGTACGAGCCATAGGCGCGCGGAATCTCCCATTGCCGCGCGTACTCCTCGGCGCGTGCCTGTTCGCGGCTCGCTACTCCGACCAGCTCGAGCTTCTCGGAAGCACGCGCGGCCGGGATGACGAGGCGGTTGATCCTCGCCGTCGAGAGAATCCCCCACCTGACTGGCTCGCTCACCTGTAGGCCACCTCTTCGCTCCGTTCGCTCTCTGCCGCGCGCAGGATCGCCTCCACCACCTCCGAACAGCGGTAGCCGTCCTCGAAGGTAGCGCCATGCGGGCCGACCCCGTGCTCGCCAGCGATCGCCTCGAGCATGTGCCCGAGCTCGTTGACGAAGGTGTCACCCCAGCCGGTGACGTGCCCGGGCGGCCACCAGTGGCGCAGGTACGGGTGCTCGGGCTCGGTCACGAGCTGGCGCCGAAAGCCGTTTCCCTCCGCGAGCTCGAGCTCGTTCAGGCGCTCGGAGTCGAACGCGAGCGAGCCCCGCGAGCCGTTGACCTCGAACACGTTCGAGTTCAGGCGGCCGCGCGCAAGCCGCGAGGCCTCCAGCGTGCCGACCACGCCGTTCTCGAACTCGACGATCGCGACGAAGTGGTCGTCGACCTCGCGCCCGGGAACGATCGTCCGGACCCGCGCCGAGACCGACGCGATCTCGCCGACCAGGTAACGGGCGAGATCGACGATGTGCGCGCCGAGGTCGCCGAGCGCCCCGGTGCCGGCCTGCGCCCGGTCGAAGCGCCAGAGCGCGGGGTCGGCCTCCCAGCCCCACGACTGGAGGTAGCGCGCGCGGAAGTGCACGACGTCCCCGAGCTCTCCCGCCTCGAGCATGTCACGTGCCAGCCGCACGGCCGGAACGAAGCGGTAGTTGAAGCCGCAGAGGTGGCGCACGCCCGCCTGCTCCGCCTCCTGCCACATCTCGTACGACTCGCCGGCCGTCATCCCCAGCGGCTTCTCGCAGACGACGTGCTTGCCGGCGCGCGCCGCGGCGATCGTCGGCTTCGCGTGGACGGAGTTCGGGCCGCCGTTGTCGAAGAGGCCGATCCGCTCGTCGGCGACCTGCTCGCGCCAGTCGGTGACGGCCTCTCCCCAGCTCCAGCGCTCCCGCGCTTGCTCGAGCGACTCGCGGTTGCGGCCCGAGATCGAGACGAGCTCCGGCCGCAGCGGCACGTCGAGGTGCTGCAGGGCCAGCAGCGCGCGCGAGTGTGCCGCGCCCATGAAGGCATGGCCGAGCAGGCCGACGCCGATTTCCGGCGCCGGCATTGGGCGTCAGCGGCCGACCGCGGCCTGTCGGCGACGCGCGACGGTGTCGAGCGTCACAGCGGCGAGAAGGATCAGGCCCGTCGTCACGTACTTGACCCAATCCGCCGAGCCGACGAGGTCGGTGCCGTTGCTGATCATCCCGATGATCAGGCCGCCGAAGAGCGCGCCGCTCACCCGGCCACGCCCGCCGAAGAGGCTGACGCCGCCGATCACGGCAGCCGAGATCGAGTCCAGCAGGAGCGTCCCGCCACCGAACGTCAAGTCCACCGAGTTGAGGCGCGAGGCGAGGATGACCCCGCCAAGGCCAGCCATCGAGCCCGAGATCACGAAGCAGAGGATGCGGATGAGCTTCACGTTGATGCCCGCACGCCGTGCGGCCTCCGCATTGCCGCCGACCGCGTAGACGTGGCGGCCGAACGTCGTCCGCCCGGCGATGTACGCGAAAAGGACGACCACGAAGACAACGATCAGCCCCACGAGCGGGACGCCGCGTGAGTGGTTGCAGACCGCAACGGCGACAAACGCAAGACCCCCGTAAAAGACCACGCGGAGGATCGGCACGATGATGCTGCCCGTCGGGAGACCGGCACGGCGCCGGCCCACGTACGTCCCGAATGACGCGATCGCGAGTAACGCGGTGAACACGATCGCGACGATCCAGCCCGTGTTCTTCGTCAGCACGTAGTTGGCGACGTCGATGACCTGATGGTCATCGATTCCGATCACGCCCTGCGTGCCGAGGAGCTCGATGATCATGCCCTGGGCGACCAGCAGTCCCGCCAGCGTGACGACGAACGACGGCACGCCGATGAAGGCGATGATCGATCCTTGCACGGCGCCGATCGCCGCTCCGATCAGGACCGCGAGCCCTATCGCGACGAGCCCTGGGAAGTCGTGGCTGGAGCCGGCGACCTGGAACTCGGCAACAGCGACGCTTGCGATGCCGCTGACGTAGCCGACCGAGAGGTCGATCTCGCCGATCAACAGCACGAAGACGATGCCGACGGCGATCACGGTCACGCCTGCCATCTGGCCGATCAGGTTCGAGAAGTTGACCGCGGTGAAGAAGATGTTCGTCTTCGACGTGAAGAAGACCGTGATCGCGACGATCCCGACGATCACCGGGAGGCTGCCGACGTCGCCGCCCTTCAGCGCCTCCCAGCGCGCGCGAAGGACCGCGGCGAAGCTGTCCTGGCCGATGGCCGCAGCTTGAACTTCGGGCGGCGCGGCGGTGCTCAAGGCGATTGCCTCACGGCGCTACGTCGTTCCATCCTCACCAACAGACGTAGTCGGACGGCCGCAACGCCGCCGCAAGCGACACCTCATGCAGCCTTGGCGGGCGCACCCGCCGTGATCGCCTGCACGATCTCCTGTTCCGTCGTTGCGTCCTTCTCGTAGACGCCCACGTTCCGGCCGAGGCGGAGGACGGTGATCCGGTCGGCAACCTCGAAGACGTCGCTGAGGTTGTGCGAGACGAGGACGACGGCGAGGCCTTGCTCGGCGAGGCGCTTGACGAGGTCGAGCACCTGGCGTGTCTGCGCGACGCCGAGCGCCGCGGTCGGCTCGTCGAGGAAGACGACGCGGTTGTTCCACAGCACGGCCCGGGCAACGGCGACCGATTGCCGCTGGCCGCCGGAGAGCGTCGCCACCGGCTGCCGGACCGACGTGATCGTCGTCACCGAGAGCGACCTCAACGTTTCCGCGGTCCGCTGTTCCATCGGCGCTTCGCGCAGGCGAAACAGCGGGTCGTGGATCTCACGGCCGAGGTACATGTTCTGGACGACGTCCAGGTTGTCCGCGAGGGCGAGATCCTGGTAGACGACCTCGATCCCGAGCTTCGCCGCGTCCTTCGGCGCGTGGATCGTCACCTGCCGGCCGTCGAAGAAGATCTGTCCGTCGTCGATCGAGTGAATCCCGGCGACGGACTTGATCAGCGTCGACTTCCCGGCGCCGTTGTCGCCGACGAGCGCCATCACCTCGCCTTGCCGAACCTCGAAGTCGACGTCCGTCAACGCCTCGACAGAGCCGAAGTGCTTCGAGACTCCACGGAGCTCGAGTGTCGGCGCCGTCTCCGTGCTCACCGTGCGGTTTGTATCACGGCCGGGGCGCCTGAAGCGGCGCCCCGGCCGAAGCGAGGTCTCCTACTTGCAGAACTTCTTGTACTGCCCCTTGCAGACCTGGCTCTTCTTCAGGAAGCCTTCCTTGAAGAGCAGCGTGTAGTTCTTCTTCGTGATCCAGACCGGCTTCAGGATGATCGACGGCATCCCGTTCACCTTCTTGTTCACGCCCGTGACCTTCTGGCCCTTGACGATCTGGATCGCCACCTTGGCGGCGGTGCTCGCCTCTTTCCGGACCGACTTGTAGACGGTGCCGCTCTGCCAGCCGGCGAGGATGAACTGGACGCCGGTCGGCGTCGCGTCCTGTCCGGTCACTGGGATCTTCTTGAGCCCGTGAGCCTTCAACGACGCGATCACTGCCCCGGCGATCCCGTCGTTCGCGGCCAGCGCGCCGTTGATCTTGTTGCCGTTACGCGCGAGCATCTGGTCGAAGATCTGGCGCGCCTTGATCGGGTCCCAGTCGGTCCACTGATCGCCGGACTTCGCCAACTTGAACGTGCCGTTCTTGTAGAGCGGCTTCAGGACCGAGTCGTACCCCTTCTTGAAGTCCTTCGCGTTGTTGTCCTTGACGTCGCCGTTCAGCTCGGCGATGACAGGGTGTTTGGCGTACAGCTTCTTGGCCTTCAACGCCGCGATCAAGCCCCTGGCCTGGAGCTTGCCCACGCCGGGGTTGTCGAACGAGACGTAGTACGAGCCCTTGCTCCCGACGACCTGGCGGTCGTAGTCGATCACCTTCGCGCCGCGGTTGACGGCGAGGTTGGTGATCGCCTTGCCCGACGC
>JBKPHO010000400.1:0-25187 GCA_046729915.1 Actinomycetota bacterium | reverse complement strand
CAAGGCGAGCGAGTCGCTCGTCGGAGAGCGGCGAGACCCAAATCCACGTGTTTGCGCCGAGCGGATTCACCGGTTCGGCTACTGCTCGGCGAACGGCTCGACGCCGAGATAGCGGCGCTGCGCGTCGGCGTCGTCCATGATCTCGCTCGCCGTCGTCTCCGCCGCGATTCGCCCCGCGAGCATCACTAGCTGGCGTTCGGCCAGCGCCGTCGCAACCCCGAGGTTCTGCTCGATCAGCAGGATCGAGAGGCCCTCTTGCTCGAGCCGCTTGAAGGTCTCGACGAGCATCTCGATGATCGTCGGAGCGAGCCCCTCCGACGGCTCGTCCATGATCAGCAGGCGCGGGTTGGTGACAAGCGCGCGCCCGATCGCGAGCATCTGCTGCTCGCCGCCCGAGAGCTGCGCGCCGCCGTTGCGGCGTCGCGCACCCAGACGGGGGAACAGCTCGTACACGTCCTTCGGCTTCCAGCGCCGGCCGCCGTTTCCGCTCCCGGACCCCGCGGCCATCTTCAGATGCTCGTCCACAGTCAGCGACGGGAAGAGCCGGCGGCCCTGTGGCACGTAGCCAATGCCAGCGCCGCCGATCTTGTGTGAAGGCCGTCCGGAAAGCTCGCGACCCCTGAAGCGAACCGAGCCGTGTACCTGCGGCGGATGGATGCCCATGATGGCAGCACAGAGCGTCGTCTTGCCCATGCCGTTGCGGCCGATGATCGCGAGGGACTCGCTGCCCATCTCGAAGCCAACGCCCTGAAGGACGTGCGCCCGCCCGTAGTACGCGTCGAGATTACGGACCGCGAGCAACGGCTCGGCGGGGGCGGCAGGGGCGGCCGTTGCGTCTGCTTGCACCTCACTCATGCCTCGTCCTCCGCGGCGTAGCTGCTGCCGAGGTAGAGCTCGTGAACCTCTTCGTTGGCCCGGATCTCACTCGGGGTTCCCTCCACGATCACGCGGCCGTCGTGCATCATCGTTACCCGCTGCGCCACGCGGAGCGCGACGTCCATGTCGTGTTCGATCAGGATCAGCGTGATCGACGGATCGAGCTGAAGGAGGAGGTCGGTGAGCGCGACACGCTCGCCGCGCGAGAGGCCGGAGGCCGGCTCGTCGAGCATCATCAGCTTCGGCTCCTGCACCCGCGCCATGCCCACCTCGAGCTGGCGCTGCTCGCCGTGCGAGAGGGAGCCCACGAGAACGTCGAGCTTCTCGTCGAGGCCGACCTTGCCCGCGATTGCCCGACCCCGCTCCCGAAGCTCTCCGTCGCGTTTGGGCAACAACACCGGGCGGAAGTGTCCCCGCTCCACGCCCAGCGCTGCCAGGTAGAGGTTGTCCTCGACGGTCAAGCCGAGGAACAGTCGTGACTTCTGGTAGGTGCGCGAGAGGCCGAGCTTCGTTCGCTGGGGCGCGCTCAGCCGCGTGACGTCGCCGCCGAAGAGCTCGATGGTGCCGGAGCTCGGCTCCATGTCTCCGGAGATGACGTTGAACAGCGTCGTCTTGCCGGCGCCGTTCGGCCCCAGGATCGCCCGTCGCTCGCCCGGCGCGACCTCGAGGTCGACGTCGCCGACGGCCTGCAAGCCGCCGAAGCGCCGGCCGACCCCCCGGAGGCGGAGGATCGGCTCGGCACTCTCGACGTCGGCCGCTACAGCCACGTTCCTCGAGTCGTGACCGCCGGCCGCATTGTCGTTCTACTTCCTCGGGATCCCGTTCACGACCTTGATCAGGTGGCCGACCCACGGCGGCGGCTTCCGCTTGACGCACTTTGGGAAGCTACGTCCCGGCGAGGGGGTCTTCGTAGTGAAGATGCCGCCGAAGCCCTGGCTCGTGTTCGGCGTCTTGTAGACGGTCTTGATGGCGAGCTTGCCGCCCTTAACGTACAGCTGCTGGATGTAGGCGTCGGTGATCGCGTTGCGGTTCTTGTCGAGCCTGATCTTGCCGTACGCCGCATCGGTCAGCACCGTCTTCGCCAGCGCGGCCTGCAGCTTCTTCTGGCCGCCGGAGATGTCTCCCTTGACCTTCTGCAGGGCCTTGGCCAACGCCTCGGCCGCGACGAAGTACGTGTAGGTGAAGACGCTCCCGGCCTGCGGCTTGGCCGCGCCGAACGGCGGGAACTGCTTGTAGACGCTGCCGATGATGTTGCTGTAACGGATCGCCGCCTTCGTCTTCAGGTCAGGAGCCTGTCCCTGGCCGGCGTGCGCGCCGGCGACCCGGTTCCCGAGCTGCTGGAACTGTCCCGGCGTGCCCCAGAACACGTTGCCGAAGAACTTCTTCCCGTTGATCCTGCCCTTCGCGTTCTGGTAGGCCTTGAGGCTCGGGATCAGCCCGGAGCCCCCGACGGCCCAGAAGTAGCCGTCGACCTGGTTCGGCGAGGGCAGCTGCTGTGCATACGACGAGTAGTCGGTCGTGTTCAGCGGCGGGTAGACGCGCTTGGTGATCTTGCCGCCGAGGGCGCAGAATTCGGCGATGAAGCCGCCGGAGTTCGTCCACGCGAAGCTGTAGTCGTCCGAGATCACGGCCACCTTGCGCCACTTCAGCTTCCTGTAGGCGAGCTCGCCGTCTCCGGCCGTGAACTGCGCGCCGTCGAGGTTGAAGCGGAAGTAGTTCTTCGCCCGCGTCTTGAGCGTCGTGTCCTGCGCACCCGCTGCTCCGTTGATGAACGTCTTCTTCGGGTGCCCCTTCGCGTAGTGCGAGACGGCAACCGATTCGTCGCCCGAGAGCGGGCCGATCAGGATGTCAGCATCGTTCTGCTCCATCAGGCGCCGCGTCTCCTTGATCGCCGTGTCCGCACGATCGTTCGAGCAGCCGTAGCCGACGATCTTGATCGGGTGTCCGGCGACGTTGATGCCGGTCATCCCCGCCGAGGGCTTGTTCCGGTTCTTCGGCTTGCCGTGCGCCCAGTGCGCCAGAGCGGCCTGTGCTCCGCCGATGTCCTGCTCGTAGAACGAGCCGAACGCCCCTTCGCAGTCGCTCAGGATCGCGACCTTGATCGTGCTCTTGGCCGCCCCGGCCCCCCCGGCCGTGGTTGCGAGCACGGCGGCCACTGCGACGGCACCGGCGAGCGCGAGAAGTCCCGCCACGAGCGGCAGCCGCCGCACCCTGCGTATTCGCTGACTCATCACCCCTCCTTCTGTTTCCCGGTCGAATGCTTGCCGACGTCCCTCGATTCCGTCGTCCCCTCCTTTCTCAAGTCCGCAGATCCGCCGCCCCGATGCCGGGTCTCCGGCGCGAGGACAGCCGCCGCTGGAGCTCCCGAGCCGAGCCCGGAATGCCCATCAGGCCGCCGGGCGACAACAAGACGATCACGAGGAAGATCACCCCGATCAGCGTGTGGAACCGCTCGCCGATAAAGCCGATGTTGCGGGAGTAGTTGTCGATCAGCACGAAGACGAGCGCCCCGAGCCATGCTCCCTCGATCCGGTACAGACCTCCGATCACCGCGATTACGAGCACATCGATGGTGGCCGAGAGGTCGATCGACGCCGGATCGATGTGGCCGTTCCACCAGACGAAGAGGACGCCGCCCAGAGAGGCGATGAACGCCGCGAACCCGAAGGCGATCGTCCGGTGGAGTGCGACGCGGTACCCGAGCGAGCTCATCCGCACCGGGTCGTCACGAACTCCCTGCAGAGACAGCCCTGCCGGCGTCCGCACCACGTATCGGATCAGGAGGTACACGAACAGCGCGACTACTAACGCGACGTAGTAGAGGCGATTCACGTGCTCGGCCGGATCGCCGATGATCGCAGGCGGCTCAATGCCGCTGATCCCGCCGAAGCCGGAGAGGGTCGTCACCTGGCCGAAGAAGTAGTTCGCGATCACGGAGAACGTGAGCGTGATCATCAGGAAGTAGATGCCTGTACTTCGGCTTGCGAGCGCTCCGAAGAGCAGGCCGACCGCAGTCGCGACAGCGATACCGAGGAGGAGGCCGAGCCATGGGCTCCAGCCGAGGTTCAGGCCCTTCGTATTCGTCGTCACTGCATTGCCGAGTGTGAAACCCGCGATTCCGAAAATCGCCACCTGCGCGAGCGAAACCATCCCGCCGTAGGCGCTGAGGAAGATCAGGCTGGCGGCAACGATTCCGAGGAACAACGCCTGCGTAAGAATCGCGCTCACGAAGTACGTCGTGAAGATCAGCGGGCCGATGGCCGCGATCACGAGCGCGGCCAAGCCGATCACCCGCTCCGGCGTCACGCTCGGCAGCCGCAGAGCCGTCAGGCGGGCCTCCCGAACAAGCCTAGCGGCCGGACTGCGAGCACGACCACGAGCAGGGCAAACGTGACGATGATCGAGTAGTAGGTGTAGCTCTCCGGCAGATAGGTCGCAGACAGATTCGTAACGAGGCCGAGGAGAAGCGCTCCGATGGCGGCGCCGCCGAGAGACCCCATCCCGCCGATGATCACGACGACGAGCGAGTTCAGGAGCCAGTTCGCATCAACCCCTGGCGCGAGGCTCGCGAACGAGCCGCCGATCACTCCTCCGAAACCGGCGAGCGCCGAGCCCACGACGAAGGCGATCGCGAACGTGAGCTGGATGTTGATCCCGAGCGCGGAGACCATCTGCCGGTCGTCGACGCCAGCGCGGATGATCATCCCTGTCCGGCTGTACTTCAACCACACCCAGAGCCCAAGCCCGATCGCGACGGCGAGCCCCAGGATGAACAGACGCGTCAGCGGGTACTCGATCGTGCTGATGTGCAGGTTGACGAACTTGTCGAGCTTCCCGGGCCAGGAGATGTCCTCGGCGATACCGCCAAAATGCGCCAGCATCTGGTCGGCGAGGATGATCGAGAGCGCGATCGTGATCAACGCCTGCCGCATGTCCTGACCCTGGTTCCAGCGCAGGAACACCTGCTGCGTCACGAGCCCGCAGCCCCCGACGATCGCGGCTGCCACCAGCGCCGGCAGCACCCAGTTCCGGAGGTTCACCTGGTCGCTCGTGAGGCCGAAGGCGCTCCCTTCTCCGACCCAGTGCCGTTGGAGCTTAAGCGCGATGTAGCCGCCGAGCAGGAAGAACGAGCCGTGCGCCATGTTCACGACCCGCATCAGCCCAAAGATGAGCGTGAATCCGCTCGCGACCACGAAGTAGAGCCCCGCGGCCGTGACGCCGTTGAGGACGGTGACCAGGAAGTCGGTGGGATCGTGGACGGCAGAGCCGAAGGTCGTTCCCCTCGCCGCGAAGCAGACCCAGACCACCGAGAAGATGACCGCCGACGCGATGATCGCCCACACGAGATAGCGACCGAGCTCCCCCTGGATTCGCCGCAAACGCATGGACAGTGGCGAACGTACCACGGTGCAACTTTGAATGTGTAAATCCCGTCAGGTGGGTCCCGCCGCAGTTTGAGCTCAGTGGCGGGTAGGCTCGAGTGAGTGGTAGAGCGTCGCGGTGCGCGCTTCTCCCGTCTGGGGAATCTCTTCGTCGAGGCGCGTGAGCTCGGTGATCAGCGAACGGTCGAGCGTCGAGGCATCCGGCCAGTCGACCTCGACGAGGTTGCCGGCAGGATCCCGGATGTACATCTGCACCCAGCCGGAAGGATGCTCTCGGATCGGTGAGGTCCAGGTCTCGAAGTCGAGCACACCGAGCTCCTTCGCCTTGCGGTAAACGGCCTCGAAGTCGTCGACGTCCAACCCGAAGTGGTGGTAGACCGGCGCCTCCACCTCGTCCGCGAAGAGATGCAGCTGCTGGTCACCGAGCCGGAGCCACTGGACGGGGTGCCGGAACTTCGCCGTGGGAAGACGCTCCATCCCGAAGAGCTCCTCGTAGAAGCGGGTCGACTCCTCGAGGTCGTCGGCGTGGACGCTCACGTGGGTCAGGCCTCTCGCGCGCACGGCGTACCGCGGATACCGTAACCGAGCGTCCGTCTCAGCCACGCTCGTAGGCCAGGCCGGCTGCTAGCACCGTCTCGTCGGCGGGCGCGACCAGCTGGAGGCCGCCGATCGCGAGCGCCGCCCAGCCGAGTAGATTGATCGGTCGCAGGAACGCGGAGAGGGGGATGCGCCACTCGAGCTCGTCGCAGTCCTCCGCAGGGAGATCGATGCCGACGACAGGCGAGGCGTAGAGATCGACCTCCGGCTCGTACCGCCGCCACTCGGCAAGGGTGGTGTAGGCGCGCTCGGCCTCCTCGGGACGAACCGCCTGGGCCAGCTCGAGCTTGGTGCGGCAAAGGTCTCCATAGTCCTCGGCGCGTGCCGGAAAGGTCGCGCGGTGGGACGCCGCGGCCTCGTAGAGGAAGAGCGGCCAGAGGTCGGCCGCAGGCTCAGGGATCTCGGCGCGCACGACCCGTGCGCCGAGCCGTTCCAGCGCCGGCACGTACTCCTCGCCGGCCGCGCTTTCGAGCGGCCGCACCCCGTCACCGACCGAGGGCGGGCGCGTCAGCAGTCCCACCGTGAGCCCCGAGAGCCGTGGCTCGGGCGCTTCCTTGCCCGTGAGCGCCGACCACATGACCGCGACGTCCGAGACCGTGCGAGCCATCGGTCCGACCGTGTCGAGCGTCGGGCACAACGGGAACACCCCGGTGGTCGGGATCGACCCCCAGCGGGGCTTCAGGCCGACCGTGCCGCAGCACGCGGACGGCAGACGGATCGAGCAGCCCGTGTCCGTTCCGAGCCCGAGCTCGCAGAAGCCGGCGGAAAGCGCGGCTGCGTTGCCGCTCGAAGAGCCACCGGTCGTCCTGCCGGGGCGGAAGGGGTTGTGGACCGTCCCGTACCACGGGTTCTGGCCAACCGTCGACCAGGCGAACTCGGGGAGGTTTGCCTTGCCGATGAGGCTCGCACCGGCATCCAGCAGGCGCCGGACTGCCGGAGCAGTCTGCTCCGGCACGTGCTCCCCGTAGATCCGCGAGCCATACGTCGTGCGGATGCCCGCGGTGTCGATCAGATCCTTCACGAGGAGCGTGCGCCCGGCGAGCGGGCCCGACGACGGTTCCGCCGGAGGATCGAGCCAGGTGATGACGGCGTTGTGCGGGTCGTCCCTCACGAGGGCAGTACTGCAACCGCCTCGACCTCGATCCTCGCGCCGGGAATTGCCAGCCGGCTCACCTCGACGAGCGTGCTCGCCGGCCGCGCCTCGCCGAAGAACTCCTGCCGCACTGGGTTGATGCGGGCCCGGTCGTCGACGTCGGTGAGGAAGATCGTCACCTTCGCGACGTCCGCGAAGCTCGCGCCGCCGGCGGCAAGCACCGCGCCCACGTTAGCGAGCGCCTGCCGCGCCTGCGCGACGACGTCGTCCCCGCCGACGAGCCGGCCGGCGGAGTCGACGGGGACGCAACCGGAGACGAAGAGGAGCTGGCCGGCGCGAACGGCGTCCGTGTAGTGGCTGATCGGCTCCGCCTGTCCCGGCACCCGGATCTCCTCCCGCACCGCCATCGCGCGAGGATAGTGTGGTCGCGGTGGAGCCGCAGTTCGTTCGCTTCGACGACCTTGCCGCGTTCGAGCTCGCGCGCGGCATCGGCGCGCGGCCGCTCTTCGGCGAGGGCGCGATGCTCAATCTCGTGGAGTTCGAGCCCGGGGCGAAGGTACCGTCGCACAGCCACGAGCACGAGCAGCTGGGGATCGTGCTTCGCGGCATGTGCGCCCTCGTCGTGGACGGCGTGGCCCACGAGCTGCGGCCCCTCGACGGCTACGTGCTGCCGGGCGGGGTCGAGCACTCCGCCTATTGCGGCCCGGATGGCGCGCTGGTCCTGGACGTCTTCCGGCCGGTGCGGGAGGACTACCGCGAGCACTGGGAGGCCTTACGACGTCACCAGGACGCGGCCGGCTGATCCCGCGAGGCTGGCCTCGACGGCCTCGTTGACGGGACCGAGCGGGAACGGCGGCCCGGCGATCCGGACCAGGACCTCGTCCGCACGCGGCTCCTCGAGCTCGATCTCGCGGCACCTCGAGCGGGCGGCCCGGCCCGTGAAAGAGGGCGGCTCGAGTCTTCAGGTCCGCGATCAGGCGGGCGCGGCGGCGCCGAGCGCTTCGAGGACGGCCGCGCACGTCGTGACCGTCGCGACCTTCTGGAGCGCGTAGTCGATCGAGGCCTTGTGCCAGTCGGCGTTCATCGTCGAGCAGCCGTCCTCGGGCACGATCATCGCGTAGCCCTTGTCCGCTCCGGTACGGGCGGTGTGCTCGATCGACATGTTCGTCCAGGCGCCGGTGACGATCACCGTGTCGCAGCCGAGGCCCTGCAGCAGCGACTCCAGCCTTGTTCCCTGCCAGGCGCTCATCCGCATCTTCTCGACGAGGAAATCCCCTTCTTGTGGATCGAGCCCGTCCACGGCCGCCGCACCCCAGGTGCCACGGACCTGCGCGTTCCCCTCCTTGACCCCTCGGAAGAGGGCGGCGTTCAGCTTCAGTCCGGGCGCGCCCGGCTCCACGATGTAGTGGACGTGGATGACGGGGATCCCGGCGTCCCGGCAGGCTGCCGCCAGTCGCTTGACGTTCTCGACGACGTTCTGCTCCTTCGCGTGCTCCGGGGCTCCCGAGTCGGTCGAGGCGCCACCTTCGGTGATCACGTCGTTCTGCATGTCCTGCACGATCAGCGCCGTCCGCCCCGGCTCCACCGTTAGTCGCTCGCTCTCGTTCACGCCTTCCTCCTCACGCCATGTAGCTGAGCCGGTTCCCCGTCACCTTCATCCGGATCCGGTAGAGCGAGGTCGAACTCGGCATGTAGAGCTCCTTCCAGTCGTCACCTCCCCAGTTGAGGTTGCCGACGACCTCCGGCACCTCGAGCACCCCGAGGTGCTCGCCTTCCGGGGTGATCACCCAGACGCCGTCGGGTCCGGTGACGTAGACGTTGCCGAGCTCATCGCATTTCATCCCGTCGGGGATGCCCTCCTCGATCACGCCCGAACCGATGTTGTCGAAGAACATCCGTCCGTTCGCAATCGTGCCGTCGGGCCGGCGGTCGAAGACGCGGATGTGCGCCCGCGGCGTGTCGTTGATGTAGAGCAGCGACTCGTCGGGCGAGAAGCACAGCCCGTTGGGTTGCTCGAAGTCGTCGACGAGGAGCTGCGGATCGCCCCCGCCGGGCTCCAGGCGGTAGACGCCCTGGAAACCGAGCTCCCGCTCCCGCTCGACGCCAAAAACCGGCATCCGGCCGTACCAGGGGTCGCTGAAGTAGATCGAGCCGTCGTCGGCGACGACCACGTCGTTGGGGCTGTTCAACTCATTGCCGTCGTAGTGGGACGCGAGCACCTCGCGCCCGCTGCCCGTCCCGTCCGGGTCCATGCGGACGAGCGAGCTCGTCCCGTGCTCGCATACCAGCAGCCGTCCGTCGGCGTCGTAGGTCATGCCGTTGCCCTTGTTACTGGGGTTGGCGACCTCGACCACACCCTCGTCTTCGGTCCAGCGCCGGCGAATGTCGGCCGGCATGTCGCTGAAGAGCAGGTAGCGCCCCGCCTTGTTCCAGAGCGGCCCCTCAGTGAAGGTGAATCCCGTCGCCAGCTTCTCAACCCGCGCCTCCCGGTCGACGAGGTCGAAGAGTCTCTCCGACTTGACGTCCACGGCCATCTTCCGCTCCTTTGCGCTCGCGGTGCGAAGGCGCGGCGAACCTAACACGCTCGGGGCTCGGGGTGCGAGCCTGCCGTGCCGTCCGTCAGGCCGGCTGAGCCTGCTCGGCGTGGATGCGGCCCTTCGCGGCACGAAGCGGCCCGCCATCCCGGCCGACGCGTCGCGCGAGGATCTCGGCGAGGATCGAGAGCGCCGTCTCGGACAGGGTGAGAGCGCCGATGTCGAGCCCGGAAGGACCCGAGACGCGCTCGAGCTCGTGCTCTTCGACGCCCGCTTCGAGGAGCCGCTCGCGACGGCGCTCCTGGTTGCGACGGGAGCCGAGAGCGCCGATGTAGAAGGCTTCGGTCGCGAGCGCTCCCTGAATCGCGGGGACGTCGAACTTGTCGTAGTGGGTGAGGATGACGACCGCCGTCTGGTAGTCCGGTTGCATCTGCTCCAGCGCATCCTGCGGCCATGCCACGAGCAGCTCGTCGGCGCTCGGGATCCGTTCCTTCGTGGCGAACTTCGCCCGTGGGTCAGCCACGATCGTGTGCCACCCCAGGCGCTTCGCGAGCGCGCACAGCTCCTCCGCCGTGTCGACCGCGCCGATCGCGAGCAACCGCGGCGCGGGCCCGTAGACCTCGGCGAAGACCTTGGGCCCGTCCTCGAGCTCGAGCAGCTGGTTTCGACCTAGGCGAAGAAGCTGATCGACCCGGCCGGAAAGCTCGGAGGGGCCGTCGCCGAAGCGCTCTCCCGCCTCGGTCACGAGCAGCTCGGCGCCCAGTGGCTCGCCCTCGACGATCGTGAAGAGGACCGCCCGCTCCTCGTCTCGATGACCCGGAGCAGGCGTGCGACGAGCTCATCCGGGGCCCGGTCGACGAACACGTCGATCTCTCCGCCGCAGGGGAGCCCGAACGAGAATGCGAGGTCGTCGGCGATCCCGTACGAGAGCAGCTGCGGCCGTGCCCCCTCGAGCACCTCGCACGCGTGGCCGTAGACCTCGCCCTCGACGCAGCCGCCCGAGACTGATCCGGCCATCTGCCCGCTCTCTCGGAGACCGCGAGCTTGGCACCGACCGGCCGCGGCGCCGAGCGTCTCGTCGCCACCACGGTCGGGAGCGCGAACGCCTCCCCCCGCGCGCGCCACCGCTCGATGTCCGGCAGGACCTCCTTCACACGGCATGCCTCCTTTCGATTCCGGCGAGCACGCCGGCCAGCTCCTCGAGACTCGCCAGATTATGTCCGGCCATGAACCGGTCGACGTATGGCAGCGCGGCCCGCATCCCGCCCGCGAGCGGCTGGTACTCCGGGCTTCCCTTGAGCGGGTTAACCCAGACGACCGCGTACGCCGCCCGTTGCAGCCGCTCCATCTCGCGGCCGACAAGGGTTGCGTCGTCCCGCTCCCAGCCGTCGGAGAGAATTGCGACGACGGCGCCGCGCGTCAGGGCCCGGCGTCCCCAGACGTCGTTGAACGTCTTGAGCGACGAGCCGATTCGCGTCCCGCTCGCCCAGTCGACGACACGCTTCGCCGCCTCGGAGAGCGCCTGCTCGGGATCGCGCGTCCTGAGTTCCTCCGTCAGCCGGACGAGCCGGGTTCCGAACGCGAACACCTCGACCGCCCGACCCGAGCCGACGACCGCGTGCAGGAAGAGGAGCAGAGCCCGCGTGTACGCCTCCATCGAGCCCGAGACGTCGCAGAGAACGACGAGCTTGCGCGGAACCTCGATCCGCCGGCGGAAGGTCCGCTCGATCGGCTCTCCGCCCCGCGCCAGCGAGCGCCGCGCGAGCCGGCGAAGGTCGAGCCGGCGGCCGCGCGCATGTGGCCGCAGCCGGCGCGAGCGGCGCAGGGGACGTGCCGCCGCGACCTGATCGAGCGCACGTGCAACCAGCGCGAACTCCTCGGGCGTCATCGAGGCGAAGTCCTTCTGGCGGAGCACCTCGTGCTCGCTCCACCCGACCTCGATCGGCGCCTCGCCGGCGCTCCGGTCGTCGTCGTGCGGGTCGCTGCGGGCCCTCCGGTCGGTCCTGGCCGGGCCGTCCGTGGGCGGCTTCGGACCACGGTAGAGCGGAGGCGGAGGCGCGCGAAGGAACCAGGCTGCGAAGGCGCGGTCGAAGCTCTCCAGGTCCTCGGCACGCGAGACAAGTGTGGTGCGAAGCGTCCAGTAGACGTCGTCGCGAGCACCGATATCGACGCGGTCGAGGCCGGCGAGGGCGTCGGAGATCCGCCCCGGGCCGACTTCGAGCCCGCCTTCGCGCAGGATGCGGCCGAAGGTCACGACGTGGCGGACGAGCCCGCCCTCAGGAGACTCCAGCGACAGAACGTGCCTCCTCGACGAGCGAGACGAGAGCCTCGTCGCGGATCGCGGCGAAGTCCTCGTAGTACTTGAGAACCGAACCGAGGGTCTCCTCGACCGTCTGCGCGTCGAGCTCGCTGTGCCCGAGAGCCGCGAGCGCCTGCGCCCAGTCGATCGTCTCGGCGACGCCCGGCGGCTTCGCGAGGTCGAGCCGTCGCAGCCCTTGCACGAACGCCGCCGCCTGCGCGGCGAGGCGTTCGGGAATGCCCGGCACGCGCAGAGAGACGATCTCGACCTCTCGCTCGAGCGTCGGGTGCCCGATCCAATGGAAGAGGCAGCGACGCTTGAGCGCGTCGTGGAGCTCGCGGGTGCGGTTGGAGGTGAGGATCACCGCCGGGCGCCGACGAGCGGTCACGGTGCCGACCTCCGGGATCGTGATCTGAAAGTCCGAGAGGACCTCCAGCAGGAAGGCCTCGAACTCGTCGTCGGCGCGGTCGATCTCGTCGATCAGCAGGACGATCGGGCCCATGCTTTCGATCGCCTCGAGCAACGGGCGACGGATCAGAAACTCGGGCCCGAACAGCTCCTGCTCGGCGACCGTGCCTTCCTGCGCCGCGCGGATGTGGAGAAGCTGTCGTGAGTAGTTCCACTCGTAGACGGCGTGGGCGACGTCGAGTCCCTCGTAGCACTGGAGGCGGATCAGCCGTGCCGAGGTCGCCGCGGCGAGCGCCTTCCCCGCCTCGGTCTTGCCGACGCCGGCCACCCCTTCGAGCAGCAACGGCTTCTCGAGCGCGAGAGAGAGGAAGAGTGCCGTAGAGAGACCGCGATCGGGCAGGTACGACGCCTCCCGAAGGGCCGCCTCGAGCTCGTCGATGTTCGTGAACGCCATGGCTGTCACGATAACTGCGGCCCGTTCGCACACGCCTGCGCTCGTTGTTGCGTCCGCCCATGGCCCGGTGACAGAATCGGGCCCGATTGCGCTTTCGACCAGGAGCGGCCAGGTGACTGCGACATCTCTCGACGCGGCCGAGCTCTTCGTCCCCGGCTCCCGGGAGGACGCGATCGCGGCGTTCGGGGACGGCTCCGGGATCGCCGTCCTCGGTGGCGGCACGATCGTGATGACCGAGATCAACTACGGACGCCTGCGCCCGGCACGCGTTCTCGCGCTCTGGCAGGCAGGGCTCCGGGGGGTCCGGCGGCGAGACGGATCGCTGACGATCGGCGCCATGACGACGCTGGCAGAGCTGGAGGACGCACCGGAGCCGCTCGCGACCGCTGCGCGGTCGGTCGCCGACCACGAGATTCGCGCCCAGGCAACTCTCGGCGGAAACCTCTGCGCGCCGCCGGGGGGCGAGTTCGCGCGCGGGGATCTCCAGGGGCCGCTGATCGCGCTCGGCGCGCGGGTGACGTCGACGGGCGCGGGCGGCGAGCGCATGGAGCCGATCGAGGACTTCCTCTCGGACGGCGCGGCGGGCAGGCTCGTGCTCGAGCTCGAGTTCGAGGAGCCTCGGCGCAGCGGGCACGCCTCTGTGCGACGCCCGCACGCGCACGCGTACACGATCGCCTCCGTCTCGGCGGCCGAGACGTCTGAAGGCATCCGCGTGGGGATCACCGGCGCCGCCCTACACGGCATCCGTGCCCGGGGAGTCGAGCGGGCGCTCGCCGACGGCGCCTCCGCGGGCACCGCGGCGGAAAGGGCCCTCGACGACGCTGATCCGCGCGACGATGCGCTTGCGTCGGCCTGGTACCGGCAGCGCATGCTTCCCGTCCTGGTCCGGCGTGCGTTGGACGACCTGTCACGAAAGGGGGAACGCGGCGCATGAGAGTCATCGTCAACGGCGTGGAGCACGACGTTCAGAGCCCACCGCTGGCATCACTTCTGCACGTCCTCCGCGAAGAGCTCGAGATCACGAGCCCCAAGGCGGGCTGCCAGCAGGGCGGCTGCGGCGCGTGCACCGTCCTCGTCAACGGCGAGCCGCGCCGCGCCTGCCTGCTCCCGCTCGCCGCCGTCGACGGGGCGGCGATCACGACCGTCGAGGGGCTAGGCGCTCCGGACGAGCTCTCACCCGTCCAGGCGGCGTTCCACGAGCGCTATGCAGCGCAGTGCGGCTTCTGCACCGCCGGCTTCGTGGTGGCGGCGACGGCCCTGCTCGAGCGGAACCCGAAGGCGCCGCGCGATGACGTGCTCGAGGCGCTCTCCGGGCACGTCTGCCGTTGTACCGGCTACGTGAAGATCGTGGACGCCGTCGAGGCCGTCGCCCGCGGCGAGGTGCAGCCCGAGCGGGTGGAGCCGAGCTTCGAGCCCGAGGAAGCGGAGGTGCTGATCCCGGGGAGCCCGGCATGAAGGCCGTAGGAGCACGTCTTCCGCGCTACGACGGGCTCGCGCACGTCACGGGCCGCACGACGTACGTCGACGACGTACGCGTCCGCGGCACCCTCTGGGTGAAGGCGCTGCGCTCGCCCCACCACCATGCCAGGATCACACGTCTCGACACGCGTAAGGCGGAGGCCCTGCCCGGCGTCCACGCCGTCGTCACGCACGCGGACGTCCCGAAGAACGTCTACGGCCACCTCGAGGCGCTCGGCATTCCCGCCGACGAGCCGCTGCTCGCCGAGGACGACGTCCGCTACAAGGGCCAGCCGATCGCCGCGGTCGCGGCCGTGGACGAGGACACCGCACGAGCAGCGGTCGACCTCATCGAGATCGAGTTCGAGGAGCGGCCCCCGTTCTTCGACATGCGCAAAGCCCTCGATCCGGACTGGCCTACGATCCACCAGTGGGGCCCGGTTTATCCTCATTATGGGCCGTACAACCACCGGCGCGTCCGCAAAGGCGACGTCGATCGCGCGTTCGACCAGGCAGACCTGGTCGTGGAGGGGGTCTATCGGCCGCAAGCGATCGAGCACTGTCCGATCGAGCCGCAGACCGCGCTCGTCGTTCCCGAGCCGAACGGCCGCCTCACGATCTACTCGTGCACACAGGCGCTGTACTTCTCGATGGGCGTGGTCGCCGCCCACCTCGAATGGCCGCTCAACAAGCTCAAGTTCGTCGGCGGCACCGTCGGCGGCGGGTTCGGCGGCAAGGTCGATACTGCGAGCGAGACGATCTGCGCCGTCCTCGCGCTCAAGGCGAAGCGGCCGGTGAAGTGGCGCTGGACGCGGGAAGAGGAGTTCCTCGCCTCCTCGACACGCGCGCCGTGGCACATGGAGATCGCCGACGCCGTCACGAGCGACGGCTGGATGCTCGGCCGGAGGATGCTGACGCTTCACGACTCGGGCGCCTACGCCCGCTTCTCGCCCTACGGCCTCACGAAGCACGCCTTCCACCACACCGGCGCGTACACGATCCCCAACGTCCACTTCGACGGCTTCGTCGTCTTCACGAACCGCACCCCGACGACCGCGATGCGCGGCTTCGGCGTCACGTCCGTCTCGTTCGCGGTCGAGACGCACATGAACCGGATCGCGGAGCAGCTCGGAATCGACCCGCTCCAGCTCCGGCTCAAGAACGCGAACCGGATCGGCGACACGACGGCAAACCGCGTTGTGCTCAAGGATCCCTCGACGGTGCCCGTCGTTCTCGCCGCGGCAGAGCGAGTGGGCTACGACCTTCCGCCGGAGTTCGCGTCGATGACCGCCGAGCGACGCTCCGGCGACCTGCTCCCGGAGCACCTCGCCGGCCAGCAAGCCTCGGACGGAGGAGGAGCGTAATGGCCAGGCACAAGGGACGCGGGATCGCGACGATCGAGTACCCGACCGGGATGAACCAGAACGGCGACCCGAGTCAGGCCTGGGTCAAGTTGAAGCCGGACGGGCGCGTCGACGTCTTCTCCGGTACCGTCGACCACGGCCAGGGCTCCCGCACGATCCACTCCCAGATCGTGGCTGAAACGCTCGGCGTGCCCTACGACTGGGTCACGAACGACAACACGAACACCGACTCGTCGGCCGTCTGCACCGGCACGTTCGCCTCGCGTGGGACGTTCATCGGCGGCAACGCCGTGCGCTTCGCGGCCGAGAAGGCGCGCGAGCGGATCCTCGAGATCGCATCCCGAGAGCTCGAGATCGATCCGTCTGACCTCGAGATCGCCGACGGCGAAGTGGTCGCCAAGGGCGCGCCCGACCGGAAGATCTCCGTTCCGGAAGTTGCCGCGGCCGCAACCTGGACCCACGGCGAGCTGATCACCGGCACAGGCGCGGCGCTCAAGCCGTACGCAACGGTCAACGACGACGACGGCTCGGTCGAGCTCGAGCCTCACTCGGCGATCTCCTACGCGGCGTGCGTCGCCGACGTCGAGGTCGACGACGAGACGGGTGAGGTGACCGTCGAACGGCTGATCCAGGTGTACGACGTCGGCCGCGCGATCAACCCGACGCTCGTCGAAGGCCAGATCGAGGGTGGGGCGATGATGGGACTCGGCCTCGGGCTGCTCGAGCAGGCCTATCCCTATTACCCGTCGCCGGAGCACCGTGGCGGCGAGTTCGGCGCCTACCTGGCGCCATCGCTCGCGGACCTGCCCGAGCTCGACACGGTCATAATCGAGAACCCGTCGTCGGAGGGGCCGTTCGGCGCGAAGGGGATCGGCGAGATGGCGAACAACGCGCAGCCGCCGGCGATCGCGTCCGCAATCCACGATGCCGTCGGCGTCTGGGTGACGGAGATGCCGGCGACGCCCGAGCGGATCCTGCGCGCAATCGAGGAGAGGAAGGAGCCCAGGCGCGAGGGGAAGCGCGTCATCTTCGACGACGAGCTGTCGGTGCGGACGCTGAGCTCGACCGGCGGCAAGGGCTTCTTCGAGACGGATGGCTGAGCCCGCCTCCCCGTTCCGAACCTGGAACGGCGTGGAGGCGTGGCAGTTCGTGGAGGGAGTCCGGCTGCACGCGATCGGCGGCGAGCAGATCCTCCTCTGCCGAGTGACGTACGAGCCCGGGAAGCAGGTTCCGGATCACAATCACGAGCACACCGAGCAGGTGATGGCGATCGTCGAAGGCGAGGTGACGGTGACGGTGGAAGGCGAGACGCGCAACGTCAAGACGGGCGACGTGATCGTGATCAACCGCGGCGTGCGGCACAGCCTCTTCTCGGATACCGGGGTGACGTTCTTCGAGGCGCTGGCCCCCGTGCCGCTCGACCACGTGCCGGACCGCGAGCGCGATCTCGTCCTGGGGCCCGATGGCGGCGGTGGCCACGTCGAGCGTTAAGTCTGCTGACGAAAGGAGTACGCGAATGCCGGTGATCGAGGTCAAGCTCTACGACCATCGGGTGACCGACGAGTCGGTGCCGAAGATGATCGAGAAGCTCACCGACGCGCTCGCCGAGTCCAGCGGTGCGGCGAAGGAGCACATCCAGGTCGTGATCCAGGGCGTCTCTCCAAAGCACTGGGGCATCGCCGGCAAGCCCGCCGGCTGACAACCGTCACAGCAGCTCGAGCTCGACGGCCGGGGCGTCCGAAACGATCGCGGCCGTCTCCTGCGCGTGCAGCAGCGTCGTGCGGACGATCAGCTTCGCCCGCGCGAAGTTGTCCATTACCGTCGCTACGGGGCCGACTCGCTTGCCGAGCGCGTAGCCGGCGGCGTTGCGGCCGATGGCGCGATAGGAATCGAGCGTGAGCGACGGCGCCATTCCGAACAGCTCGAGATTGTCGAGGGGCTGGAGGTCTGCCCGGTGGATGACCGCCGTGCCTTTCGACTGGATGCCGATGGCAACGCCGGATCCGGAGAGGCGAGCCCCGTCGTGGCCGATGAAGGCAACGTCGGACGCCCGCCGCACCCGCACGAGGCGCGGTCGCCCGCCGGCTTCGCGCACGCCCTCGATCAGGGCCTCGAGTACGTCTCGATGAGGCAGCCCGCCGATCGTCTTCCGCAGCTCGTTTGCGAATGCGGGCCCAACCGCGATCACGACGTCGTCCGGTCTATTTCCGATGCTGGCAACATGCGACTCGACTAGCACCGGCTCCTCGTCGTCCGTCGCCGCTTCGAGCGCGCGTGCGTCGAGCTCGTGCGGCAGGTGCTGCAGGCGTTGCCAGCGCTGGCCGTCGAGCCGGTAGCCTGTTCCCGGACCGGCGTAGAGGTTCGGGTCGTTGACCGCCGCGCTCACAGAGCCAGTCTCGTCGATGATCGCTGCGGTCTGGAGGTAGTCGCCCGAGACGCGCTGGCGCTGCATGCCGACGATTGCCTCGGCGACGTCGGTGAAGCCTCGCCGATCGAGCTCCCGCGCGACGTCGAGCCCACTGATGCCCTCGGCAAGGACCCGGTCGGCGGCAGCGACGTCGGCGGCGCGGTCGCGATCCGGCAGGTCACGGCTGTCGAGAGCGTAGGTGGCGGCCTCGACCTCCTCGTCGGTGATCGGCGGGAAGTCGAAGCCCGCGAATACGGCCTGGACGGCGCGCGCCGCCCGCTCGCGCACGCGCACGGCGTCTTCCTCGCTCAAGGGCTCGATGCCGCCGTCGACCTGCCAGTCGCGCTGGAGCGTCAGCCACTCGTCGATGTCGTCGGCGTCGTAGTTGCCGCCGCCGAACATGTTGTCGTAGCGCGGCATCACGCTCCAGCCCGAGGTGACGAAGTCGGTGCCGGGGAGGAACTGCCCCATCAGCTTCGCGGCCCGCCGCGTCGGCGAGTGCGAGGCGATCGCGTCGTTGCCGGAGGCGACCTCGAGGTCGAGCCAGGCGGCGAGCAGGTTCTCGGCGAGGATCTCGCGCGAGCCTGCGGGAACGCTCATCACGAGCGCCACGCACGAGATCGACCCGTTCTGCACGCCCTGAGAACCCGCCGCGCGCGCGAGGCAGAGGCAACGCGCCTCCAGGTAGAGCATCGAGTGGCCCTGCGCGTGGCCCATCAGCGCCTCGGAGCCGCCGCCCGAGGTGAAGCGAACCTTGATTCCGCGCGAGGCGTAGGCGGAGGCGAGGAAGCCCTTCGACCAGGGGGTGTCGTCGCCGTCCACGAACACCGGTTCGGTGCCGTAGACGGAGAGGGTCTCGGCGTAGGTGGTGATTCCCTGGATCGCGAGTTGGAGCGACCGTCGCTCCTCGATCGCGCACTGCGTGAGCACCCCCGGACGGCCGGTCTGCGAGCCGACGAGGACGGCAATCGCGTTCAACGGGGCGTAGCGTGAGACGCCGACCGTCGTCTCAATCTCCGCGAAACCGCGCGCCGCCGCTTCGGCCGCGTCGACCGCGAGCAGCGCCGGGTTCTCTTTCAGGTTCGTGACGTGCGCCTGGTTGGCAGGTGCGCGGCGCGCCCGCAGCTTCTTGAGCGCGAACATCATCTCGACGGGGTCGAGCAGCGACACGACCCGTGCGAGCCGCGCCGGCGTCAGCCCTCTCGCCAGCAGGACGAGCTCGTCGCGCGGAACGTCGACGTCGACGAGCCGACGCGCGAGCTCGCCATCGTCGACGGTCATCGCCTTTTCGGCGATGTCGAGGTCGAGGCCGTGGCGGGCAATGAAGTGATCGAGGGTGTCGAACTCGTGCTCCGAGCGCCCGTCCAGAAAGACGACGCGCCCTGCATCGATACGAAGGCCCGGTTCGGGGTCGTTCGGGCCGTTCATCGCGACGAGGCCGAGCTCGGGGTACGGCGTGATCAGGAGCTCGCGCCGGAGCTCGCGCTCCTCACGCTCGACGAAGCGCCTAGGGCGTCGGGGTTCTTGCTCGCTCACTCGCGGTGGAGAGAAGTCCCCGCTCCGCGTACACCGCCCTCGCCTCGCGGACGAATGCTGCGGTGAGCGGCGCGTTGTGCTCGAGCTCGAGCCGCTCTTCCCAGGCCCGGAGCTCCTCGGGCGTCGACCGGTGAGGACGCAGCGCCGTGTAGATCTCGAGGATCACCTCGTCCCCGACGTTCGCCAGCTCGGCGGCCCGAGCGAGGTTCTCCGCAAGCTGGCGCCGCCCCGCCGCTGACGCGACTGCCGCCTGGCTGCGCAGGGTCTCCGGCGTCGCGCGCATCTCGTCGGCACTGAGCGCGCCGGCGCGGAGGGCATCGAGCGTGAGCTCGTCGAGGGAGAGTCCACCCGGTGTTCGCACGGCGTCCGGGCGGAGGGCTCCGAGCGGGTAGTCGGAGGTCGGATCGATGTCCACCGAAGACAGCTTAGAGCGCCCGTGGTTATAAGACCGCTGTGAGTACGTACGACTTCGGCGGGCGCGCGGCGCTCGTCACCGGCGGCGCGAGCGGGATCGGCGCGGCGACGGTCGAGTTGCTGCGGTCCTCGGGGGCGCGAGTCGCGGTGCTGGATGTGGACGTCGACGCGCTGCCGGAGGGCGTGCTCGGGATCCGAGGCGACGTCACCCACTCGAGCGACGCCGACGAAGCCGTCGGGCGTGTCAAATCCGAGCTCGACCGCCTCGACATCCTCGTCTGCTCTGCGGGTGTCGGAGGCGAGTCGCTGCAGGTGGTAGAGATGCCCGACGACGAGTGGCGCCGCGTCTTCGCGATCAACTGCGACGGGACGTTCTTTTGCAACCGCGCGGCGGTACGCGAGATGATCGGGAACGGCTATGGACGCGTCGTTAACGTCGCCTCGATCGCCGGCAAGGAGGGAAACCCGATGGCGGCCGCCTACTCGGCGAGCAAGGCTGCGGTGATCGGGATGACGAAGTCGATTGCCAAGGAGGTGGCCGGCACCGGTGTGCTCGTGAACTGTATCGCGCCCGCGGTGATCGACACCCCGATCCTCGCGCAGCTGAGCGACGAGCACATCAACTACATGGTCGAACGCATCCCACTGAAGCGCGTCGGCAAACCGGAGGAGGTGGCGCAGCTGATCGCCTACCTGGCCAGCGAGGAGCTGAGCTTCTCGACCGGTGCCTGCTTCGACATCTCCGGCGGACGCGCCGTCTACTGATGCGCCTGGTTCGCGTCCGTGACCCCGGGGCCGAGCCGTGGCTCGGCGTTGTCGACGACATCGCGTCGATTCGCGTCCACGAGCTCGAAACTGCCGATCCCCTTGCGGCATTACGCGGCGAGCTCGAACGAACGGGCCGGACGATCGAGGCGCTCGACGCCGAGACCCTCGAGCTGCCGCCGCCGCTTGAGCTGCTCGCGCCGCTCGTTCCGCCCGAGACGTGGGCCGCCGGCGTCACCTACGAGCGCAGTCGGGATGCGCGGGTCGACGAGAGCCGCGTCGAGGCCCGCGATGTCTACAGCCTCGTCTACGACGCTGAGCGCCCCGAGCTGTTCCTGAAGGACGCTAATGCCTGCAGAACCGTGGGGCCCAGGGCGACCATCGGCGTCCGCTCCGACGCCGCCTGGACGGTTCCCGAGCCGGAGCTCGCGCTCGTCCTCGACGAGGGCGGCGAGCTGCTCGGCGCCACGATCGGGAACGACGTGACGGCCCGCGACATCGAAGGGGCGAACCCGCTCTACCTGCCGCAGGCGAAGCTGTTCGCCGCCGCCTGCGCGGTCGGCCCGGCGATCCTGCTCTCCGAGGACTGGGCAGAGCCGTTCGAGATCGACCTGCGAGTGCTCGGGCCCGAAGGCGCGGTCCGTTTCGAGGCCCGCACCTCGACGGCGCGCATGCACCGAACGTTCGAGGATCTCGCCTCGTGGCTCGTGCGCGACAATCCGGTTCCTGCGGGCAGCGTCCTCCTCACGGGTACGGGAATCGTTCCCCCGGACGATGTCGCGCTCGCGGCCGGAGATCAGGTGGAGATTCGCGTCCCGAGGATCGGGAAGCTGGTAAACCCCGTCGGCGCAGCAGCCGAGCTCATTACTTCCGAAAGGAGGACGATCGATGTCCGATAGCCTCCTCGAGGCCCCCTCGCGACCGGCCTTCGCTAACTACGTGGGCGGGGCATGGAGACCGGCCCGGAGCGGCGGCACATACGAAAAGCACAACCCCGCGCATCCGGCCGAGCTGATCGGCGAGTTCCCCGCCTCCGACGAGAAGGACGTGAACGCCGCGGTCGAGGCGGCCGCGGCGGCCTTTCCGGACTGGTCCAGGCTTCCCGCCGCTGTCCGGGGCGCCGTCCTGACACGCGCCGCCGAGGTCGTCGAGGGGCGCGTGGAGGAGATCGCGGCCGACATGACGCGCGAGATGGGCAAGCCTCTGCGGGAGGCGCGCCTCGAGGCCGCGCGCGCGGGGACAATATTCCGCTTCTTCGCCGGCGAGGCGTGGCGACCGAGGGGCGAGCAATACGAGCAGTCGGCGACGGGGGCGGCGTTGTACACGCTCCGGCGCCCGCTCGGGGTGGTGGGCCTCATCACGCCGTGGAACTTCCCGGCGGCGATCCCGGCCTGGAAGACGGCGCCGGCATTGATCTACGGCAACACCGTCGTCCTAAAACTCGCGCAGGAGGCGCCCGTGACCGGCCTCCACCTCGCGGCCTGCCTCGACGAGGCCGGGATCCCAGAGGGGGTGCTCAACGTCGTCATCGGCCGCGGTGCCGAGGTCGGAACGCCGCTCGTCCGGCATCCGAAGGTGCGGGCGATCTCCTTCACCGGCTCGGTCGCCGTCGGCCGGCAGGTGCGCGAGGAGGCGACCGCGCTTGGGAAGTCCGTCCAGCTCGAGCTTGGCGGGCAGAACCCGCTGATCGTGATGGCAGACGCAGACCTGGCGCGGGCCGTCGAGGCCGCCTACGCCGGAGCCTTCTGGTCCGCAGGCCAGAAGTGCACCGCGACACGCCGCATCTACGTCCAATCGCCCGTCTACGACGAATTCCGCCGGCGTCTACTCGAGCGGATCGAGCGGGGAGTAGTAGGTGATCCCGCAGATCCAGACACCGAGGTCGGTCCGATCGTGAACGAGAAGCAGCTGCGCGGCGTTCTCGACGCGATCGAGCAGGGCAAGCGCGAGGGCGGCCGGGTTCTCGCCGGCGGCGAGCGGCTCGACGACGAGGGCTACCTGCTCGCGCCAACCCTGTTCGAGGACGTCGCCGACGACGCGATGCTTTCGTGCGAGGAGGTTTTCGGGCCGGTGACGTCGCTCTACCGTTTCGAGACGCTCGAGGAGGCGATCGGGCGCGCGAACGCGGTCGAGTACGGCCTCTCCGCGGCGATCTTCACAAGCGGTCTCGAGCCGACGGAACGGTTCGTAAGCGAAGTCGACGCGGGGGTCCTGCACGTGAATTCGCAGACTGCGGGCGCCGACGTGCACGTCCCCTTCGGTGGCATCAAAGGCTCCGGCTACGGCCCACATGAGCAGGGCCGGGTCGCGCTCGAGTTCTACACCGAGGTCGTGACCGTTTACCACGACACGTGAGCGACGAACGGTTCCTCGTCACCGGCGCGCTCGGCGTCATCGGCGCATGGACCGTGGCCGCGCTCGTACGCGCACGGGTGCCGGTCACCGCGTTCGACATGGGCGATGACATCCCTCGCCTGCAGCTGATCCTCAGCGACGACGAGCTGGCGCGCGTGGTGATCGTCAAGGGCGACACGACCGACCGCGCCTCGATCGCACGCGCGCTCGACGACCATGAGATCACTCACGTCGTCCACCTTGCGGCGCTGCTGATTCCGCTGATCAAAGCCGACCCGCCTTACGGCGCGCTGGTCAACGTCGTTGGCACGCTGAACGTGTTCGATTGCGTGAAGGAGCGACGGGATCGGATCCGGGGCCTCGCCTACGCCAGTTCGATCGCGGCGTATGACCGCGCCGACGATCCCGGCCATCCGGTGCCGGCGGACGCGGTGGGCCATCCGGTGACCCACTACGGCGTCAACAAACAGGCGAACGAGGGCGCGGCGCGGATCTACTGGCTGGACGAGCGAGTTGCCAGTATCGGGCTGCGGCCGTACATCGTGTATGGGCCGGGACGGGATACCGGCCTAACTGCGGCGCCGAGCCTGGCGATGGCGGCCGCCGCACGCGGCGAGGGCTATCACATTCCGTTCGGCGGCCGGATCATGCTTCAGCACGCAGAGGACGCGGCCGCCGCGTTCATTGCGGCGGCCCGCGCGGCGACGGAAGACGCCCGTGTCTTCAACCTCGGCGGCGGGAGCGTGCACGTCCGCGACTGCATCGCGGCGATCGAGCAAGCGGCCCCCGAGGTGAAGGGCAGGGTCACCTTCGACGACGAACAGCTGCCGTTTCCCGCAGAGTTCGAGGCCGAGACGCTCGACCGTGCGCTCGGACCGCTGTCGTGGAGACCGCTAGACGAGGGCGTGCGAGACACGATCGAGCACTATCGACGCGTCGCGGCGGCGGCCTGAGTAGCGCCGATCAGCGCTCGCGGCGGACGGGATTCGTGATGACCCCGACCCCCTCGATCTCGACCGTCACCTCGTCGCCATCCTGCAGGAAAACCGGAGGCTCACGCGTGAAACCGACGCCTGCCGGCGTCCCTGTAGCGATCAGATCGCCAGGCTCGAGCGTCATCGTCTCGCTTGCGAACGCGATCACCTCGGCGACCGAGAAGATCATCGCGGCCGTCGAGGAGTCCTGCATGACGTCGCTGTTCACGATGCAGCGGATCCGAAGGGCCTGCGGGTCGGCGATCTCATTGCGCGGCACGAGCCGAGGCCCGACGGGGCAGAAGGTGTCGATCGACTTCGCCCGTGTCCACTGTCCGTCCGCGAACTGCAGGTCGCGGGCACTCACTTCGTTGACGCAGACGTAACCACGGACGGCCTCGAGCGCCCGCTCGGCCGAGATGCCGCGGACACGTGCACCGATCACGACACCGAGCTCCGCTTCGTAGTCCACTTCCCGTGCCACCGGCGGGAGCACGATCGGCTCGCCCGGACCGACGAGAGCTGTCTGCCATTTCGCGAACAGAATCGGTTGCTCCGGCGCGGCCACCCCCTGCTCGTCGGCATGGTCCTGGTAGTTCAGACCGACGCAGATGATTTTTCCCGGTCGGTCGATTGGGATAGCGCTCACGGGCCGGCTACCTCGGCGGCTGGGGCGCTCGCGTAGTAAACGGCGCTCATGTCCTCATCGCCGTGTCCGAGCTCGAACGCACGGTCGAACTGCTGCAACCTCGTTCGCACGAGTGGCAGCTCGAGCTCGTCGCCCACAGCCTCGAGGATCAGGACGACGTCCTTGCGAGCGAGTCTGAGCGGGAACGATGGCGGAAAGTCCTGGTTCAGCATCAGCTGATCTTTGATGTGGGCGTACTCCATATTGCTTCCGCCGCCGGAGATCGCCTCGAGGAACCGTTGCGGGTCGAGGCCGAGCGTGTCGGCCGACTGGATCCAGACCGCGTCCTCCGGGATCGCATCGAGCGTGCGAGACTCGATCATCGTCTCCTCGACCGCCTCGCCATCCGCGAGCATCGTCAGCACGAACTCGGCGCACCACACTCAGGCGGGGTGCGCACGACCTCCGCTCCTTCGTCCGCGAGAGCCTCTGCTTTGTTCTGCGTCCGGTTCCAGGCGCGAACCTCGTCCCCGGCCCGCAGCAGGTTGCGCGCCATCGGCGCTCCCATAATCCCGTCCCCAGCACCGCCACTCGCGCCATCTCTCCCTCCTTCGCTCTGGTCTCGAACCTACACGAGCGAGCT
>JBKPHO010000399.1:0-2962 GCA_046729915.1 Actinomycetota bacterium | reverse complement strand
GTCGCTCGCGAGCGCGGGATCCCGTACCTCGGCATCTGCCTCGGGATGCACGTCGCGGTCTCCGAGTTCGCGCGCCACGTCGTCGGGCTCGAGGGCGCCAATTCGACGGAGATGGATCCCGAGACTCCGTACCCGGTGATCGACCTGCTGCCGGAGCAAAAGGAGATCGAAGACCTCGGCGGGACGATGCGGCTCGGTGCGCAGGCGGTCGAGCTCGCCGAGGGCACGCGCGCGCTGGCGGCCTACAACGAGCTCGTCATCAACGAGCGCCACCGCCACCGCTACGAGGTGAACAACCACTTCCGGCCGCGGCTCGTCGAGGCGGGGCTCGTGGTCTCTGGCACCTTCCAGGAGGGGCGCCTGGTCGAGATCGTCGAGCTGTGCGACCACCCCTGGTTCGTGGCGAGCCAGTTCCACCCGGAGTTCAAGTCGCGGCCGACTCGGCCGGCGCCGCTCTTCCGGGACTTCGTCGGTGCCGCCTTCGCCCGCTCACGCGAGCGCGCAGGCACGGCCGTCACCGCGGCGCGCTAGCCCTCGGGCCAGAGCACTGCCACGTAGTACGTGATCCCGGCGATGCTGGTCTCGCTCGAGCGATGGCGGAGGTTGAGCTTGGTGCCGTCCTTGCGCACGACCGTCATGCGGCCGGCGAGTTCTCCCGTCGCCATCATCGCCTCGAACTCGCCCTCGGCCTCCGGGTAGCGCGCGACATCCGTCAGCCGCAGCGTCAGCAGCTCCTCGCGCGTGTAGCCGAGCAGCTCGCAGGCGGTCGCATTTGCCGCGACGTAGCGCATCTCCTCGTCGGCCACGAGGATCGCCACCGGCGCGTGCTCGACGGCCTCCCCTAGCAAAACGCTCTGCACCAGGGGTTCCGACGAGCTCATCGATCCAATCTAGCGCGCGCGACTACGATCGCCTAGTGGCCGCAACGCGACCGAGCTGGGCTCCCGATGTGCTCTCGCTCTTCCTCGAGCTCGCGGCGCTGCCCAGTCCGCCCGGGGAGGAACGCGCCGTCGCCGACCTGGTGCTCGACTACCTGGCGGCGCTGCGGCTGGAGGCCGACGAGGACGACGCGGGCGCGAAGGTCGGCTCGACGATGGGCAACATCCTCTGCCGGCTCGAGCCGACGGGCGGGAGCGGGGCGCCGGTCTTTTTCTGCGCCCATCTCGACACCGTGCCGCCCGAGGCATCCATCGAGCCGGTCGTCGGAGAGGACGAGATCGTGCGAAACGGCGCCGGCACGATCCTCGGGGCGGACGACAAGTCCGCGGTCGCGGCGATGCTGGAGGCGGCGGCTCGGCTCGTCGACGAGGGTCGTCGGCATTCCGGCGTGGAGCTGCTGTTCACGCCAAAGGAGGAGGTCGGGCTGCTGGGGGCGGCCGCGTTCGACGAATCGCGCCTCCGCGCCCGGGTCGGCTACGTCTACGACCACGCGGGGCCTGTCGGGGAGGTGATCCTCGGCGCGCCGCACCAGCAGAAGCTCGACGTGCGCTTCCACGGCCGGGCCGCACATGCCGGGATGTACCCCGAGGAGGGCCGCTCGGCGATCGCTGCGGCCGCGCGTGCGATCGCCGATCTGCGGCGCGGCCGCCTGGACGACGAGACCTCCGCGAACGTCGGCAGGATCGAAGGCGGGACCGCGCGCAACGTCGTTCCCGAGTGGTGCGGGTTCGCGGCCGAGGCCCGAAGCCACGACGAGCGGAAGCTCGCCGACCTCGTGCGCGAGATGGTCGAGACCGTCACGTTCGCGGCCAGCCTCGAGGAGTGCGAGGTGGAGACGCAGGTCTCCGGGCTCTCGCGCGGCTATCGCTTCCGGCGCGACGACGTGGCGGTGCGCCTGGCGGCGAAAGCGCTGGAGCGGGTCGGGCGGCAGCCGTCGTACATCCTCTCGGGCGGCGGGGCGGACGCGAACGTCTTCAACGAGCGCGGCCTGCAGTGCGTCAACCTCGCGAACGGCATGACCGACATCCACACCCCGGACGAGCGGATCGCCGTGGCCGACCTCCACGAGATGGTGGAGGTGACGCTGGCTCTCGTCGAGGCGGCCGGCGAGGTCGAGAATGCCGCTTAGCCTCCGCCGCGGGCGCGTCACCGCGATTCGCGAGCGCCTGGACGCGCTCGTCCGGCTCGACGTCGACGGCGTCGAATGCGTCGCGTACCCATCCTTGACGGGGCCGGTGGCGCTCGACGACGAGGTGATCGTGAACGTCCAGGCGCGAGAGCTCGGCCTGGGCTCGGGCGGCTTCGACGTCCTGTACGCGAACCTGACGCGGGGTCTTGGGCTCGCGCCGGAGAACGGTGCTCACGTGATGCTTCTGCCGTACACGCCGCTCCAGCACGCTCGCCTCTACGTGGAGGAGGCGGGGGAGACCGGTGCCGAGCTCGAGGGCATGCCGGTCCTCTGCTGCTCGCTGCACAGCCAGGTCGCTCCGGCCTGCGCGGCGCTGGATGGGCTGCGGGTCGCGTACGTGCAGCTCGCCGGTGGAGCGCTGCCCGTGTCACTCTCGGACACTCTGCGTGCGTTGAGGGAGCGTGGGCTCGTCGCGGCGACCGCCGCCGTAGCTCCCTGCTTCGACGGCGACGTCCAGTGCGTCTCGGTCGCGTCGGCTCTCGGTTGGGCGCGGCGCGGCCATGACGTCGCCGTCTGCGCGATCGGCCCCGGCATCGTCGGCACCGGCACACGTGTCGGCCACGGTGGGCTGGCTGCCGCGGAGGCCGCAAACGCCGCCCTCTCGCTCGGAGGCGTTCCCGTTGTCGCCGCGCGCGTCTCGGGCGCGGACGAGCGACCCCGGCATCGCGGCGTCTCGCACCACACGGAAGCCGTGCTGGCGCTGGTGCGGGGGGAACCGGTGGTCGCTGACACGGCGGAGGGTTGGCGAGAGGCGTGCGCCGGGCTCCCGCTCTCGCATATGGGCCGCGGGCCCGAGGAGGATCCCGACTTCTTCGCGGCGGCCTACGCGGCGGG
>JBKPHO010000398.1:0-2719 GCA_046729915.1 Actinomycetota bacterium | reverse complement strand
TCCGCCAAGCTGCGACAGCCCGATCCAGCGGACCGAGGCGCAAAACGTCTAAACAGATCCGGCTGCTACAACTCGTGCTCGGGGACAATCGAGCGGAAGTGTCGCTCGACGATCTCGAGCGTCTCGAGAACCGGCCTTTGTGCCAGGAGCTCGGTGTAGTTCTTCGCGCCCTCCCGGTCGTGGCCGCGACCAACATCCTCGACAGGAAGATGACCGATGGCATACCAACGCCAGCCGCCGGGTGCTGCGGCATCGGGGTAGATGGCAGCCGCCAACTGGTGGTGGCAACGGTCGCGCACGTAGCGAAGGCCGTCGAGATGTCGGTCCTGCGGCTCGACGAGCCGGAACCAGGTGTCCCACAGCGAGTGAGCCCAGTTCAGGGCCTCGAACAGCGGCGGGTACACATCACGAGCGCTGTCTGCTCCGAAAGCCGCTCGCTCCCGAAACCGCTCGACAGCGTCCACGTAACCGCGGACAAGCCAGGTACCGGGTGTAGCTCCGAACTCACGCACCTATCGCGCCGCCGATCGTGTGGACCCGCTGTTGCCCTTGACGAGTTTGGCGGGTCGAGAGAAGCCTGCCAGAGGAGCAACTATGAGATGAGAGGACTTTGAACCACCTCCACCATGCCTGGATCGGTTGACCGCCCCTTCTGAGCCGAGGTTCCCCGAAATGCGGCCGCCACTGCGAGCGAACTTCGGACCTTCGTGAAAGGCCAGCGGTAGGTCAGGAAGGGCCACGAGCGCAAGAAGTGCAGCGACCCCGGCGCCTCTTGAGGGCTGTGGGGTGCGTGAAGCCGGTTCGGCCTGCAAATCGGTCGCGCATTCGATCGAATTTACCCACCCCACAGGATTTACGTACCCCACGCGGTCGCGACATCGTTGCCTTACCGCTCGCATGCCTGCACGTACCGCTCTCGGACCCCAACTACGGCGTCATGAGTGATGCGAGCCGCTCGATGCCCTCGTCGATCAGGGTCTCGTCGACGAGGCTGAACGACAAGCGCACGTTATCGCCGCCCCTCCCGTCCGGGAAGAACAGCGAACCGGGGACGATGCCGACGCCGCGGCCGACCGCCTCCCTCGCGAGATCGGCGGCGTCTTCGCCCTCCGGCAGCGTTAGCCATGTGAAGAAGCCGCCCCGCGGGCGGGTCCAGCGCGCGCCGGCCGGCATGGCGCGCTCGAGCGCCGCCAGTATCCGGTCGCACTTGCGCCGGTACAGCGAGCGCGACTGCGCGAGCTGCTCGTCGATCCAGCCGCGGCGTACGTACTCTTCGAAGAGCCGCTGGCCGAGCGCGCCCGCGCACTGGTCCGTGTTCTGCTTCGCCGAGACGAGTTGTGTCAAGACCTCGGCCGGACCAACCGCCCAGCCGAGTCGCACACCGGGAAAGAACGTCTTCGAAGTCGTGCCCGCCTGCATGACCACGTCGGGCGCGAGGCTCCACAGGCTCGGCGCCGCGTCGTCCTCGAAGCCCAGCTCGCGGTACGCGACGTCCTCGACGATTAGGAAACCGTGACGGCGTCCGAGCTCGACGAGCCGCGCGCGCCGCTCGCCTGAGAGGCTGACCCCGGCCGGGTTCTGGTGATCGGGAATGCTGTAGACGAGCTTCGGGCGCAGCCCCTCGAAGAGACGCCGTTCCAGGTCATCGACCTCGAGTCCGTGGTCGTCCATCGGAACGGCCAAGATTTCGGCCTCGAAGCTGCGGAACGCCATGATCGCCCCAAGGTAGGTCGGGCCCTCGACGACCACCACGTCACCGCGCTCGAGGAACGACTTGCCGACCAGCTCGAGCGCCTCGATCGCGCCGCTCGTGACCATCAGCTCCTCGTCGGCCGGGCGGCGGCGTTGCAAGGCTTCGAGCCTGCCGGCGAGCGCGTCGAGTGGACCGGCCAGCCCGCGCGTAGGCGTGTACTGGAAGGCGCTCACCTCGCCCGCGAGGGCGAACTCTCGGAGCAGCGCGGAGGCGCGCTCGCTCGGAAACGTACGCGGATCTGGGAAGCCGCCGGCGAACGAAATGATGTTCGGTCGGCCGAGGAACGAAAGCACCTCGGCGATGCCCTCGCCGACTTCGCCGCGCGTGCGTGCGGCGAAGAGCCGCTCCCAGCGCGCCGCGTCGGGCGTGACCGCCATGTGAGGGACTATAAGGTGCCGAAGTCGGTGCGCTTCGTGGACGAGATTCCGAAGAGCCGCGCGCTGTGGGAGCCGCTGTGGCAGTGAGGGTCGAGCGCGACGGCGCCGTGTACACCATCGTCCTCGACCGGCTGAGGGGTTTCAAAACTACGGTTCTCCTGGAAAACGAGGCGTTCGCCGGCGTGAATCGGAGTTTTGGAACCCTTCACCTTCCGCTCCTTGCCCTGGTAGCGGAGGAAGATCGCCTTCGGCATCTGCTCGTACCGCGTGCCGAGGATGGCGTGGTATTCGTCAGCCGAGGCGGCCGCCTCATGCGCGATGATCCGGTACCCGACCCCATGATCGTCGAAGTATTCACGCAGCTGCTCGCCGACTGAGGTCATCTCCGCCCGCGGAGTCAATGAAGGACGGCCGCCGCCGTTGCGCCGACGAGCGCTGCGGCGAGCGCAGCGTTGACGATGCGAGCTCGCTGCGGGTCACGGAGCATCGGAGCAAGAGATGCACCCGCGATCAGCCAGACGGTCATGATCAGGACGATCATCACGGCCAGGACCGCGGTCTTGGCAGCCGCGTCGGTGGCCGCGGTATC
>JBKPHO010000397.1:0-16778 GCA_046729915.1 Actinomycetota bacterium | reverse complement strand
GAGCCGGAACTCGAGGGGCGTCAGCTCGACCTCCTGCCCGCCGGCGGCGGTCACGCGCCGCTGGGCGAAGTCGACTTCGAGCAGACCGTCGACGTAGGCGTCCCGCACCTCGTGGCTCGGCGCGCGGCGCAGGACGGATTCAACGCGCGCGAGCAGCTCCTGCCGCCCGAACGGCTTGGTGACGTAATCGTCGGCTCCGCCGCGGAGCGCACGGACCTTCTCGAGCTCTGCCCCGAGCGCGCTCAGCATCACGACCGGCACGTCGCTCAGCTCGCGGATCCGCTCCAGCGTTCCCCAGCCGTCGAGGCCGGGCATCGAGACGTCGAGCACGACCAGGTCGGGGCGCTCTTCGTAGAGCACGCGCAGGGCCGCGCGTCCGTCCGGTGCCTCGCCGACCGCATACCCCGCCCTGCTCAGCAGCTCGCGCAAGAGCATGCGGACATCGGCGTCGTCGTCGACCACGAGCACCGAGGCGGAGGCGTCCATACGCCTCTCATACCACAGTGCCCGGCGGCCGGTTCAGCTTTGGCGGGCCGAGGCAGGCGCGGGCGGGCGCGCCGAGGCAGCCCCGGGCGTGCTCCGCCAGACCTGCGTCAGCGAGACCCCGGGCCTGAGCCCGCGCCTCGCGGCCTCGCCGGCCGGAAGCTCGAGCACGGCCCGTGCCCCGCTGCACGCAGCCATCCGCCACGGGCGCAGGTCGGCGGCGACCTTCACGACGCGGCCGGCTGAGTCGAGGAAGACCGCATCGATCGCAAACCGCATGAAGCCCGTGTGGATGGATGACGCCGGCCGGAGCAGCATCCCCTCACCCGAGGAGAGGCCGCTCCGGCCAAGGAGGCCGCGAAGGCGGGAGAACGCCGTCTCGGCAAGGAGACAGCTCTCGCAGACGACGTCGCCGTCGTCGTTCGCCAGTGCGACCTGAGGCAAGGACATCAGTGTTCCTTCCGGTGACAGCGGTCTGGCTCTCGGTAGCTAGCACCAAGCCAGAGTCCCCACTCGGCCGCGGCGCAGGCTGGACGCCTGCGCAAGGGCGAGGGAGGGCTCTGGCGCAGCGTGATAGCGGGCGAGAGACGGGCTGGTGTTGCCGGGAGGAGCACTAGTAGCCCACGTGGATGTGGTCATAGTGGTTGGCCAGCGGGAAGGAGGGCCCGCCTAGCCCGAGCAGCGAGATCACCTGCGCGGGCAGCATCCCGCCCGGGAGCATCAGGATGCTGCGAACGGCGTGCTCGGTGAGACCGCCGGGCTGCTGGTGCCCCGTAATCGAGGTGTTGTTCAGCGCGGCGATGTCGACCGCCCGCCCATAGATGTGCGCCGAGACGACGCCGGGGCGCGCGTACAGCCGGTGCCCGCTGATCAGGCACGAGACCGTCACCTCGCGGTAGGACTGCGCGAGGTAGAGCAGCAGCGCGAGCACGCGCACGTCCACGTGGCCGGAGGCGACGTCGTGCCGCCCGCCCGCGTAGATGGCCAGCCGCGGGTTGTGCAGGACGCGGTCCTGGAGGTCGGCCTTCTGGGAGACGAGGCCGTGGACGAGGCTCGCCACCCCGACGGCGCGGTAGTAGTGGCGCAAGGCGACGACGCGGTCGGCGACCGCCGTGTCGCTCGAGTACGCGAGCGCCGCGGCCCAGGGGTTCGCGCGGCCGCCGAGGCCGGAGAGCCGGAACGCGAGCTTGCGCGTCCTCGCCGGCCCGGCCGGCACGCGGCCGTAGTGCCCTGACGCGCGGAGCGTGGCGAGCACCAGCGCCCAGTCGACGTGCGCCTGGCGGGAGAACGTCACGAGCTCGCGTGCGAACCCGAGCCGGAGCCTCGCGGCCGGTGGCGTCGGGTCGGGCGCGGCCTGGTTCAGCCAGACGGTCGCCTCCGCGTAGTCCTTGGCCTCGGGATCCAGCGCCGGCGGCTTGGCGGCCGGCTGGGACTTCCGCCGCGACTTCGGCGCGTTGTGCCTTGCCTTCGTGCTCGGCCGGGTACGCATCACGCGCGAGGGCCGGGCGGCGTGCGTCGTCGCGGCGGTCGCGGTCTTCTTGGTCGCCTGCGAGGGTGCCGGGGCGGCGAGCGAGGAATGGGTCGGGCGGGAGCTGAGGACGGCCGTCCTGGTCACGACGGTCGTCGTGGCGGGAGCCACCGGCCGCGCCGGGGCAGCCTGCTGCTCCACCGCGACGCGCATCGGCTGCGCTGCGGCGGGCTCCTTCGGGCCGGTCGGGCCCGTCGGCCCCGTGGCGCCGTCCGCGGGCGCGGGCGTCGTCGTGCCATCTTCCTCCAGCAGCGCCTGGACGCTGTTCCCCGCGCCCGCGGAGAGGGCGAGGCCGGCGAAGAAGAGGGCGCTGAAGGACAACGCCTGCCCGAAGCGGCGCTTGCGCGGCTGCACGGGCTGCGGCTCGACCTTCCCCTCGTCCCACTCGTCCCAGGCGCGACCGCGTCCGAGCACGGTGAGGATCGTCCTCGCGAACGAGATGAGCAGAAGGTGGTGGAGGAACCGCCTGATCAGGGATTTCCGTCGTGGCATTGCCTAGCTCCCGTTCGTCGGGCGCCGGTGGGCCGCCACCTCGGCGCGGATCTCGGTTGGTGACATCCGCGGGCCGTACGGACTGAGACGACTATCGAGCCGCCGCTTCGGGGGCCCGTCCCCCAATGCAGGGATGTCCGCTGCAGATCACTCCAGCGGGGGATGAGCAACGGGCTCGTTCGGATCGATGATCGCCGCAATTGAGCAACAGGCGGCGCGGCCACGCCGAGAACACTTCGGAGGTCTCCCCGGCGTGACCAAGCGCATCGCCAGCACGATCAAGCGGCTCTTCCACCACCCCGTTTCGACCGGCCTTCCGGTTTTCCCTCCGGAAATTCGCGCGCGACCGCGTGCGCATCGATGAGAGAAGGGAGGTGACATAAATGCTGAAGCTCTTCACCTTCGTGCAGATCGCCGCCGACTCGCTGCGCAGGCGCGAGGAGGGCCAGACGATGGCGGAGTACGGCGTGGTTCTCGCCGTGGTCACGCTGCTCGTGATTGGTGCGATCACGGCCCTCTCCACGGGTGTCCAGAACGCGATCCAGAGCGTTGCCGACATCCTGCCCGGCCAGTAAGACCGCAGTTTCTCCGGTAGGGGGTCCCTTCGCGAGAAGGGGCCCACTCCTACCAAATCAGACACAGAAAGAGCTCCCGTGACAAAGCCGAACCGCCGCAAAATCGACCTTGGATCTGAGCAGGGTCAGTCGCTGACCGAATTCGCGCTCGCGTTGCCGGTCCTCGCGCTGCTGCTGTTCGCGGTGATCCAGTTCGGTATTGCCTTCAACAACTACGTCACGCTCACGGATGCGACGCGTGCGGGCGCGCGCAAGGCCGCGGTGTCGGGGAAGGCGCCGAATCCTTCCGGCACGTGCACCGCGGCGATCAGGAGCTCGGCGAAGGACCTCCAGCAATCCGACCTCGACGCCTCGTGCAGCTCGACATGGCAGCCCGGCGCGGACGTGACCGTGACTGCCACCTACCCCTACGAGATCAGCCTTCTCGGGATGGTCGTGAAGTCCGGACGCATCTCGAGCACGACCCTGGAGCGAGTGGAATGAACGCGAGACGCGAAGACGCCCAAGCGACGGTGCTGACGCTGGTGTTCCTCGTGGTGCTGCTGGGCATGGCGGCGCTCGTCCTGGACATCGGCTCCTGGTACCGCGTCGACCGGGCCGCGCAGTCGACGGCCGACGCGGCTGCACTGGCCGGCGCGCAGGCCCTGCCCGAAAACGCCGGTCAGGCGAAGACGCTTGCCCAGGACTACGCGACGAAGAACGGCGGCCTCGGCTCGGGTGCGGTCTCGATCTCGGCCAAGATCGTCAGCAACGACACCATCACCGTGAGCGTCCAGCGCCCAGCGCCCGGGTTCTTCTCGAAGCTTTTCGGCGTCGAGTCGGTCACCGTCGGCGCGACCGCGGTCGCCCGCTCGGAGGGCGTCTCTTCCGTGAAGTACGTCGCGCCGATCACGGTCCACTACAAGCACCCGCTGCTCAACTGCACCGGCCCCTCGTCTAACCCGACGTGCAACCCGGACTTCGTGAACACGACGACGCTCGATCTCGAGGACCTGCACCAGAAGGGCGGCGGCAACGGCTCCGGCGCGTTCGGCCTGGTCAACCTGAACTACGGCGACCCGACCGGCGACGTCGGAGCGAGCACGCTCGCCGACTGGCTGCTCAACGGCTACCAGGACGAGCTGCCGCTCGGGACCTATTACTCCGCTCCGTCCGCGAACTTCAACAACTCGCAGTTCCTCGCCTCGCTCGACGCCGTGCTAGGCAAGGAAGTCCTCTTCCCCGTTTACCGCCTGCTGACCGGGCCGGGCTCGAACGCCAAGTACGACATCATCGGCTGGGTCGGCTTCGTCATCACCTCGTACGACGCGAGCGGCAGCCACGGCACGTTGACGGGCCACTTCACGACCTACACCGCGCAGGGCGTCCAGGCCACCGGCGGCGGCAAGCCGTACTTCGGCGTCAAGAAAGTCGAGCTCGTCGGCTAATCCCCCTCACCCAGGAGAGAGAGTCACTGCAATGACATATCGCGTCAGGAACATCGGTATCGCGGTCGCGCTCGCGGCTGTGGCCGCTTTGCTCACGAGCTTCTACGTCACGAGCTACAAGCGGCACGTTCAGCGCGGCGAGGACCACGTGACGGTGCTCGTCGCGAAGAAGGACATCAAGGAGGGGACGAGCGGCGCGGACGTGGCCGGCCTGCTCTCGCCGGTCGAGGTCCCGCGGCGGAGCGTCGTCCCAGGCGCCATCTCCAGCTCCGACGACCTCGCAGGGCTCGTTGCCACGCAGCCGACGCTGGAGGGCGAGCAGGTCACGAATCGCCGCTTCAGCTCGCGGACGCACGTGGGCGTCCGGGCGCAGCTGAGCGGCACGCTGCGCGCCGTCTCGCTCGAGGGCGACCAGAACCAGCTGCTCGCGGGCACGCTCAAGGACGGCGACACCGTCGACTTCGTTGCCGTCCTCAAGCGGCCCGGAAACCAGGAGGTGTACTTCAGCCGCGTCCTCGTGCGCGACCTGAAGGTGCTCCAGGCTCCCGCCGCTCCGCCGCCCGGGAGCAAGCTGACCGGCGCCGCGAGCTCGAACTTCGCGGTGATGCTGGCGCTCACCGACAACCAGGCTCAGAAGATCCAGTACATGCTCGCGAACGCGGCCGGCGAGGGCGCGACGCGCTGGCACCTCGAGCTCCGGCCGGTGACGCACGACGCCGACAGCCCCGACCACCTCGACAGCTTCGAGAGCGTCCTCACGGGAGGCCTGAGCGCCGCCCAGCGACGGGCGCTCGGACGGTAGGAGGAGCTCGATGAGCAGTAACGGCAACGAATTCGCAAGCAAGACCCCCAACCGCATCTACCTCACGGGCGACTGTGACGGGCTGCCGGACGTGCGGGAAGCGCTCGCCGCGCATCCGGAGGTCGAGCTCGTCGGCTCCGCAACGCAGGTCGCCGAGGCCGCGCCGACGCTGACCGGCGGGCACCTCCAGGTCGTGCTCCATGCGACCCGTGCGCCGAGCCTGCCGGTCAACGAGCTGGCGGCGATCCGCGAGTACACGCGGGCACCGCTGATCCTGCTCGCCTCGAACGGCTCCCCCGCGCTGCTGGAAGAGGCGCTGGAGCACGACGTCGCCGACGTCCTCTTGCTTCCGCAGCTGACGGACAACGTCGTCTTCGCGATCCGCAAGGCGGGGCACGTCGGCAAGCGACTGACGGGCGACCAGCGGCGCCACGGCCGCCTCGTGACCGTCTTCTCGCCGAAGGGCGGCACGGGCAAGACCGTGACCGCGACGAACCTCGGTGCCTCGCTCGCCAAGCACTGGGGCAAGCGGGCGCTGCTGCTCGACCTCGACCTGCAGTTCGGCGACGCGGCGATCATGCTCGGGATCGAGCCGGAGAAGACGATCTACGACCTCGTCACGGCTCCGGGCGAGCTCGACTCCGAGAAGCTCGCCGGCTACACCACCCGTCACGCCTCCGGGCTCGAGATCCTCCCGGCGCCGCTGCGCCCGGAGGACGCGGAGCTCGTGACCGAGACGAAGCTGGCGCGGCTGCTCGAGGTCGGGCGCGAGTCGTACGACGTGATCGTCGTCGACACGTCTCCGTTCTTCCACGGGCCGATGCTGGCCACCCTCGACCGCACCGACGAGCTGCTGCTCCTCTGCGGCCTTGACGTGCCGACGCTGAAGAACGTGCGGCTCAGCCTGCAGACCCTCGAGCTGCTCTCGTTCCCGCCCGACCGCATCAAGCTGGTGCTCAACCGCGCCAACTCCAAGGTCGGGATGAAGCCGAAGGAGGTCGAGGCCGCGCTCGAGCGCAAGATCGACTTCGAGGTCCCGAGCGACCGCACCGTGCCGCTCGCGGTCAACCGCGGGAACCCGGCCGTGGTCGCCGATCCGAAGGCGGAGTTCTCGAGGGCGGTCCGCGCGATGGCCAAGCAGCTCGTCGCAGCCCAGGCCGTGGCGAAGCAGAAGAAGAGCTTCATGGCGACCCTGGCGAGGGCCTAGCGCCGTGGGACTTCACGACCGACTCCACCGGCAGAACGGCTCCTCCAACGGCCACGGTCCCGAGCTCGACGTCCTCTCAGGGAGTCAGTCGGAGCCGCAGGAGCGCCGGCCCGACCCGTACGCGGAGCTCAAGGGCCGCATCCACCACGCCTGCATCGCGAAGCTCGGCCCGCAGCTGTTCGCGGCCGGGCAGACGCAGGAGGGCTCGGCCGACGACCTCGCCGAGAAGGTTCTCCGCGTCGTCACCGAGCAGCTCGCGCTCGACCGTACGCCGCTGACCCGCGAGGAGCGGCGGCAGGTCACGCGCGAGATCACCGACGACATCCTCGGTTACGGCCCGCTCGAGCCGCTGCTGCGCGACGACTCCGTCACCGAGGTGATGGTGAACAACTACGACCGCGTCTACGTCGAGCGCAAGGGCAAGATCGAGGTCGCCGACGCCACCTTCGTCGACAACGGCCACCTGCTGCGCATCATCGACAAGATCGTGTCGCAGGTCGGCCGCCGCGTCGACGAGGCCTCGCCCATGGTCGACGCCCGCCTGCCGGACGGAAGCCGCGTCAACGCGATCATCCCTCCGCTCTCGCTGCGCGGGCCGACGCTCACGATCCGGAAGTTCTCGCGCGACCCGTACACGATGGACGACCTCATCGCCTTCGGAACGACGACGCCCGAGGCGGCGCAGTTCCTGTCGGCGTGCGTGCGCGGAAAGCTGAACATGCTGATCTCCGGCGGCACCGGCACCGGTAAGACGACGACCCTGAACGCGCTCTCAGCCTTCGTGCCGAACGACGAGCGCATCGTCACGATCGAGGACGCCGCCGAGCTGCAGCTCCAGCAGGAGCACGTGATCACGCTCGAGGCGCGCCCGCCGAACATCGAGGGCGAGGGCGAGATCCGGATCCGCGAGCTCGTCCGCAACGCCCTGCGCATGCGCCCCGACCGGATCATCGTCGGCGAGGTCCGCGGCCCGGAGACCCTGGACATGCTCCAGGCGATGAACACGGGCCACGAGGGCTCGCTGACCACGATCCACGCGAACTCCCCGCGCGACGCGCTGTCGCGGCTCGAGACGCTCGTGATGACCGCCGGGGTGGAGCTGCCGCACCGCGCCATCCGCGAGCAGATCTCGAGCGCGTTCGACCTGCTCGTGCAGATCGCGCGCCTCGTCGACGGCTCCCGCCGCATCACGCACATCACCGAGGTGCTGCGGATGGAGTCCGACGTGATCACGCTCCAGGACGTGTACGTGGCCAAGCCGCCCGAGGAGGACGAGACCGGCGGCGGGAAGCCCGTGCGGCTGCTCGGCGAGCTGGAGTGCACCGGTCTCAAGCCGCACTTCCTCGAGAAGATGGCCGCCAACGGGGTGCTCCTCCCGCCGGCCTTCTTCGGGGAGAGCTCGACTTATCGGCCGAACTTCGCGGCCGCGAGCTACGGCGGCTTCGAATGAGCGGCCGCCCGACCGGCCGAGCCCTCATCGCCGCCGTCGTCGCCGCCTTGGCGGCTCCGGTCGCGGCCGAGGCCGCGCTGAGCCTCCGTGCCGTCGACACGAGCGGCTATCCGACCGTCCGCGCCACGCTCGTCGCGCCGGTAGCGGCCGACGCACCGCCGACGCTGACCGAGAACGGCCGGCGCGTCGTCGGCCTGCAGGCGGTGAACCTCGCCTCCACCAAGAGCGTGGTGGTAGCGATCGACCGCTCTCGCTCGATGGCCGGCGCCAAGCTCGACGACGCGCTCGCTGCCGCCAGGGCGTTCGTCGGCACGAAGGCCCGCTCCGACCGCGTCTCCGTGGTCGCGTTCGGCTCGCGCGCGGTGCAGCTGACCCCCTTCTCCTCCTCGACGGTCGACGCCGACGACGCCCTGCGCGTGCTGTCGGTCGACCGCAGGAACGGCACGGCGCTGGACGACGCGCTCCAGCTGTCCGCGAGCGTGCTCCGCGCAGAGCAGGGCCGCGCCCGCGTGGTCGTGCTGCTCACGGACGGCAAGGACGTGTCGAGCGAGGTCTCGTTGAACCAGGCGCTCGCCACCGCGCACGACACCGGCACGCTCGTCTACCCGATCGCCATCGGCGGCAGCGACGCCGCCACCGCGCCGCTGCGGAGGATGGCGAAGGAGACCGGCGGCACCTTCAAGTCCGCGGTGACGAGCTCGGGGCTCTCGGCCGTCTACTCCTCGATCGCGAACGAGCTCAAGCGCACGTGGCGGATCGAGTACGTCACGGCTGCACGCCCCGGTGAGCGGCTGCACCTGCGGGTCGCGTTGAACCCCGAGGGTGCAGCGTCCACCGACCTGACGATCCCGGGCGAGAGCCGGGCGCCCGGCAACGGCAGCGAGCTGCCCTCCCCGCTCTACTCGCCGGTCGGCGCGCTCGTCCTGACGTTGCTCGTCGCGTTCCTCGTGCTCACCGCGTGCGGGTTCCTCTTCGCCTCTGCGAAGGGCTCGTGGGTGAAGTCGCGGCTCGCCCCGCACGTCGAGGGCGGCCAGCGGAAGTCGCAGAAGCGCGAGAAGGGCGAGCGGCTGGCGGCGCTGGCGGGACTCTTCCGCGCGACCGAGCAGGCGTTCGGGCACCGCCGGGTCTGGCTCATGCTCCAGCGCAAGCTCGAGCGGGCCGACCTGCCGCTGCGCACCGTCGAGTTCGCGTACATGATCGTCGGCTGCGGGTTCGTCGTCGCTCTCCTCGCCGCGCTGACGGGACGCTCCTCGCTCGGCATCCTGATCGCGCTCGGGATCGGCGCAGCGATTCCGTACTCCTGGGTCAGCTTCAAGGCCAGGCGGCGGATGAACGCCTTCGAGAACCAGCTGCCCGACCTGCTCGTCACGCTCGCCGCCTCCCTCAAGGCGGGACACAGCTTCAAGCAGGGAATCCAGACCGTGGTCGACGAGGGCCAGGAGCCGGCGAGCAAGGAGCTCGGCCGCGTGATCACCGACACGCGGCTCGGGCGGCCGATGGACGAGGCCCTCGCCGCGACCGCCGAGCGGATCGGCTCGAAGAACTTCGCCTTCGTGATCACGGCCGTGACGATCCAGCGCCAGGTCGGCGGCAGCCTCGCCGGCCTCTTCGACATGGTCGCCGATACCGTCCGCCAGCGGCAGCAGTTCGCACGCAAGATCAAAGGGCTGACCGCAATGGGCCGTGCGTCCGCATACGTGCTCGTGGGGCTGCCGTTCTTCGTCGCCTTTGCGCTCACGCTGCTCAACCCGTCGTACATGCACCCGCTGTACGCCACCTCCACGGGCCACACGCTGATCATTGTCGGCCTCGTGATGATGGCCTTCGGGTCGCTGATCCTGAAAAAGCTCGTCTCCTTCCGGGGGTAGTTGCCAGTGTTCGTGTTCATCGTGCTCGGAGCTCTCTGCCTCGCCGGGGCCGCGTACCTGCTCGGCGACGCCGTCACGTTGCCCGCACGGGAGCGGCGGACCTCGGTGCGGCGGGCCGCGACCTACGGCAAGGTCCGGACCGCCCGCGGGGACCAGCAGCTCCCCTTCAAGGAGCGCGTGCTGATGCCCACGGGCGAGCGGCTTGCCCGTTGGACGCTGAGGCTGCACCCGCGCACGACCACCGACGGCGTGAGCGCGAGGCTGCTGGCCGCAGGTCTCGGGCGGTCGATCGCGCCGACGACGTTCCTCGCGCTCAAGTCGGCGCTCGCTCTCGGCGGCCTCCTGCTCGGCGCCGTCTTCGCCGGCGCGGCGATCGGCGCGGGCGGCGTGATCTTCTTCGCGGTCGCGCTCGCCGGTGTCGGCTTCATCGCCCCGGACTTCGCCGTTTCCGCGAAGGCGCGCCAGCGCAAGGACCGGATCCGCGCCGAGCTTCCGGACGCGCTCGACCTGATGGCGGTCAGCGTCGAGGCGGGCCTCGGGTTCGACGGCGCGATCTCGAAGCTGACCGAGCATATGGAGGGGCCGCTGGCGGAGGAGTTCGCGCTCACCCTGAGCGAGATCCGAATCGGCGAGTCGCGGCAGGACGCGCTCAAGAAGCTCTCCGAACGCACGGGCACGCCGGAGCTCTCGAGCTTCGTGCGCTCGATTATCCAGGCCGACCAGCTCGGCATCTCCCTCGGCCGGATCCTGCGCGTGCAGGCCACCGACAGCCGGCTCAAGCGCCAGGCCGCGGCCGAGGAGAAGGCGATGAAGGCTCCGATCAAGATGCTCTTCCCAACCGTGCTCTTCATCTTCCCGGCCATGTTCCTCGTGATCCTCGGGCCGGCGTTCCTCAACATCTCGAAGATCTTCTGACCCGAAAGCGGAGGCGACGATGTCCGACACACCCGAGAACCAGGGGGCCGAGACCGAAAAGGGGTTCGGCACGGGCCTGCGCGCACAGCTGCAGCGCCGGCGGGAGGGTGAGGAAACGCAAGGCGAGGCGCAGGGACCGACAAACGTCGAGCTCCGCTTCGAACTGACGGCGAGGCCGGCGGACGGGCTCGACGCAGGCCTGAGCCCGGATCTGGAGGCGCTACGGGCCGAGATCGAGGCCGCGCACGCCCGCGAGGCGACGCTGCGCGAGCAGCTCCAGGAGCGCTCACAGGCCTACGACCGCAACGTCGGGTCGGAGAAGGAGCTCGTGCACCGCGCCGCGACGCTCGACCAACGCGAGGCCAAGCTCGCGGAGTTCGAGGTCCAGCTCGAGGAGCGAGAGCGTCGCGTGCGCGACCAGCGCGAGGTGATCGAGGCCGAGCATGCGCGCGTCGCGAACCTCCAGGCCGAGCTGGCAGCGGAGCAGGCGCTCGCGGCCGAGCAGCAGGAGGCCGCCGAGGCGCGGCTTCGCGAGCTGCAAGGCGCGGACCGCCAGCGCCAGAAGGCCGCGGGCGAGCTCACGAAGGCGCGCTCGGCCCTGGACGATCGCGAGCGGAAGCTCGCGAGGAAGGAGAGCGAGGTGGCCACGCGGGAGCAGGCGGCCACCGCCAGGCTCGACGGCCGCGAGCGCGCGCTCGAGAAGCGCGAGAACGAGTGGCGGACGCGCGACAAGGAGCTCTCCGAGCGCGAGCGCAAGCTCTCGGCGCGCGAGACCGACCTGAAGAAGCAGGCCGCCCGCGTCGCCGCACGCGACGAGGCGATCGGCGAGCGCGAGGCGGACCTGCTGCTCAAGCAGGAGAAGCTGCGCGACGACGCCGAGCGCCTCGAGCGCGAGCTCACCGAGAAGGGCAAGGCCGCGCGCGAGGCGGTCGCCCGCGGCGCCGAGCTCGACCGCCGCGAGTTCGACCTGGCCGCCCGCGAGGCGGAGCTGAACCGGCTCCAGGCCTCGATCGCCCACGCCGAGCGCGACGCGAACCGCGGGCGCGACCTCGACGAGTGGATGGCGCGCCTCGAGCAGCGGGAGCGGGAGCTCGCCGCCCGTGAGAACGAGGTCGCCAACTTCGAAACCGTCGCCGACTCGCAGAAGAAGCGCACCGACCGCCGCGAGCAGCGCCTGAGCGCGCTGGAGGAGACCCTCCACGACAGGCTGAAGGAGCTCGACGAGCGGGAGTCCGAGCTCGACCTGCGCGAGGCGTCGCTCGAAGCGGACGTCGAGATCCGCGGCGACAAGCTCGAGCAGCGCGAGCGCGAGCTAGCCGAGCTCGAGGCGCGGCTGGCCGTCCAGGAACGAGAGCTGGCCGCGTACGTGGCGAAGGCGCAAACCGAGATCCAGCGGCGCGAGTCCGAGTGGTGGCAGAAGCAGCTCGGCTCGGACGCCGAGGCTTCCGCGGCCTAAGAACTCGAATCGGAACGAAGGGGCCCGCTCCCTGACGACGAAGGCGGTCGGCGTCTGTCGTCAAGCTGGGAGGGGTGCCGATGGCCGTTGCGCCGTGGGTGGCCGACTCGAGCCACGCGCAGGCGAAAAGGGGGCTCCGGGACGGGCACGGGCCCGGTTGATAGAGCCAGATCAGGGTCGAAGCACCATCTCCTGGTCGACGCGAACGGGATCCCGCTCCTGTGGTCGGTCACGGGCACGACCGCCGCGCCGAGATCCACGAAGCCTTCCTCGCACTCCGGCTGCTGCCTCGTCTGCTTCAGGAGGCTTCGACGCTCATCCTGATCGAGTTCTATGCGCTGGCAGCCACTCGCCGGAAGTCGACATCGTTGATGCTGACGCCGGGGGCTGCCCAGTTGCTGGCCGGCGGGGCTGATCGCCGTGCCTGCTCCTCGGTCTCGAACACGACGAACGAGAAGCCGTGGCCATCGACGGGCTCTAGCCAATAGCCCGCGACGAAGCCGGGAGCCGAACGGATCGCTGGCAGGATGTCATGAGTGAGAGCGTTGGCTGCCGCCGGCGCCTGGTCCGAGGCGATCGTCAAGTTCACGAGTGCCGCGTGCATGGTCTTCTCCGTTCGTGGAGGGGCGTCTCCGTTGTCGATGAGTAGGACCTGGCTGCGACGCAGAAGTCATCGGCCCCAGTCGAGCTCGATCGAGCCCTAGCCGAAAGTGAAGGCGTAGGCCTCGACGCCGGGCCTGAGGAACGCGATCTCGAACGTGCGGTCGCTGATGGATCCCGGCTGGCGAATCAGCTGATAGAGCCGCGGTTGGGCCACGGTTCCGTGGCCCTGCTCGTCGACGTCGAGGCCGTGTGCGTCGCCGGGCGGCTCTCCGTCGAGGAGCACGCGGAACGGCACGGATTCGCCTTTCGTGGGCGGCCCAATGACGAGATGGACGTCGCGGGCATGGAAGCGGAACGCAATTAGCCCATCGGCTCGGTTCAGCACGCTGGCACCCCTCTGGATCGTCCAGTCCCCGGACAGGGCCCAGTGGTTGGGCTTCAACGGATCCGGCACTTCGTAGGTGCGAGGCTCGTCGAACGCCGGATCAGGAGACGCGAAGTTCTGCGCCTGCTCGTAGCCGAGGTACGTCTCGGGCGTCTGCAAGTTGTCCCAGTCGGCCTGGGCTTCGAAACCTTCGGGAGCGACGAAGACGAGGTCGGCGCCGACGCCCTCACGTCCCGCCTCGCTCAGCAGCCGCTGGATGACCCGCTCGCAATCTTCGTAGCCGCCTTCGCCGAACTGGTGGTGGCGGATGCGTCCCTCCGCGTCGGCGAAGTAGGCGGCCGGCCAGTAGTTATTGGCGAACGCGCGCCAGACCGCGTAGTCGGGGTCGAGCGCGACCGGATACTCCACGGCCATGTCCTCCACGGCCTGGCGCACGTTGTCGACGTCCTTCTCGAACGGGAACTCGGGCGTGTGGACGCCGACCACGACCAGCCCGTGCTCCTGGTACTTCTCGGCCCACGCGCGGACGTAGCCGAGCGTACGGAGCCAGTTGATGCAGGTGTAGGTCCAGAAGTCGACGAGCACGACCTTCCCGCGGAGGCCCTCCGCGGTGAGCGGCGGCGAGTTGAGCCAGCCGGTCGCCCCGTCGAAGCCGGGCAGGTGGCCTTCGACGGCCAACTCTTCGCTGCGGTGCCGGCTGAACAGGGTCACGTCAAGCCTCCTCCCACCTCGAGGATGGCATCCGCGAATGCCTCCGGGGCCTCCTGGGGGACGTTGTGCCCGATGCCGTCGAGCACACGGTGCGAGTACGGGCCCGAGAACCTGTCGGCATAGGCTCGTCCGTCCGCGGCAGGCCCGTCGAAGTCGCTGGCGATCGTGATCGTCGGCACGCCGATCACGGGACGCTCGGAGAGCTTCCTCTCGAGCTCGTCGTATTGCGGCTCGCCCTCCGCCAGGCGCAGGCGCCAACGGTAGTTGTGGATGACGATGTCGACGTGATCCGGGTTGTCGAACGACGCCGCGGTGCGCTCGAAGGTGGCGTCGTCGAAGTCCCACTTCGGCGAGGCGAGCTCCCAGATCAGCCTGTTGAAGTCGCGCCTGTACTGCTCGTAGCCGCGCCGCCCTCGCTCGGTGGCGAAGTAGTACTGGTACCACCACCACAGCTCGGCCTTCGGCGGCAGCGGCTGCTGGTTCGCCTCGAGGTTCGTGACGATGTAGCCGCTGACCGAGACGAGCCCGGTGCAGCGCTCGGGCCAGAGCGCCGCGAGGATGACGGCTGTCCGCGCTCCCCAGTCGAAGCCCGCGACGATCGCCTGCTCGATCCCGAGCGCGTCCAGCAACGCAATCGCGTCGTGGGCGACCGCGGACTGCTGGCCGTTCCGCATCGTCTCGTCGGAGAGAAAACGCGTCGATGCGTATCCCCGCAGGTAGGGAACGATCACCCTGTAGCCCGCTGAGGCCAACCGAGGGGTCACCTCTTCGAAGGCGTGGACGTCGTAGGGCCACCCGTGCAGGAGCAGGACCGCGGGACCGTCGGTGGGGCCGGCCTCGAGGTAGCCGACATTCAGGAGGCCGGCGTCGATCTGCTGGACGGTGTCGATCACGATCCCACCTTCGCGACAGCCCCCAGGATCACGTCGGTCACGGCCTGAGGCTGCGAGACCATGATCACGTGGGAGCCGTCGACCTCGGTGATCGTCGCGCCGGCTCGCTCCGCCATCGAGCGGGTGACATCGGTGCCGGCCGCCTTGTCGCCGGTCGCGACGACGGCCCACGACGGCAAGCTCTTCCAGGCAGGTGGTCCCCCGGGCTCGGAGAACGCCGACTCCGCGACAGGCCGTTGGGTAGCGGCCATCACTGCGGTCTCCTCGGCGGGCAGGTCGGCCGCGAAGGCGTCGTGGAACTTCGCGGGATCGATCGCGAACTCCACGGCCGACCCGCCGTTCACCGCCGGGAAATGGTGGGGGACGAGGGCGCTGTTCAGGACGCTGTCCTTCGAACCGCCTTCGACCTCGCCGAGGACCTCGCCCTCGTCGGTTGCGAAGGCGGCGACGTAGACGAGGCCGACGACGTTCTCCGCGTTCGCTGCGGCATTCGTGATCACCGCGCCGCCGTACGAGTGGCCGACGGCAACGACGGGCCCCGGCGTCTCCTCGAACACGCCGGCGATGTAGGCGGAGTCGGTGGAGATTCCACGGAGCGGATTCGCCGGTGCAGTCACGTTCATGCCCTTTGCCTGCAGTCGCTCGATGACACCGTTCCAGCTCGAAGCATCGGCGAACGCGCCGTGCACCAGTACGACCGTGGGAGATCCGGCGGTGGTTGCCTCAGACATGTGCGTTCCTTTCGTTCCTTGGCTCTCAGTCGACTACAACGACGAGCGGCTTTCCTTTCTCGACGACGTGGCGAGCTCCGCCGCGTTCCCGCTGCCGACGTTCCTCACCGCGTGGGGCGTCTCGGCCGCGACGAAGAAGACGTCGCCGGCCTCGACCGTCGTCGGCGGTTCCCCGTCGACTTGGTACTCGAGCGACCCTTCGAGGACGTAGATGATCTCTTCCCCCGGATGCTTGTGCCTGATGGGCGGCGCCTCCGGGGCGATCTCGACGCGGTTCTGGACGACCTCGCGCCCGGGGGGCGCTGAGATCGTGCTGCTCGAGATCGGTGCGCTTGAGCCCTGGTGGCTGCTGGGTTCCGGGCTCGGCTGTAGACATGGATGACCTCCGACTAGTCGCGATTGAACAGCGAGAGCAGGAGCAGGAAGACGTTGAGGACGTCGAGGAAGATCGAAGCGGCGAGCAGGGGCGCGGCACGCATGTCCTGGGTCCGCCGCAGACGCTGGAAGTCGTACAGCGTGAACCCGGCGAAGATCACCAGGCCGCCGATCGAGTAAATCAGCGCGCCGTTCGGGATCTGCACGAAGATGCTCACGATCCCGAAGGCGATCAGCGCGAGGAGCGCCCAGAAGCACACCCGGGCGAGCCCGGAGAGATCGCGGCGCGTGGCGTAACCGGCCGTCCCGAAGCCGGCGATGAAGAGCGCGGTCGCCCCGCCCGCCTGCCAGACCGATTGCGGGTTCGTCGAGGCGTAGTGGGCGATCGTCGGCGCGGTCCCCAACCCGATCAGGACGCCGAAGCCGAACAGCAGCCCGATCGCGAGCTGCTCGGAGCGGGATGCCGCGACATTGAGGCCGATCAGCACGGCGAAGCTCGCGATGTACGCGCCGATCCCCCAGCCGTAGGAGAGATCGCGCCCGAGATAGGCACCGAGCGCGAACAGGCCCGCGGTGACCGCCACGAGCCCCATCGTCTGGCCGAAGAGCGCACGCGCCTGGTCGCGCGCGACGGCGGGCTGAACCGCTGTGTCGACGGAGCTCATGAGCTCGACCCGTTGTCGGCGTATTGATCAGCGTCGACGTTCAACGCAGTGACCTGAACGCGGCTCGCACTTCGTCGGAAAAGAGCTCCGGCTCTTCCCAGGCCGCGAAGTGCCCGCCCTTGTCGCCCTTGTTGTAGTAGGTGAGGTTGGGGTACGACTGCTCGACCCAGCTGCGCGGGGCCTGGAAGATCTCGCCGGGAAACGTGGTGAAG